>JAZBNZ010000101.1:0-27153 GCA_036350895.1 Woeseiaceae bacterium
GCAAACATCGTCAGCTGAACGGCACCGAACAGGAGCAGCGCACCGGTGCCCGCGTTGAGCGTGAGGTAAGCGAAGGAGAAGAACACCATGTAGGCAGACAGCGCCGCCGCGCCCTTCCAGTGCAGGGACGGACGCCGTCGCCGCCAGCCAGGCGCCGTTAACGCCGCCAGCATCAGCGCACCGGAGAGGATCCGCAGCGACGTGAAGCTCGCCGCATCGATCAGCTCGCCGCCCAGCGCCCGCCGGCAGAGCAGTGAGTTCGCCGCGAACGCGAGCATTGCGGCAGCGGTCAGGAACAGGGTGCGGGCGGGGCCGGGAATGGCGTGCGGCTCGGACATGAATCGGCTATCGCCGCGCGCGGCGGTTCCCGGCAGTGATCAGGCGTGGAGGATGCGGCCGAGCGCCTCGATCAGCTCGTCGATCTCGCCGGTGCCGTTGTAGTGCACGGGGCCGACCCGCACCGCACCGCCGCTGTCGAGGATGCCCAGCGCACGCGCAGCCTCCAGCGCGTAATTGTGGCCGCTCCAGACGAAGATGTTCTCGCCGGCGAGTGCGGCGGCAATATCCTTCGGCGCCATCGTCTCGTGCGTGAAAACGACCGTCGGCACGCGCCGGTCCAGCGCATCGGCCGCCGTGACGCCGTGCACCGTGACGCCGTCGAGGCTTTCGAGGCCATCGATGAGGTGTCTCGACAGTGTCTTCTCGTATTCGACCATCAACTCCATGCCGGCCGTCACGGCGCTGCGCCGGTCGGCGCCGCCAGCCGCCATCTTGCGGCCGATCCAGGCGAAATAGTCGACGGCGGCCGCCGTGCCGGCCATGCCTTCGTGGCTCTGCGTGCCGGTCTCGAAACACCACGGCAGCGTATCGGGCGCCGGGCGTACCTTGTAGGGTTCGAGCTGTTCGAGGACCTCGCGGCGTCCGTAGAGGATGCCCTGGTGGGGACCGAAGAACTTGTAGGCCGAACAGGCGAGGAAGTCGCAGCCCATCGCCTGCACGTCGGTCACGACGTGCGGTGCCGACTGCACGGCGTCGATGTAGGTCCAGGCGCCCGCGTCGCGGGCCTTGCGACACATCGATTCGACGTCGTTGAGCGTTCCGAGAAGGTTACTCGCACCGCCGACACAGACGAGTCTCGTCCTGTCGCTCAGCACCCTGTCGAGAGCGTCGTCGTCGAATTCGAAGGTCTCGGTGTTGAATTCCATCCAGCGTACGACCAGCCCGTGATCGCGGGCCATCAGGACCCACGGTTGCACGTTGGCGTCATGGTCCATGCAGGATAGGACGATCTCGTCGCCGGCCTCGAAGCAGCGGCCGATCGAGCGCGCAATGTGCAGCGTCAGCGTCGTCATGTTCTGACCGAAGATGATTTCGTCGCTGGAGGCCGCGTTGAGAAACGCGGACATTGCGTCGCGAGCGTCGTCGACGACGCGATCGGCCGCCTGCGACGTGACGAAGGGACCGCCGAGATTTGCGCTCGCTTCGATCATACAGTGACGCATGCGCTCCACGACCATCGACGGCACCTGGGTACCGGCAGGGTTGTCGAAATAGATACGGCGGCGACCGTTATCGTTGATGCTGAGTGATGGAAACTGCTCGCGGGCAGACTCGAGGCTGAACGACATCTCGGAACCTTTTATTGATCTCGGTGAGGGCGGGGAACGCGACTAGTCCTGTGCCTTGCCGCCCCATTTCTCGCGGTGCGCATCTTCGGCCTGCTGGATGACCCGTTTGTGGCGGCGCGTGAGGAGCAGGGAATCAGGATCGCAGACCTCGGCCTTGATCAGCCCGAGATCGCTGGCGGCATCGAACAGGCTCGGATACCAGCGCTCCCAGTTCGGCAGGATCTCTTCGACTTTCTCGCGCAAGCTCATCCGCGGACTTTAACCGAGTGCCCGCACGCGTACAATCGACCCGGTCTAGTGTCCTGCAGGACACTAGTCCTCGAGGAAATTCAAGCCGAGCAACGCGAGTGCGAGCAGCATTCCGCCGGCGACCAGCATGTAGGGCGACGGCAGGCTCTCGAGCGGGAGCGCGGCAGCCGCGCCCGGCACGCTTTCGGCAAGCTCGCCGAGAGCACCGAGCAGCGACGTTACGGGTTTCGCCGCAATCGCCGAGCCTGTGAATACGGCAACCGGCATCGCGATACGCCGCATCCAGATGCGCCGCCGCACTTTCCGCACCACCCGCTCACTGAAGCCGTCGTCAGCGATAGCATCGCTTCTGAACAGCGCTTCGAGCGCGAGGTCCTCGTTGTCCCTGATTCGATCAGCCATGTGTATAACGTTTGAGTTCAAAGTCGGACCTGATCTTTTCCTTGCTGCGGTGGATCACCGATTTGACCGTGCCCACGGGCATCTCTGTCGCCTCGCTGATCTCCCGGTGCGAGAGGCCGAACGCATAGTTCATCACCATCACAGCACGCTCCTCGGTATCCAGAACCGCCAGCAATTTATCGAGATCGGTTACCTCCTCGTTGGGTTGAGTGTAACTCGTCGACTGCAGGTCGGCGACCTGCCCCACCTCGTCCAGGATCTCTGCGTAACGCTTCGATCGCCGCCTGGACTGCAGGAACGTCGTGTAGGCCACTTTCAGCAACCAGCCGATGAACGATCCGTGCCCGGAGAACGTCGCAATCTTGTCCCAGGCGTGCAGGAAACAGTCCTGGGCCAGGTCGTCCGCGAGCGTGAAATCACCGGCGAGCTTGCGCAGGAAGTTCCGCACGTGAGACTGGTGGCGCCTGATGAGCTCGCCGAACGCCGCCGTATCGTGCGTACTGACAACACGTGCGACGAGCTCTTTGTCCAATGTCTCCATACCGTGCCGGCCTTGCCTCTGCCGTGACTCAGTCCTCTTCCTTGCGGCTGATGAAAAAGTACAGCAGCAGGTAGGCCGAGCCGATACAGAACGGGAACGCCGCACCCGCGAGCGTACCGCGCAGCGCCTCGGGCTCGGGCACCGCGAGACCGATCAGCACGAGGGCGATCGCGAGACTCAGCCAGATTACACCGAGCCGCAAATCCTTGGCTTTTGCCGGACGGGGCGCGCCCAGCCGGTCGATCAACTCGGGCGACAGTTCGACGCCACGCTCCATGGCGTTGCGCACGGTCTGCTGCAGGTCGCTGCGCGACTTGTAGCGGAACCAGAACAGCGCGATAAAAACCAGCGCGATGGATATGAACATCACGATGGGGATCATTTCTTCGGCCACGGTAGTTCTCCCTTTGAATAGTCAGTGGCTATTGCCGTGTCGCTTAATAGATGCCCGCCGATGCGGCTTTGGATGCAGGAATCTCGAATTTTTTATTTCTTTTAATTTCAGTCTGTTATAACACAACTGGCGCCGCACTTCGCAGCGCGCGGCCGCGATTCGCGATACCGCTGGCCGCTTGTCATCATCGCCCCCGGCCGGCGGCCGACCCTGACCCGGCTAACCCCGCCGGGCCGGCGCCGCGTTTGTAACAGGCATGGTCAGGGTAATCACAACCCGTCTTGCCGATCCCCGGTATTACCAGGTCGCCGTGCTGTCGAGCCTGCTCGTCTACGGCGTTGCCGCACTCGACTTCGGCGTTACGTGGCTCTCAGCCCTGGTCATCGTCACGACAGCGCTCGCCACGCAGTGGGCTGCCGGACGACTCGTCGACCTGCCCCGTTTCGATCCGCTCAGCGCACTCATCACCTCCCTGTCGCTGACGCTGCTCTTGAGAACCGACAGCCTCGTCATCGCCGGCCTTGCCGCCGTGCTCGCCATCGGCAGCAAGTTCGTCATTCGCATCGATGGCAAGCACGTCTTCAACCCGGCCAACCTCGCAATCGTGACGCTGATGCTGGCGACGGATCACGCCTGGCTGTCCTCCGGGCAGTGGGGCAGCGCCACGCTGCTGGCGTTCGGATTCGCCTGTGCCGGTTTTCTGGTGCTCACGAAAGCGCGCCGGGCCGAAACGACCATAGCCTTCCTCGTGACGTTTGCCGGGCTGCTGTTCGCTCGCGCAGTGTGGCTGGGCGATCCGCTCGCGATCCCGCTGCACCAGCTCAAGAGCGGCGCGCTGCTCCTGTTCGCCTTCTTCATGATCTCGGACCCGAAGACGACGCCGGACCATGCATTCGGCCGGGCGCTCTACGGCACGCTCGTCGCCGTCGCCGGTTACGGCATCCAGTTCGTCCTCTACGAACCCCACGGTCCCATCACCGCGCTGGTCTTCCTGGCTCCGCTCGTGCCGGTGATCGACCGTTTCTTCACGGGCTGCCGCTACGCGTGGACGAAGCCCCAACCCGAACGAACAAGGTTTGACAAAGGAGTAGTGACATGAAAACCCTGCTTGCAATCGGCGTCGCGCTTGCGACCTTCGCGCTCGGTGCGACGGCCCAGGCCTTCTGCGGCTTCTACGTCGCAAAAGCCGACTCGAATCTCTTTAACGAAGCCTCGCAGGTCGTGCTCGTGCGCGACGACGACCGCACGGTGATCACGATGGCCAACGACTTCGAAGGCGACGTCGAGGACTTTGCCATGGTGATCCCGGTCCCGACCTTCATCGAGCGCGGCCAGATCAACGTGGCGGATCGTGCCCTCATCGAGCATCTGGACGCGTACACCGCGCCGCGGCTCGTCGAGTATTTCGACCCAGACCCCTGCGCCGTGTACGAAAAGGACCGCATCATGATGATGCAGAGCGAGATGCCGGCCGCGGCGGATGCCGAGGCCGCCCGCCGTGGCCGGGCCAAGTCGCTCGGCGTGACGATCGAGGCGAGTTACGCCGTCGGCGAGTACGACATCCTGATCCTCTCGGCCGAAGAGAGCGATGGGCTCATTACCTGGCTTACCGAGAACGACTACCGCATTCCCCGCGGGGCTGAACGCGTCGTCGGCAGCTACCTCAGGCAGGACATGCGCTTCTTCGTCGCGAAGGTCAACCTCGACCGGCACGAGACCGAAGGCTACTCCTACCTGCGGCCGATCCAGGTCGCCTACGAGAGCAACAAGTTCATGCTGCCGATCCGGCTCGGCACACTGAACGCGAAAGGTACCCAGGAGCTTTATGTCTATGCCCTGACGCGCAGCGGTCGGGTCGAGACGACGAACTACCGGACCGTCAAACTGCCGAGCGACGTCGACGTGCCCGAGTTCGTCCAGGGCGAGTTCGCCGACTTCTACCGCGCGATGTTCGAACGGCAGACGGCCTCGAACGACAACCGCGCGGTGTTCCTCGAATACGCCTGGGACATGGCCTGGTGCGATCCCTGCGCGGCCGACCCGCTGAGCGCCGAAGAACTCCGGAGGCTCGGCGTGTTCTGGCTGAACAGGCAGGACGAGCGCACGCGTATCGCGCCGTCACCCGCACAGGACGTGTTCGTCACGCGCCTGCACGTGCGTTACGACAGCGAGCACTTCCCGGAGGACCTGGTCTTCCAGGAAACCGGCGACCGCCAGAACTTCCAGGGCCGCTACGTGATCCGGCACCCGTTCGAGGGCCCGGCGACCTGCGACATCAGCGCCTACGAAGAACAGGTGCGTGAGCGGCAGGACCGCGAGGCGCAGCAGCTCGCCAACCTGACCGGCTGGGACATCGACGACATCCGCGGGAAGATCCGGTTCGCCGGTGGCGAACCGCCGGTCGAGGAGCCGTGGTGGAAGCGGCTGTGGGACTGAGGCGCGGTCGGGAACGGGGCGGTGACGGGCCTCACACGAGGCCCGTCACCAGGATTCACTCATGCGGAGCGGTACAACTCGATCAGCTCCGCCTCGCGCTCCAGCGACAGCCCGGCCCGCATCGTATGGGTGCGGCTGTCGGGCTGTGTCTCCCACCAGTGCAGCAGGTCTCGGATCGTCTCGCGTACCGGACGGTTCCTGAGGCCAGCGGCGCGGGCACGCGCGCCGCTGGCGCTCGCGATGTGCGCGTACTCACCCGACATCGGGTGCCAGACGGGCAATGAACCGAAGAGTTCCTGCTGCTCGATGAATGCCTCGTCGACCCAGACGGGTTCGATGTCGGCAGCCGTCACGGCCACGCTGTCCTCGAGGAACTGCCCGAAGGTATAGCTGTCGCGCGGCGTGCAGGTGTTGTAGACCCCGGCCGTCTTTTTCTCGACGCAATCGATGGTGAAGTGGGCGAGATCGCGGACGTCGATGATCTGGGTCGTGTGCTCCGCACTCCCCGGCCACAGCATGGCGCCGCCCATGCTCGTCCTCACCGGCCAGTAGCTGAAGCGATCGGTGTGATCCCCGGGACCGCAGATGTACGTCGGCCGGAGCACCGTGATCCGGTCCTCGCCCATCGCGGCGGTGGCGCGCTTCTCGCACAGCACCTTGAGCGGGCCATAGGTCTCGCCGTTGACCTCCTCGATCGTCTCGTCCTCGATAGTCCCGAGCGGCGAGTCCTCGTCCATCGGCTCGGCGAACGATGCGTAGACCGACACCGTCGAGATGAACAGGTAGTGATCCACGACGTCCGCGAGCAGCGTGGCCGAGTTCTCGACGTGCCGCGGCACGTAGCCCGAGTTGTCGATCACGACGTCCCACCGGCGGCCCTTCAATCCCTCGAGGTCGCCGCCGCGGTCGCCCTTGATCGTCTCGAGATCGGGAAAGATTTCGTTGTTCGTGCGGCCGCGGTTGAACAGCGTCACGGAGTGGCCGCGCCGGAGTGCTTCGCGCACCATGTGCGGGCCAATGAAACCGGTGCCGCCAAGTACCAGGATGTCGAGCTGCTTCGCCGTGTCTTCTTGGTGATGAGCGGCCTGGGCCGTGGTCGACAGCGCGCCGGTTGCAGCCGCCGCCGTGCCGAGCACGGACGCCTTGATGAATTCCCGTCGATTATTCTTCACGTCGTTCCCCCGAGTGTGATTATTGCTGGATGCGTCTGCGGACGCCGGGTATTGGGACAGGGGAATCCGCGAGGAATTCCCTCCCGATCGCTATCGGCCGACCGGGATCAGCGGTAATTCGCCAGTATCTTCTTCAGGCCTTCCTTGCCCGGATGCAGGATCTTCATCGGCAGATCGGACATGGGCCGGTCGACGTTACCCATCAGGTCGTGCATCTCCTCGCGCTCCTTGTCGATATACAGGAGTCCGGTCACGATCTCGCCCTCGTTGAAGTGTTTGCGCAGGTAGCCGAAGGCGGATGCGCGGCTCGTCGGGTCGTACCCGTCGTCGACCTTGCGCAGGATGATCCGGCTGCCGTCGTGTAACTCGACGGGCATCGCCGCGCCCTCCTCGTAGGCGGCGCGTATCTCCTCGGCCGGTGCCACGTAGTCGATGTGTACGACATGGTGATGGAACTCGCGGGTGTGCGCATAGCTCTTCGTCGAGCCTTCGTGATCGTTGAAGGTCACGCAGGGACTGATCACGTCGACGAGCGCGAAGCCGCTGTGCTTCAGGGCACCCTTGATCAGCGGCACGAGCTGCTCCTTGTCACCCGAGAAGCCGCGGGCGATGTAGGTTGCCCCGAGGCTCAGGGCCATCGCGGCCGGGTCGATCGGCTCCTGCTGGTTGGGCAGGCCCTTCTTCGGCTTGCTGCCGATGTCGGCGGATGCCGAGAACTGGCCCTTCGTCAGCCCGTACACGCCGTTGTTCTCGATGATGTAGCACATGTTCACGTTGCGACGGATCGCGTGCACGAACTGGCCGACGCCGATCGACAGCGAATCACCGTCACCCGAGACGCCGATATAGATCAGGTCGCGATTCGCGGTGTTGGCACCCGTCGTCACCGAGGGCATGCGGCCGTGGACGGAATTGAAGCCGTGCGACTCGCTCGCGAAATACGCGGGCGTCTTGGACGAGCAGCCGATGCCGCTCATCTTGGCGAGCATGTGCGGCTCGATATCGAGTTCGAAGACGGCCTGGATGATCGCCGCCGTCACGGAGTCGTGACCGCAGCCGGCACACAGCGTGGAGACGGCGCCCTCGTATTCGCGCTTGGTCAGGCCGAGCGCGTTGCGCTTGACACTCGGGTGCGAGATCTTCGGTTTCGGCTTGTAGCTCATCGCAATATCCTCAGGCAGCCCTGCCCCTCGAGATTTCCTTCAGGACCGCGTCGACGACGAAGCCGGCGTTGATCGGCATGCCGTTGTAGTGCAGCAGCGGCACGAGCTTCTTCGGGTCGCCGTCGGCGTCGATGATCAGCAGCGTCCGGAGCTGCGCGTCGCGATTCTGCTCGACGACGTACACGGTCTCGTGCTTCGCCAGGAAGTCCTTGACGGTCTCGTCGAACGGGAATGCGCGCACGCGGCAGTAATTGAGGCCGATGTTTTGGGCCGCGAGCCGGTCGAGAGCCTCGCGGCACGCGGCGTTGCCGCTGCCGACCGTCAGGATCGCCGCCTTGTTGAACGCCGAATACTCGATCTCGGCCTTGGGCACCAGCGTCCTCGCCGTTTCCCACTTGACCAGCAGGCGGTCGACGACGTCCTGGTAGGCCTCGGAATCTTCCGTGTAGGCACCGTACTTCGTGTGCCCGGATCCCCGCGTAAAGTAGGCGCCCTTCGGGTGCACGCCGGGCAGCGTCCGGTAGGGAATGCCGTCACCGTCGACATCGAGGTAGCGGTAGAACTTCTCCATCTTCTCGATGTCCTCGGCGCCGAGGACCTTCCCCCGGTCCGGGACATAGTCCTCGTCCCATTCGAACTCCGGCACCATCCAGTCGTTCATGCCGATGTCGAGATCGGACATCACGATAACCGGTGTCTGCAGCCGCTCGGCGAGGTCGAATGCCTGCTGCGCCGTGTAGAAGCATTCCGCGGGATCCGCCGGGAAGAGCAGCACGTGGCGCGTGTCGCCGTGCGACGCATACGCGCAGGAGATGATGTCTGACTGCTGCGTGCGCGTCGGCATGCCGGTCGACGGACCGGTACGCTGGACGTTGAACAGGACCGCCGGTATCTCGGCGTAGTAACCGTAGCCGATAAACTCGCTCATCAGCGAGATACCGGGACCGCTCGTCGGCGTGAAAGCGCGGGCGCCGTTCCAGGCTGCCCCGAGCACCATACCGATCGCGGCGAGCTCGTCCTCGGCCTGGATGATCGCGTAGGTCCGCTTGCCGGTTTCGGGGTCGATGCGAATGTCGGCGCAGAAGCCCCGGAAGGCATCCATCAACGAGGTCGACGGGGTGATCGGGTACCAGGCGCCGACCGTCGCGCCGGCGTAGACACAGCCGAGGCCGGCCGCCGTGTTGCCGTCGATAACGATCTGGCCGCGGGTGGCGTCCATGCGCTCGATCCGGTGCGGCAGCGGACAGCTGAAGTGCTCGCTGGCGTAGTCGTAGCCGAGACGTATCGCCTCCATGTTGGACGCAATCAGGTGCGCCTTGTCCCCGAAGGTATCCTCGAGCAGCGCCGTGATGACATCGAGCTCGATGTCGAGCAGCGCGGCGAGCGCACCGACGTAGGCGATGTTCTTCATCAGGATGCGCGCGCGGACGCCGTCGAAGTGCTCGTTGCAGAGCTGCGACAGCGGGATGCCGATGACGGTGATATCGTCCCGGGCGAACACGTCGGATCGTGGCCAGGTCGAGTCGTACAGCAGGTAGCCACCCGGGCTCACCTCGGCCACGTCCCGGGCGTAGGTCTGGCCATTCATCGCGACCATGATGTCGACGCGATTCGAACGCGACTGGTAGCCGTCCCCGGTCACCCGGATTTCGTACCAGGTCGGCAGCCCCTGGATGTTCGAAGGAAAGTAATTCTTGCCGACGACCGGGATGCCCATGCGGAAGATCGCCTTGCGCAACAGCCCGTTGGCACTGGCAGAACCCGTGCCGTTCACGGTGGCGATCTTGATGACGACGTCGTTGGTGGAGGCCACTTCAGATACCCCGGTTTCGTCAGGCAGCGCTCGAGCCGGACTGTCCGCCCGCGGCCGCGGCCTCGTCGGCGGCGTATGGCAGCAGGACCGTCGACTTCTGCATGTCCCAGGCGCCCGTCGGGCAGCGCTCGGCGCAGAGGCTGCAATGCACGCAGAGGTCTTCGTCCTTGACCATCACGCGACCGGTCTGCGGCAGGCCCGCGGAGACGTAGAGCGCCTGGTCGTTGTTGTCGGCGGGCGCGGACAGGCGGTCTCGCAGGTCGGCCTCGTCACCATTGTGCGTGATCGTCAGGCAGTTGGTCGGGCAGACGTCGACGCAGGCATCGCATTCGATGCACAGCTTGGCCGTGAACACGGTCTGGATATCGCAGTTCAGGCAGCGTTCGACCTCCGCCACGGCCTGCTCCGCGGTGAAACCGAGCTCGACCTCGATATCGATCTTCTTGAAGCGTTCCTTGAGATCGACGTGCGGCATCAGCCGTCGTGCGGCGGGATTGTAGTCGCTCGAGTAGCTCCACTCGTGCATGCCCATCTTGCGACTCGAGAGGTTGATGCCGCGCGGCAGCCGGTCCTCGAGGTCTTCGCCCTGGCAGTACTTGTGCATCGAGATGGCCGCCTCGTGGCCATGTGCCACGGCCCAGATAATGTTCTTCGGACCAAAGGCCGAGTCGCCACCGAAAAAGACCCCTTCGCGCGTGCACATCATCGTGGTTTCGTCGACCACCGGGCAGTCCCACTCATCGAACTCGATACCGATATTACGCTCTATCCACGGGAAAGCGTTGTCCTGGCCTATCGCCAGGATGACGTCGTCGCAGGGGATCATGACCTCGTCGACAGCGGTCCCGCGGTCGATGCGGCCGTTCTCGTCGACCGCGTACTCCATGACGTCGAAGAGCATGCCGACGAGCTTGCCGTCCTCGATGACGAACTGCTTCGGCGAGTGATTGACGACGATGTCGACGTTCTCTTCCTCGGCATCCTCGAGTTCCCAGTCGGAGGCCTTGAAGAAACCGCGGGGCTTCCTCGCCATGACCTTGACGTTCTTCGCACCGAGCCGGAGCGAGGTGCGGCAGCAGTCCATCGCGGTGTTGCCGACGCCGATGATCAGGACGTTCTCGCCGATGCTGTCGATGTGCTCGAACGCAACCGACGTCAGCCAGTCGATGCCGATGTGGATGTTCTTCGAATCGTAGCGGCCGGGCAGCTCGAGATTCTTGCCGCGGGGTGCACCGGTGCCGACGAACACCGCGTCGAACTCGTTGCTGTCGAGCAGCGCCTCGAGGCTCTCGATGGGGTGGCCCAGCTTCAGGTCCACGTCCATGTCGAGGATGTAGCCGATCTCTTCGTCGAGCACCTTCGGCGGAAGGCGGAAGCGCGGGATGTTGGTCCGCATGAGGCCGCCGGTGGTCTGGAGGGCCTCGAAAATCGTCACCTCGTAGCCAAGCGGCGCGAGATCGTTGGCGACCGTCAGCGAGGCACAGCCGGCGCCGATCAGGGCTACCTTCTTGCCGTTCTTGTTCGCCGGCGCCGTCGGCAGCCGGTCGGTGATGTCATCCCGGTGATCCGCGGCGACGCGCTTCAGCCGGCAGATGGCGACGGGCTTCTCCTCGACACGGCCGCGGCGGCACGCCGGCTCGCAGGGACGGTCGCAGACGCGCCCCAGGATGCCCGGGAACACGTTCGATTTGCGATTCTCCATGTAGGCGTCGCTGAAGCGACCCTGGGCGATCAGCCGGATATATTCGGGGACGTCGGTGTGTGCGGGGCACGCCCACTGACAATCCACTACCTTGTGGAAGTAATCAGGATTGGCGGTGTCGGTTGGTTTCATCCACTCCCGGAATTGGCGTCATCGTCGGCAAGGCGCCGAAGCCAATCGCATGAAAGCCCCTCTTTCAAGGTCCGGTAGCATAGCGGGCTGTGCGCGAAAGTAAACCGTTTTAAGACGTAACGCCGGTATCAGCGCGCACGATCGAACTGCAGGCGCTCGCCGGCGACCGCGCCGGTCAGTTTGCCGTCGGCGTAGACCAGGTTGCCGTTCACGAAGGTCTTGCTGATCGACGACGTAAACGTATGTCCTTCGAACGGCGACCAGCCGCACTTCGCAAGCACGCTTTCCGGCGTCACCGGCGTCGGCGTATCGGTGTCCACGATGACGAGATCGGCATACCAGCCTTCCCTGACGTAGCCGCGCTCCTCTACGCCGAACAGGTCGGCCGGTGCGTGGCAGGCCCGGTCCACGAGCAGTTCCAGCGAGATCTCGCCGCGTGCCGCGAGATCGAAGAGTGCGAGCACGACATGCTGCACCAGTGGCAGGCCGGCCGGCGCGGTGAAATAGGGGTTCGCCTTTTCCTCGGCCGTATGCGGGGCATGGTCGGTGGCGACGATGTCGATACGCGAGTCGTTTAACGCCTTGATCAGCGCCTCGCGATCCTCGCGCCGCTTGATGGCCGGGTTGCACTTGATGCGCATACCGAGGTCCGCGTAGCGCGACTCGTCAAACCAGAGATGATGAACACAGACTTCGGCGGTGATGCGCTTGTCACGACGGTGTCCCGGCGTGAACAGGCCCATCTCGACCTCTGTCGTCAGGTGCAGGACGTGCAGCAGTGCGTCGTGCTTGCGGGCCAGCTCCGTCGCGAGTGTCGAGGACTTCAGGCAGGCATCGGCGGAGCGGATGCGCGGATGTTCGCTCAACGGCACATCCTCGCCATACTTTGCCCGAGCCGCTTTTTCGGCCTCGCGGATCATCGGCGTGTCTTCGCAGTGCGTGACGACCATGATCGGCGCATCCGCGAAGAGCCTTTCGAGCGCGGCCGGGTTATCGACCAGCATGTCGCCCGTCGAGGCGCCCATGAAGGCCTTGATCCCGCAGGCCTCGTTGACCCTGAGCGCGCGGATCTCCTCGATGTTGCTGTTGGTCGCGCCGAGATAAAAACCGTAGTTGGACGTGCAGCGACCGGCCGCAGCCGCATACTTGTCCGTCAGTGCCTGCCGGTTGGTCGTCTGCGGACTCACGTTCGGCATGTCCATGAAACTGGTGACACCGCCGGCCGCTGCCGCGGCCGACTCGGTCTCGAGATCGCCTTTCCAGGTCAGGCCCGGCTCACGAAAATGCACCTGGTCGTCGATCATGCCCGGCATCAGGATTGCGCCGTCGGCATCGTGCACGACAACGCCGTCCTCCGCACGAATATCGGCGGCGATCTTCGCGATTCGCTCGCCGTCGATCAGTACATCACGTTCGAGAATTCCGCCTTCGTTGAGGAGGCGGGCGTTCTTGATCAGCTGTCTGGGCATGGCTGCAAGATATCCGGTAAGGGGCGCGCCATTATAGCAGCGCCGCGGCCATGCAATTGCAACTGAAACTCTTTTTGCCGTCAGCCCCGCGCTGTGCGATAACGCTTTGATGCCACCGGTATCATCGTCATCGACCCTTCGCCCGGGAAGCGAACCCGATTACCTCGCACTCATCCGCGACGCCGCCGTCTACGACGTCGCGATTCGCTCACCGCTGGAGCGCGCAACCAACCTGTCACGACGGCTGGGCAACGACGTCTGGCTCAAGCGCGAAGACCTGCAGGCCGTGTTCTCGTTCAAGCTGCGCGGCGCCTACAACAAGCTTGCCGCCTTGCCCGACGCCGTTACGCGGCATGGGGTCATCTGCAGCTCGGCCGGCAATCACGCCCAGGGCGTCGCGCTCGCGGCACGCCAGCGCGGCATCCGCGCGGTCGTCGTGATGCCGGTCACCACGCCTTCCATCAAGGTCGAGGCCGTCCGGATGCTGGGCGGCGAGGTGGTGATGCACGGCGATGCCTACGACGACGCCTACGCGCACGCCCGCCGGCTGGCCAGTGAACAGGATCTCTATTTCATCCATCCGTTCGACGATCCGGCCGTCATTGCCGGCCAGGGCACGATCGGCAAGGAAATCCTGGAACAGGCCGCCACGACGCCGGCGGCGGTCTTCGTGCCGATCGGCGGCGGCGGCCTGGCTGCCGGTATCGCCGCGTGGATCAAGCAGATCCGGCCCGAGGTCCGAATCATCGGCGTGGAGCCCGAGGACTCGGCGGCGATGTCGGCGTCGCTGGCCGCCGGCCACCCGGTCACCCTGGATCACGTCGGCATATTCGCCGACGGCGTCGCCGTCAAGCGGGTTGGCGACGAGACGTTCCGGCTCTGCCGGGCGTTCGTGGACGAGATCGTCACGGTCGACACCGACCAGATCTGCGCGGCAATCCGGGACATCTTCGAAGACACCCGCTCGATCGTCGAACCCGCCGGCGGTCTCGCCGTCGCGGGACTCAAGAAGTACCTGGAGACGCACCCGTGCCGCGACCAGCACTTCGTCACGATCAACTGCGGCGCCAACGTGAATTTCGACCGCCTCCGGCATATCGCCGAACGCGCCGCGGTCGGCGACCTGACCGAGATGCTGCTGGCTGCCGAGATCCCGGAAACGCCGGGCAGCTTCCGGCGCTTCTGCGAGGTTATCGGCCGCCGCGGGATCACCGAATTCAACTACCGTTATTCACCGGGCGCCGCAGCACACATCTTCGTGGGCGTTCAGCTGAAGGGCGGCAAGGCCGAACGCACCAGCCTGCTCGCCGCGATCGAGACGGCGGGCTACCCGGTCGTCGACCTGACCGACGACGAGATGGCCAAGCTGCACGTCCGGCACATGGTCGGCGGCCGCGCGGCCGGTGTCGCCAACGAGCGCCTGTTTCGCTTCGAGTTCCCGGAACGGCCCGGCGCCCTGCACGATTTTCTCGACGCGATCGGCAGCGACTGGAACATCACGCTGTTCCATTACCGGAACCACGGCTCGGACTACGGCCGCGTACTCGCGGGCATCGACGTATCGCCTGCCGACCGCGAGGAACTCGAGCGTCATCTCGAAGCTCTCGGCTACCCGCACGAAGAGGAAAGCGACAACCCGGCGTACGCGATGTTCCTGGCCTGAGTCAGTCGCGGAATGACGCGTCGATTCGATCCAGCTTGCGCAGCAGGGCCGGCCAGACGAGTGCCCCGCCCAGCCCCCTGGTGACCTCCGCCGCCTGCGCCTGGATGCCGTCGACGATAGGCTGCGGGACGCGGATCAGTTCCTGGCCGGTGCCCTGCGCCATGAGCTGAATCTGGCAGGCCGTCTCGAGCGTGTACATCATCAGGAACGCGTCGGCCACGCTCTCGCCCGTCGTCAGGAGCCCGTGATTCCTGAGGATCATCGCCCGCTTGTCGCCGAGATCGGCCACGAGCCTCGGCTTCTCGTCTGCCGACAGCGCGACCCCCTCGTAGTCGTGGTAGGCGAGGCTCGAGTAGGGAAACAGCGAGGTCTGCGAGAGCGGCTCGAGACCGCCGGCCAGCGCCGAGACGGCAATACCGGCGCGGGTATGGGTGTGCAGGACGCAGGCGGCATCGTGCCGCGCCGCGTGCACCGCGCTGTGAATCGTAAAGCCTGCCGGGTTGATGTCGTACCCTGTCTCGAGCACCTTGTTGCCCTCGAGATCCACCTTGACGAGACTCGATGCCGTCATCTCCTCGAACAGGAGACCGTAGGCATTGATCAGGAAGTGATCCTCCGGCCCCGGCACGCGCGCCGATACGTGCGTGAAGACGAGGTCGTCCCAGCCGTACAGCGCGATCAGGCGATAGCAGGCGGCCAGGTTGACGCGGAGCTCCCATTCTTCCGGGCTGACGAGCGTATGGACGGATGGCTGTGAACTCATGATGCCCCCTCGTGCTGTTTCGGTCGTAACGATGCTCGAGTGTAGCCATTTGTTTCATCGGCAACACCCGTCATGGCGATAACGCCGTGCGTTATTCCAAATAGTTTGCAACCAATCGGCGTGCTGGCGCATCCAACCAGCAAGGTTAACCGGAAGTCCCTGGCTGGCCTTCACGCGTTAATTGAAACAAACAAGAATCCCTTATGCTGTTTGTTTCTTTGTGATTGGCGGTGGCGTTTGCCACCGCCTTTTTTTACCAGCGGTCGAGGAACTCGGCGCCGGCGTCGATACGGCGGGCCGGACGCGCCGCGAATGCTCCCGCGCGATCCTGCTCACTGCCGTGGAATACCGGGCGCATCGTCGCCAGCAGGCGCTCCGACACGAAGCGGCTGCGGGCTCCGTAGACGTGACGATCGCCCTGGGGATGCTGCGCCGTCACGTGGAAACGGAGCGGCGCCACCAGCGCCAGCGACTGCCTCGCCCGCGTCATCGCGACATAGAGCAGCCGACGCTCTTCCTCGACGCGCGCGGCATCGCCGGTGGCGAACTCGGAGGGAAAATTGCCGTCGGTGACGTTGAGCACGAACACGGCATCCCACTCCTGGCCCTTCGCCGAGTGGATCGTCGACAGCACGAGGTAGTCCTCGTCCAGCAGCGGATCGCCGGCCCGGTCGCCGCTCTTCGAGGGCGGATCCAGCGTCAGCTCGGTCAGGAAGCGTTCCCGGGTCGCGTAGCGACCGGCAATCTGCTCGAGTTGTTCGAGGTCCGCCTCGCGCGTTTCAGCATTGTCGTAGAGCCGCTCGAGCTGCGGCCGGTACCAGCCGCGCGCCGCGGTCAGCTGGGCCTGCCAGCCGGCATCCTCCAGCGACGCAGCGCCCAGCCCCGCCATCAACGCCACCAGCGTCTCCCAGTCGGCGCCGGCCGAGGCCGGCGGCACGAAATCGCCGAGGCGGCCCAGGTCGAAATCATTGTCCCCGAGGCGCGCGTAGCAGCGTGCCGCGTAGCGTGGCCCCATCCCCGGCAGGAGCTTGAGTACGCGGAATGCGGCGATATCGTTGCGCGGATTCTCCGCCCACTTGAGAATCGCGAGCAGATCCTTCACGTGGGCGGCCTCGAGAAACTTGAGTCCGCCGTACTTCACGTAGGGAATGTTACGGCGGACGAGTTCGAGCTCGAGCCGGTCGGAATGGTGGGAGCTGCGGAACAGGACTGCCTGGCGCTTGAGTTCGGTGCCCGCCTCGCGGTTGGCAAGAACCGACGTCACGACGTAGTCCGCTTCGGCGTCGCTATCCTCGACCGTCACGTACTCAGGCGGCGTGCCGGGCCGGGCCGTCGCATACAGGTCCTTGCGGTACTGCCGCTCGCTCTCGGCGATCAGGCAGTTCGCCGAGTCGAGGATCGCCTGCGTGGAGCGGTAGTTCTCCTCGAGCGTGATCACGTTCGCCGTCGGCATGAACTGGTCGGGGAACCCGAGAATGTTTTCGATCTCTGCCGCGCGGAACGAGTAGATCGACTGTGCGTCGTCGCCGACGACGGTCAGGCCTTCGCCTTCCGGCTTCAGCGCGAGCAGGATCGATGCCTGCAGGCGGTTCGTGTCCTGGTACTCGTCGACAAGCACGTGGTCGAACTCGGCCCCGATACAGGCGGCGAAGTCGGGTTCGGCGACGAGGCGCTGCCAGTAGAGCAGCAGGTCGTCGTAATCGAGCAGCTGGTTGGCCTGCTTGCGTCGGACGTAGCCGCGGAACAGCTCGGCGAGCTCGGTCTCGAGGTCGAGGCACCACGGGAATCCTTCCTGCAGCGTCCTCGACAGCGTGTCACCGGTATTGACCGTGCGCGAGTAGATCGCGAGGCAGGTCTCTTTCTTCGGGAACCGGCGCCTGGAGGTCGAAAGCCCGAGCTCGTGCCGGACCACGTCCATGACGTCGGCAGAATCGCCGCGATCCAGCACCGAGAACGCCGGGTCGAGGCCCAGGTTGGCGGCGAACTGTCGCAACAGGCGATTGCCGATCGCGTGAAACGTCCCCGACCAGGGCAGCGCAACGAGCTTGCGTCGGTCGTCACACCGGCCCATCGCCTTGCGCACGATGGCTTCGACCCGGCGCGTCATCTCCTCGGCCGCGCGCCGCGTGAAGGTCAAAAGGAGGATGCGTTCCGGCGCGACCCCCGACATCACGAGGTGCGCCACCCGGTGCGCCAGGGTCATCGTCTTGCCGGTCCCGGCACCCGCGATCACGAGCAGCGGGCCGCTGGCAAGACCGCCGTCGGCACGTTCCTCACCGTACTCGGCCGCCGCCCGCTGCGCGGGATTCAGGGTATCCAGGTAGTCATCGCGTTGGGGGACCGCAACCACGCCAGCCTCCGGGGAGCTGTTTATTCATCCAGTACTGGATGAATTTACACGCTTTTGCCGATGAAGTCGCGACTGTGGCGTGCAAGGGCCTCGGGGGCCTCGAAATGCAGCATGTGGCCCGCGCCCGGGATCAGCACGCTCGACACGTTCGGAAACGGCAGATCGAAGTCGAACGCCCCGTCCTGCGGATGGCCGCGGGCCAGGAACGAGCTGTCCTCGCCGGCAACCATCAGCACCGGCGCCGCGACGCTGCGCCAGCAGGCCTCGGCTTCGGCGCGCCGGTACAGGACCGGGTTCGGCAGCCGGTGGCGCGGGTCTGCCCGGAGGACGACGCGACCGTCACGCTCGACGGCCCAGCGCTCGGCAACGAAGCGCGCCCGGTCCGCACCCATGCCGGGGTTCCTCGCCAGCAGCTTCGCCGCCAGCGTCTCGAAATCGGCGTAATCGGAAAACGCCTCCCGGCCGCGCTGCCGCTCGATCCAGTGCCGGTAGCGGCCGGGCGCGGCCGCAGGGTCGGCATCCTCGAGACCGAAGCCCTCGACGTTGACGAAGGCTGCAACCCGGTCCGGGAAGGTTCCGGCATAAAGCCCTGCCACGTTGCCGCCCATGCTGTGGCCCAGGATAGCGGCCGGCGTGCCGGGTGAGTACGACTCCAGCAGTTCGTGCAGGTCCGCGATGTAATCCGGGTACCAGTAGGTCCCGACGTTGGCGGAGGACTCGCCGAAGCCCCGCCAGTCCGGCGCCACGACGTACCAGCCGTCGCCGAGTTCGTCGGCCAGGAACTGGAACCCCGCGCCGGTATCGCCCCAGCCGTGCAGGCAGACCAGGAGGCGCCCCCCTGGCTCGCCCCATTCGTGGACCGCGTAGTCGATGCCGCGGATCGCATGACGATGAAGCCTTGACGGCCGGCGCGGTTGATAGCTTGGTGTGGACATCGGCCGCATTGTGACGATTTTTTTCGGAGCAGGGCAGCCCGAACGCGCGGCAACGCACGCTTTTTCGCTGTGCTCTGGTTAAAATGCGCCGAAAGGAGCACACATTGACTGAATCTCGGGCATGACCGGCGACATCGCACTAGTACTCGGCATACTTGCGATTTCGCTCATCCTGTTCGTCAGCGAAATCATTCGCATGGACCTGGTCGCACTGCTCGTGCTCGGCACTCTTGCGATCACCGGCCTCGTGTCCGCCGACGCCGCCTTCGCCGGCTTCTCGAACAGCGCCGTCATCACCGTCTGGGCCATGTTCATCCTGAGCGAGGGCCTGACGCGCACCGGGATCGCCGACATCATCGGCCGCCAGGTCATGCGGATCGCCGGGAAGCGCGAAGTCTCGATGATCCTCGTGATCATGATCACCGGGGCCGTGCTATCCGCCTTCATGAACAACATCGGCGTCGCGGCGCTGATGCTGCCCGTCGTCGTCGAAGTCGCCCGGCGGACACGCATCCCGGCCTCGCGGCTGCTGATGCCGCTCGCCTACTCCACCCTGCTGGGCGGGCTCATGACGCTGATCGGCACGCCGCCAAACCTGCTCATCGCCGAATCGCTCTCCAGCAGCGGCTACGAGCCCTTCCGCCTGTTCGACTTCACGCCCATCGGCGCCGGCGTCATGTTCGTGGGCGTCCTGTTCGTCGCGATCTTCGGTCGCCTGCTACTACCCTCCAGGAAGGCGGAGCGGGAAAAGGGGCTAAGCCAGCGTTCGCTCCGCAACCGTTACAAGCTGCACGAGCGGACCTTCATGATGCGCGTTCCCTACAACTCTGTGCTCGTCGGCAAGACGCTCGCGGAGAGTCGCATCGGACGATCGACGGGGCTCATCATCCTCGGCCTGATGCGGGGCGGCCGCAGCGAGCCGCTGCCGAGCCGGCAGACACTGCTGCGCGGCGGTGACGGCATCCTCGTGCAGGGCCGCGTGGACCAGTTCCGGGAACTGCGGCGCTGGAGCGAACTGGTGATCGAGCGCGAGGCGCCGGTCCTCAAATCGATGGTGGCCGACAAGATCGGCTACGCCGAGGTCGAACTGGCCGACAACAGCACACTGGTCGGTGAACTGATCCGCGACGCCGGTTTCCGCAGCCGCTTCGACGTCTCGGTCGTCGGCATCTTCCGCCGCGATGGTTACCGGGTCACCAACCTCGCCTTCGTGCCGCTCCGGGCCGGCGAGCGGATTCTCGTCCAGGGAGAGACCGACGCGATCCAGGCCCTCGAAAAATTCAGCGACTTCACCAGGGTCGACGTGCTCGAGTCGGACGAATTGAGCCGTCGCTACGCGGCCGACGAGCGCCTTTTCGTCGTACGACTGCCGAAGGACAGCGAACTCGTCGACGTCACGCTGGAGAAGAGCCGCCTGGCCGATGCGTTCGACTTCCGCGTCGTGGCCATCTTTCGTGACGGCAAGCTCCGCGTGATGCCGCGGGGCGACGAAGTACTCGAGCCGGGCGACCTGCTGCTAATCTCCGGCCAGCCCGAGGATCTCGACGTGCTGCGCGGTTTCCAGGAGCTCAACATCGATACCCGGGTCCCGGCCAACCTCGGCACCTTCGACTCGGAACGCCTGACCCTCCTCGACGCGACGCTCGACCCGCGCAGTCGCCTTGCCGGCAAGACGGTCGGCGAACTCAACTTCCGCGAGCGCTACGGCATCGAACTCGCCGGGATCGAGCGCGAAGGCGACCCGGTCACGACCGACCTCGCGACGGAACGCCTGCAGATCGGCGATGCGCTGCTCCTGCTCGGCCCGCGCGACCGCCTGCAGCTGCTCGCCAGCGACTCGGATTTCCTGACGCTCACGCCGCTCGGCCAGGAACCGCCCGATACCCGGCGGGCACCGCTGGCCGCGGCGATCATGCTCGGCGTCGTGATGAGCGTGATGCTCGGCTACGCGCCGATCGCCGTTGCCGCCGTCGTCGGCGGCACGGTCATGGTGCTCACCGGCTGCCTGAGCATGGAAAACGCCTACCGCGCGATCGACTGGCGGGCGATCTTCCTGATTGCGGGCATGCTGCCGCTCGGCACGGCGATGCAGGATACGGGAGCGGCGACCTACCTCGCCGACCAGGTCATGGCGCTGCTCGGGGACGCCGGCCCGTGGCCCGTGATCATGGGTCTTTACATTCTCACGGCCATGGCGACGATGATCATCCCGACCGCCGCCCTGGTCGTACTGATGTCGCCAATCGTGCTGTCGGCGATGGGGGATCTCGGACTCGAACCGCAGACCGCGATGATGGCGGTCGCGATGGCGGCCTCCGCGAGTTTCACGAGCCCGATCTCGCATCCCGCCAATATCCTCGTCATGGGTCCCGGCGGCTATCGCTTCGTCGATTACCTGAAGGTAGGCGTCCCCCTGACGCTGATCGTGTTCGTCGCGGTAATGGCCCTCCTGCCGATCTTCTGGCCACTGACCCCGGTCCAGTAAGCACGGCGGTTCGCGGCTCGGCCGTCTAACGCATTGCCCGGATCCTGCGTTACTCTTCGCCGCCTGACCTCAACCAGGAATCCCGGAACGCCCACCATGACGGACCAGGTAGTCATCGTCGGTGCGGGCCACGGCGCCGGCCAGGTCGTCGCCACGCTCCGCCAGCAGAAGTACGCCGGCCGGATCGTACTCATCGGCGAGGAGAGCTGGCTGCCCTACCAGCGCCCACCGCTGTCCAAGAAATTCCTGGCGGGTGACATGCCCGCCGAACGCCTGTTCGTGAAACCGCCGTCGTTCTACGAATATCCGGCCATCGACCTCCGCCTCGGCACCCGCGTCGACGCGATCGACCGCGAGGCCCGCTCGGTGCGAACCGCGGACGGCGAGACCATTCGCTACACCAACCTGGTGCTCGCCACCGGCTCCCGGGTCCGCCGGCTCGACCTGCCGGGCAGCGATCTCGGAGGCATCCACTACCTGCGCGGCATCGACGACGTCAACGCTATTCGGGACGACCTGGCGCCGGCCGAGCGGATCGTCATCGTCGGTGCCGGTTACATCGGCCTGGAGGTCGCCGCCGTCGCCGCCGAACTCGGCAAGGCGGTCACCGTCGTTGAGATGGCCGACCGCGTCATGAGCCGCGTGGTCTCGCCCGAACTGTCCTCGTTCTACGCGGACGTCCACCGCGCCGCCGGCGTCGAACTGCGGCTCGGAACGGGCGTCGCCGGTTTCGCCGGCGCGGGTGGCCGGGCCAACGGCGTGAGTATCTCGGGCGGAGAGACGCTGCCGGCCGACCTCGTCGTCGTCGGCGTCGGTATCGTGCCCAACGTCGAACTCGCGGCGGACGCCGGTCTCGAGATCGATGACGGCATCGTGGTCGACGAGCACTGCCGCACGGCCGATCCGCACGTGTTCGCGATCGGTGACTGCACGGCACACCCGAGTCGCGTCTACGGGCGCCGCATCCGCCTGGAGTCGGTACCGAACGCGCTGGAGCAGGCCCGCGTCGCGGTCCTCAACATCCTGGGTGGCGATGACGTCTACGACCAGGTGCCGTGGTTCTGGTCGGACCAGTACGATCTCAAGCTGCAGATCGTGGGACTGTCGACCGGCTACGACCGCGCGGTCATGCGCGGTGACCCGGCGACGCGCTCGTTCAGCTGCGCCTACTTCAGGGGCGACAGGCTGATCGCCGTCGATGCGGTGAACAATCCGAAAGATTTCATGCAGGCGAAAGCGCTGATCGCGAAGGGCGCCACGCCCGATCCCGACCGGCTCGGCGACGCGACCATCCCGCTCAAGGAATTCGGCTGAGCAGCGCTCAGGGCTGGTCGGACGCGAGCTCGGTGCGGCCGGCGCGCGGCAGCTCGATGGTCAGCAGGCCATCGGCCGCGACCGGCCCCGTCTGCGCGGAGTAGGCACGGGCCGCCAGGGATTCGACGGCCTCGGAGTCGAGACCCGCGAATTCACCACTGCCACCCGCAACCTCGCCGGTACCGAGCGTGCCGGGGCCCGCAGTCAGGTTGGCCTGCCACTCGCCTTTCCAGTTCTTGCCGGAGCTCCAGGTCGCCGGGATGACGATGTCGCGCAGGTAATCGAAATAGTTTTCGCGCTGGGCGACAACGAAACTGCCACGGTCGGGCAGGTAGACGTGCCAGACGCTGTCGACATTCGCCATGCCGTGGAACAGCCGCGTGCTCTCCGACAGCGATGCGAACTTGATGCCGAGCCCGGCCGGCACACCGCGACCATCGTTGAGTACGGTGACGGTCACCTCGGTGTTCCGGATAGTCGGCTCCCAGAGCTGGAGGATGGCCGCGGGTTGCGGCCGGACTCTCGATTCGCCGTTATTCGTGTACGCGATGGCATCGTCGGCCACGGCCGAGTAGTTCAGAACCATTTGCCGGTTCCCGGAGACGGCCAGCGACGACAGCTCGTCCGCGGCGGTCAGCGGGTTGAGCAGGAACAGAATGGCGGCGACGATAGCCCCGGATGCGAAGCCGGCCAGCAGTGTCAGGAGGTATTTCATTCGTCCTCCCCGAGGCGAACGAAAGACGCCTCGAGCTCGATGCGACCGTTGCCGGCATCGCCGGCAGCGGGCACCCAGCGCTCGGCAAGCGCACCGGCAATCGCGCTGAATTCGCGCGTGCCGTGCCGGAGGCTGCCGGTGCGGACTCCGCCGGCACCTGCCTCAGAACTCATCGTGGCATAGACGGACCCGCGTGCGGGCAGGTGCAGAACCCACTCGATCACCGGTTCGCCGCTGCGGCTCCCGGCGGCAACGCGGCTCGCCACGCCGATCACGGTGTCGCGCTCGTTACGCAGCTTGAAGAGTTCGACGTTGACGTTCTCGAAACGATCGCCCTCCGGCCACTCGAGGTCGACGGGCACGGGATTGGCGATGCCCCCGGCACCGATCATGATCCGGTCCACCGGCACGCTGACCCGGTACCGTTCGACGTTTCCGCCGTTGGTACGAACCGAGATAATCGAGTTTTCCCGGTGCTGATCGACCGCGGGAATGGCATAAAGCGCCCCCGTAAATGCGGCAATACCAAGAATCAGGCCGGCAATGAAGGTTTTGACCACGACGGGCATGCTGGTTACCAAGATCGGCCCGAGTTTAGTTAAATCCGCGGACCCGGCACACCGATGGCTTGCCGTTTTGTGACGGGGCGCACACGAGCGCCGGCCGGGACTGCCCGATCTCTCATTATCCGGCCGCCGAAGACGGCGCCCGGGCTACGCGCGCCCCGGCTTCCCGGCGGCTTCGGCATCCGCGAACCACGCAGCCAGGTAGGCGTCGAAGTCGACCGAGTCGGCGGCCTCGATCATCCGCTGACGCTGCAGCGAATCGCGAGCCTCGCGGTCGAACGCGAGCTGGCGCTTCGCCGGCATGGGTCGCAACGCCCGGAAATAATCCCGGTGGCTGTTCGCGACGTCCAGCACGAACGCCGAGTACCCGGCGCCGGCACTGCGAAGCTCGTCGAGCAGCCGGGCGGAAGGCGTGGTCTCCGGATGCTCGACCCGCTCCCGCATCTCTTGCACCGCAGCCGCGTAATCCCGGCTGCCTTCCGCGGCGTCGACCAGGGCCGCGATCGCCTCCACGTCGTCGACAATTGCCATGGCCCAGTCACGGAGCGGCTCCGGCCCGCTCGCGCGGGCGAGTTCTAGACCGGGCTCGCGGCCTCGCTTGGCGACCTCCGTGTTGTTGTGCGCCGCGCGTTCGAGATCGGCATCGTCGAGCGGCGGGCTGTCTTCGAGAAGGCAATACACGAGGAACGCCTCGACGAAGCGCATCGTGTTCTGGTTGATGCCGGCCGGGTCGAAAAGATTGACGTCGAGCGAGCGAATCTCGACGTACTCGATACCGCCGCGGCGCAGCGCCGCCGTCGGGCGCTCCCCCGACTTCGCGACGCGCTTCGGCCGGATCGAGCTGTAATACTCGTTCTCGATCTGCAGCTTGTTCGCGCTGAGCTGCCGATACTCGCCGTCGACCTTGACGCCGATTTCCTCGTAGCGCGGCTCGGGCGTCTGGATCGCGGCCATGAGCGCAGTGATGTAATGGTCGAGGTCGTTCAGGGACAGCCGGATGCCGGACTGGGTCTCGTTGCTGTAGCCGAGATCGCTCATCCGGAGCGAGGTTGCGTACGGCTGGTACAGGGTATCGCCATGCATCACGGGCATGTCCAGGTTTGCCGCCGGCTCGAACCAGCGGCACAGTGCCGGTGAATTACCGAACAGGTACAGCACGAGCCAGCCGAAGCGCCGAAAGTTTCTGACCAGCCTGAGATAGTGATCCGACCGGAACGTATCCTCGTCGCGCGTGTCGCCGAGCAGGTCCTGGTACATCGGCCAGAACGGCTTGGGGAGGCTGTAGTTGAAGTGGACACCGGCGATCGTCTGCATGGGTCTGCCATAGCGATAGCCGAGGCCGCGCCGGTACACCGTCTTCATGCGGCCGACGTTCGACGTGCCGTATCGCGCCAGGGGAATCTCGGCGCCCTCGGGAACGCCACAAGGCATGCTGGCCGGCCACAACAATTCGTCCCCGATGTGCTGGTAGGTGTACTGGTGGATGTCGCAGAGCAGCTGCAGCGCCTCCCAGCTGCTCGTATAGGCCGGCGTGACGAATTCGAGCAGGGCTTCGGAGAAGTCGGTGGTGATGTAATGGTTGGTCAGAGCCGATCCCAGGCCTTCGGGGTGCGGCGTCAGCGCGATGTGGCCGTCCGCCGAAATCCTCAGCGCCTCTTTCTCCACGCCCTTGCGACCGCCAGCCAGTGACCGGCTGTCGGCTGCCTCGATGAGCGCGAGTCGTTTTCGAAAACTGCTGTCCACGTCGATTCCAGTTCTGCCGGGCTCACGTCGCTGCTTCCGGTCCACGGTCGCGGCGTCCGGCGCATGCGCACGAGGCGCCTTTTTACCACATGCCAGCCGGGGCGGCGCGAAAAAGAATCAATGACTTATGCAAGAGTCGGGCGTGCATTACGACAACACGCCCATAGCCATCTGCAAACAGTCTATGCTGGTCACTGACAATGATTGATCTCCACGCAACGACCAGAGCGATGCCGAAGTTCGCGGCCCTGTTGCTGCTCGTCGGAACCGGCCTGTTCTTCTCGGACAGTGCGCATGCGTTCCGCTGCGGCAACAAGATCGTTCGCGACGGCATGCACGAGGCCCAGGTGATCGCCATCTGCGGTGAACCGACCACGCAGCGAATCATCGGCAGTACCCTGCGCGCACCGGACGTCCGTGCCTACCCCCGCGACCCGCGATATCCCCTGGATCGGCACTACTACCCTCTGCCCTACCCGACCGAGGTCATCGTCACGGAGTACGTCTACAACTTCGGGCCGCGGAAACTGATGCGGCGCCTGATATTCGAAGGCGGCGTCCTCGTCTCGATAGAGAGCATCGGCTACGGCTACATCGAAAAGTAGTGTCGCCCGCGGCGCGAAAGCGCTGTCTTGCGTGCCCAAAGACGTTACCATCCGCGCATCCACCACCGCGGAGATCACCGGATGAGCCCAAAACCGCGTCGCCGAATTCGAGACCGCTCCACGGGGCCGGTTACGCTGATCAACGAAGGCTGCAAGATCAACGGCCTGATTGCCGGCACCGGCGATTACCAGATCAACGGGACCGTCGAAGGGGAATGCGACCTCGAGGGGACCATCACCATCCATGACAACGGTCACTGGGCCGGCACGGTAAAGGCGCTGCATGTGGTCGTTGCGGGCCACGTAGACGGGGATATTGTCGCCAGCGGCAACGTCGAGATAGCCGGTACCGCAAGAATCACGGGGACGGTCACCGGGGCGGCGATCGCCGTTGCGGAGGGTGCCGTGGTCGAAGGCGTCATGCGAACGACCTCCCGGGACGAGCCGCAGTCCTTCACGGAAAAGCGCTCGGACTGAACGCACCGCCTTCCTGTATGTCAAAAACGGAGTGCCGGTACGGGCCCGATGCTACACTACACGCGGTCGGTTAATGACTCCGCAGTGTCGTGACACATGGCCCGTGGAGTTGCCGGCGCCTGAATTCCGCCGCAAATAACAAGAATGGCGGCTGCCGAGCGCGCTTTGCGGATCGGCAGAACGTTACGGCGACTGATATATGCGTAGCAAGACGCTACCGAGATTCCTGGTCCTCGCCACTGCGGTCGCAGCGGGCGTTACGGTCGTCATGCTGTCGGTCTTCTTCATCCAGTATCGCTGGACCACCGAAGAGATAACATCCACCTCGTCCGCACAGCACCAGGAATTCCTCGCCCAGAGTTTCGAGCGCCGTGCGCGCTCCGACATGCATAGTCTCGCCGACGAGATCATCGCGATCGGCCCCGACGCCGGCGAC
>JAZBNZ010000102.1:0-16776 GCA_036350895.1 Woeseiaceae bacterium
CGCGAGCCACGTGAGCTCGCGGTTCAGGTACAGGGCCGGGTCGTCGAGATCCTGATCGGGCCGTGTTTCGGTCGTGTTATCGAGCGGCGGAACGCTGGACATCGGTCGGGGACAGGTTCATTGACTAAAACCTTACCTTACGCCGAGCGCCCGGGGTGCTCAAACGCGACGTCGGAATTTGCGGGGCAGCACACAGTCTGTGCGTCGCCCGGGTTCACCGTTGTCGTGGCTGGCAGAGCGTGTCATGCGTAAGCGCGTTCCTCGGCTTGGCCCGAGCGGCGTAAAGACGTCCAGGCCTCGATCGCACCTCCGTCCATTTGCTGCGCGGTGCCCATCATTGCCCCTGACAGCCGGCTTACCCGCTCCATGGCCGCCTGCTGCGTCAGGCCGAGATTGCGGTAGAGCAATGCTGCGGCGTCCCCGAGCAGGTCGATATTCCAGTCGAGGCGGGCGGCGTCGGATTGCGCGGCGGGGCAGCTTTGTCGCAACCAGGTCAGCAGGCCGTGCAGAGCGGCGCTGCTGTCCGCTAGGCGCCGGGCCTCGTCCGGATCCTCGATATACCCGCCTTCGAGTATGTAAGGCGCGTATTCGAGGGCAAGGTTCCAGCGGTGCATGGCATCATGGGCAGCGGGGTTCACATTCATTGCGTGGCTCCGATAACGGGGTGACGGATACAGGCTACGCTGCAGCCGGGTCCGCGGCTGTGCCGGGCACGTCACTGAATGGTCAATTGGCATCAGCGTTGGAATTGCAATGAAAACAACAGCTTGGATTTCAATCTTATTGCCTTTCTTCGGGGGCGCAGAGGCGGTCGCGGCCGCCTGTGGCGACGATGAGGGCGTCGCCGTGCAGGTCCTCGGCTCGGGTGGCCCGATCGCGGACGATGCTCGCGCCTCATCGGGTTACCTGGTCTGGGTCGATGGCCGGGCGCGGGCGCTCGTTGACGCCGGCGGCGGCGTGTTCCTGCGCTTCGGCGAGGCCGGTGCGCGGTTCGAGGATCTCGAGGTCGTCGCGCTGAGTCACCTGCATACCGATCACTCCGCGGCGCTGCCAGCGCTGCTCAAATCGGGCAATTTTGCCGGCCGGGAACGGCCGCTGCCGCTGGTCGGTCCCGGGCCGGGCGGGCCGTTTCCGGGTGTGAGCGCATTTACGAGGAGCCTGCTGGACGATGACGAGGGGGCTTACGGTTATCTGGCGGGCTACCTGGACGGATCGGGGCGCCTGCCGCTGCTCGACGTAATGGAGCTCCCCGTGGACGATCCGGCGCGGACTGTCGAGGTCGACCTGCCGGAGGCCGCCGGGTTGAGCCTCGATGCGCTGCCAGTGCCGCACGGCATCGTTCCGGCGCTCGGCCTGCGCGTGACGGTCGGGGACCGCCGAATCGTGTTCGGGTCGGATCAGAACGGCAGCAATCCCGCGTTTGCGGACTTCGCGGCGGGAGCGGACCTGCTGGTCCTGCATCTCGTGATTCCCGAGGATGCGGGCGACATTGCGAAACGGCTGCACGCGACGCCCACCGACGTCGGTCGGATGGCCGCTGCCGCCCGGCCGGCACGTCTCGTCCTGAGTCATTTCATGTCACGGAGCCTGCGGCACCTGGATCAGAACGTCGCGCGGGTACGAGAGCACTACAAAGGCGAGCTGTCCCTGGCCGTGGATCTCGCCTGCTATGCATTGTAAGTTGCGTTGCCGGCACCGATTTGGCCCGGGATGGATTCGATTGATTCCCGGGTAGGCGGCTGTATACTTCCGCCCTCGCACTCTTTAGATCCGGCTGCTACAGCCGGCGCCGGCTAGGTGGCAGAGTGGTTATGCAGCGGCCTGCAAAGCCGTGTACGCCGGTTCGATTCCGACCCTAGCCTCCAGACACCACGGGGCCCCCGATTGGGGGCCCTTTGCGTTTGGAGGGGACGAAATAGTGGCTTAGGGATTTTGGCGGGAGTCCCGGCAGGCCAGCGTGCGAATCCATTCAGGCGCTTACACCACATGGGATCTCCTCAGCGCGAAGGGTGAGCTGGGGGCTCTGTCGATGCTCGGTTCGATTCCGACCTATGCTTGCTGACATTTTGTATTGGTTGGCCGGCACTGGCGTTGCGGGCCCAGTCCCTCCAAAGGCCAGGGCCCCCCTGATTGGGGTTCCTTTGCGATTGGAGTAGTTGGGAATCGCACGCGGACCTTGCGCAATCGAATGCTACTGCAGATCGAAAGGCAAACGCGGCGGATTGGCAGACGCGGGCACTTCTCTGCACAAATGTCGTGCGGGAGGCCGGATTAGAGGTGGGGTATAACCACGGGATTAAACGTAGAGGCTGCAAATCTCGGTGTTTGCGACAGTGTGGTGCACAGCGTTTACGCCCCGTCATGGTGCGGCTCGTTGCACTGGTTTAGTGCAAGGATTGCCGACTACTATTGACGCTAAATAACAACAGAAATTGACCTTCCTAATTTGACAACGCCTGCAACGTGTCCTATTTCTAGCAATTGGAACTGCTTGACCCGACGCGAATGAGCGATTCTTGTTGCGATGAAGCAACGTGGTTAGCGGTGGTTCTGATTACAGCTCAACAAGGGAATCCCGTCATGCGGTCTTACTCTGCTGTTAACAACCTCGCGGAGAACGAGATCAGATTCGAAGCGTGTCCGGGAATAACTTAAGGCAGGTCAATCTCGAGGGGACGAGGCCATGCACACAATTCTATTCAGAAACCTCTCCAAACGCAGCGTCGCGTTAGCGATCATGCTGTCGGCGGCAGTCAATGTCGACATTGCCGTCGCGCAGGAGCAGACAAACGCGGACGACGCCTTGGAAGAAGTAATCGTGACCGGCTCACGCCTGGTTCGGCGAGACGTCGAAACGCCGGCGCCAATCGCCGTCATCGGCGCCGAGGACGTGTTGCTGAGCGGAGAAACCGATATAACCCAGCTGTTGCGGGAAGCGCCGGCATTGAACGGCTCACTGCCGGCAACCAACTCGACCCAGACGGGCTTTGATTCGGACCTGAACGATGACACCGGGGTTGGTCGACTCAATCTGCGAAATCTCGGCACCAACCGCACCCTCGTACTGGTCAACGGCCGACGTCACGTGTCTGCGATCCAGGGGAGCGCGGATGTCGACGTCGGCTCCATTCCCATCGCCCTGATCGAACGTATCGAGACACTTACCGGCGGTAGCTCATCCGTTTACGGCGCAGATGCCGTTACGGGTGTTGTCAACTTCATCCTCAAGGAGGACTTCGAAGGCATCGACTACCGGCTGCAGCACACCGTCTCGGGCGACGGCGACGCAGGCAATTCCTTCGCCGCCATTACGATGGGTACCAACTTCGACAACGATCGCGGCAACATTACATTCAGCCTTGAATATACCGATCAGAGAAGCCTCAACGCGATTGACCGCGACTTCGCGAGAAACGAGGGTCGCCTGCAGCTGATACAGAACTCGGATGCCCTCTCCGCAGCTTACGGTCGCAACCCGGCTGCCGATAACGTGTACGTGCCCGATTTTCGTATCAACTTCTCCAGTTCCTCCGGCATCATCGCGTTGCGCGAGGCCGGGCAGGGCGGCAGCGTATTCGGCGGTCTCATCGATGGCGACAACGACTTCGGCATTATTCCGGGCGTGCCGGCACTGCAGATATTCCGGAACGGTGTCTTCCGGGAATTCGACCGCGGTATCGAGGCGAATCCCTTCGAAGCGTCCGGCGGAGACGGCATCGAGACCGTCAATCCCTGGGAGCTGATCGTTCCCGAAATCAAGCGCACCAACGCCAATATTCTCGGGCATTACGATATCGCGAATGGCTGGGAGCTCTTCACGGAGGTCAAGTACACCCGTATGGAGACTGTCGACTCCGATGGCATCCCGTTCAACGACGATATCCCGATAGCGCTCGACAACGCATTCATTCCCGCTGGCCTCCAGTCGCAAATCGACGCCGCAATTGCGAGCGGCATTACCCCGGCAATCACGATGAGCCGAGATATTCTCGACCGCGCCGTGGTCGGCACCAGCCTGACCGACCGCGATACGTTCCGTGCGGTCGGCGGCATTCGCAAAGATTTCGATAACGGCCTGCGCTTCGAGACCTCGATCAACTACGGGCGGACGGACATCAATACGACCGAGCGCAACAGCCGCGTTGAAGACCGGTTCTTTGCCGCCGTCGACGCAGTCGTGGATCCGGCAACCGGGAATGTTGTCTGCCGCTCCGATATCGACCCGAGCGTGATACCGCCGTCGTCACCGTTTCCGTCCTCCCGCGAAGGTTTCCTGACCTTCGAGGCCGGTGACGGTCAGTGTCGGCCCATCAACCTGTTCGGCACCGACAGCATCACTTCGGACGCCATCGGCTTTGCATTCATCGACGCGTTTGCGCGCAGCAAGATCGAGCAGACCCAGTTCCTTGCCACCCTGGCCGGCGATTCGAGCGAACTGTTCGAACTTCCGGCAGGTCCGCTGGCCTTCGCGGTCGGCTACGAGTATCGCGATGAGAAGAGCTCGTTCGCGCCGCCCGAGCTCGAGCGTGCTGGCCTGCTGTATAACACCGCGAACGAAGCGCGCAGCATCGTCAGCGGTGAGTACGACGTTAACGAGCTGTTCTTCGAAACGAGCATCCCGCTCCTGAGCGACCTCCCGCTGGTGCAGGAACTCACGTTGGATGCGTCCTACCGGTTCACGGATCACAGCACCGCAGGGGATATCGACACCTACGGCACGGGCCTGATGTGGCAGCCGATTGACTCTCTGCGATTTCGAGGATCCTATAACCGCGCGGTACGTGCACCGAACATCTTCGAGTTGTTCAGCCCGGCGCAGCCGTCGTTCCTCGGCGTGACCGCGGACCCCTGCAGCGTCCAGAACATCAATGCCGGTACGTCCTTCCGTGAGTCCAACTGCCTGCAGTTTGTCGATGCAGGCTTCAACTCGGCGGACTTCCTCTCCGCGCGTATTGCGGGCACCACCGGCGGCAACCCTGACCTCAATCCGGAGGAGGCCGATACCTACACTGTCGGCTTCATCTACCAGCCGGGCTGGCTCGAAGGTGCGACCCTGACCGTGGACTACTACAAGATCGAAATCGCCGATGCGATCGATTCGCTCACGGGCGCTCGGATCGCCGAGCTCTGCGTCGATCTGCCGAGCATCGACAACCAGTATTGCGATGCTATCGTGCGCGATCCGAGCCGCGGCAACGCGATCGTCGATTTTTCATCGGGTAACGTCAACCTCGGCGGCTTCGAGACAGACGGTATCGACCTTGCGTTCAACTACGTCATGGAACTGGGCAATACCGGAAGTGCCCTCATCCACGGGTTGGTCGGGAACTACGTTCTCAACAACAGCGATTTCCCCGATCCCACGGATACGGACTTCGAATTGCCGCAGGTCGGTCAGTTGGCAATACCCGAGTGGATCTTGAACTACACGCTGACCTGGGAGCGCGATCGCCTCGCAATCGGCGGGCAGGCCCGCTTCCAGGCCAACCAGCTGAACTTTGGCGTTACCAACGAAGACATCCAGGAAAATCCGCTGTTTGCGGATCCGCTGAAGACCGGCACCAGCGTGGTTGGCGACCTGTTTGCCCGCTATGAATTCAGTAGAAACCTGATACTGACCGGCGGGATCAACAACGTCACCGATGAGGAACCGTTCCTCGACTCGCTGATTCGCCCTGTCGGCCCCATCGGTCGCACGTTCTTCCTGAGCCTGCAGGGAACGCTGTAAGGCACCGGGGGCAGACACGCTATCCTGATAGTGCCGTTTTCGGCGCTCCGGGATAGCGAGCCTCGGCGGGATTCCGTCTGGCCAACGGGCTCTGTCCCGGCGACAGGCAGAAACAAAACGGGTCTCCCGGACGGGAGACCCGTTTTTTTTGCACGCTAACTGCCGTCGACATCGTCGGCGCTGTCCGCCGGCATGAGCTGCTCCGCAAGGAAGCGCGAGACCTCCCGGTAAAACGCCACGCGGTTCTTGCGCTTCGCGAGCGAATGGCCCTCATCCGGAAAGCGCATGTAGCGAACTTCGCCGCCCGCATCGCGTACGGCCTGCACGAGGCGATCCGACTCGGTTACCGGGTCGCGGGGATCGTTGGCGCCATGCTGGACGAGAATCGGTACCGAGATCTTGTCAGCGTTATTGATCGGCGAGTTCGCCTCGTAGAATTCCTGCCAGCGTTCCTCGCGGATATCGCCGTATTCGATCCTGTCCGAGGCCTTGAGTCCGGGCGAGGCGTCGTTGAGCGCTCGTACCCAGTCGGACACGCCGACCATCGAGATGCCGGCGTCGAAGACGCCGGGATAGGCGCCGAGCACCGCGTTCACCATGTAGCCGCCATAGGAGCCGCCCATGACCGCAATGCGGTTCCCGTTCAGGCGCTCGTCGTTCGCAAGGAAGCGCACGGTATCGACGAGGTCGCGCACCGAGTCGAGGCGCTTTTCCTGGTTGTCGAGACGAGCGTAGGTCTTGCCGTAGCCGGTCGAGCCGCGGACGTTCACGGCGAAGACGGCGATGCCCTTGTTCAACAGGTACTGGGTAACCGCTTCGAAGTTCGGGCGCGACTGGCCGGTCGGCCCCCCATGAACATCCACGACCACCGGTGGTTTGAAGTCGAACTGAGAAGCGTCCGGCACGTAGAGAAAGCCCTGCAGTTCGACCCCATCGCGCGCCGCGTAACGGTGTGATTCGGGTGCGATGAAGCTGGCCGGGTCCAGTCCGCCGAGGGACGACTGCACGACCCTTGCGGCTGTGCCGTCGGCGACGTCCCAGGCAATGACGTCGCCGGGCGTCGCCGGCCCGCTGACGCGGATGCTGACGAGCGAGGATCCTGGCGTCGTCTGCAGGCTGTAGACGCCTTTCGGCAGGGACGGGGCGGGCAGGTCCGACGCTATCCTGAGATCGCGTGCGTGCATGACCGAGTAGCCGTCCTCGTTGACGAGCCAGGTCAGGTAGCGGCCGTTGTCACTAAGGCCGACGTCCGAGACGTCACCGGCATATTCCTCCACCCATTCGAGCGTCCGGTCCTTGAGCGAATAAAACGCCAGGCCCGAGAATTCCCGGTCCTGGTTCGTCGCCAGGTAGAAGCCGCTCCCGTCCGGCATCCAGGCAAAACTCGAATAGGCCGCGGCGATCTCCGGCTGGAACAGGGGTGACAGGGTGCCCGTCGACATGTCGAGGAGGTGCACGTCGTTGGCGTCTTCGCCGCGGGTTTCGGTGACGATGACGAGATTTCCGCCCGGCTGCCAGGCCTGCGGGAAGAAGCCGAAACTGCCCTGGTAGACCATTCGGCTCTCGCCCGTGTCGATATCGGCGACATAGATATCGTAATCGGTGCCGTTGCGCTCGGTAGAGGAATAGAGGATTTGCTTGCCGTCGGGCGAGAACATGCCGAAGGAGCGGAAGGCGTCGCTCAATGGCAGGATCTGGCGTTCCTTCGTGCCGTCGCGGCTCAGCAGGTTGAAGCCCTCGCGTTCGTTGCCGTCGGCATCCCGACCTACCAAGAGATGCTCACCGTCCGGCGCCCATTCGAAGAAGGTGATGCCGGTGCCGAAGGTGAGCTGCTTCGGCCAGCCGCCGTCGCTGTCGACGAGCCAGAGCTGGCGCTCCCCCGTAATCGAGTGCCAGTAGGCAATCGCGGAGCCGTCGGGTGAGGGCCTGGCCGGACCTGCCCCCTCGGCCAGCAGGTAGCGGACGATCTCGGCCGGGCGTTCGCCGGCGAGGCCAACGGTGACCGGCTCGATGACCGGTATGTCCTCCGGGTTGTTCCACTCGCTGGCATGGCTGTTTGCGGCCAGCAGGAAGAGGAAGAGGGTCGCACTGCGCTTGATCATCATTGGGGCTACCGATAGATTGGGGATGCAAATCATGGCCCGTCAGGCAGGTTAGGGCAAACGGGCTGCGAACAAGAACAAGATTCCAGAGGGGAAATCCATGCGCATACTTCGCTCGTTCGCGCTGCTCGGCGCGGCGCTCGGCGTGCTGTTATCCGGTGTTGCCGCGGCCGAGACGACCTACATCAAAGCGGGCCGAATGATAGACGTCGCGGACGGGCGGGTCCTCAGGGACCGGGTGATCGTCGTGGACGGCGAACGCATCGAGCGGGTCGGGACGCCCGGGTCGATCGACATTCCGCCCGGCGCCCGGGTCATCGATCTCGGTGACCGAACCGTGCTTCCCGGCCTGTTCGACATGCACGTGCATCTCACCGGCGATACGTCGGCGCAGGGCTACCAGAACCTTGCGGCGTCCTTGCCGCGGAATACGCTGTTCGGCGCAAAGAATGCGAAGCTTGCGCTCGAGTCGGGGTTTACCAGCGTCCGCAACGTCGGCGCCGGCGGCTACGCGGACATCGCGCTGCGTGATGCGATCAACGCCGGCGACGTCCCGGGACCGCGCATGCGCGCATCCGGGCCGGCACTGGGGATCACCGGCGGGCACTGCGATTCGAACCTGCTGCCGCCGGAATACGAAGATTATTCAGAGGGCGTTGCGGACGGCCCGTGGGCCATACGCACGAAGGTGCGGGAGAACATCAAGTACGGCGCGGACGTCACCAAGTTCTGCGCCACCGGCGGCGTCCTGTCGAAGGGCACCAGCGTCGGCGCCCAGCAGTACACGCTCGAAGAAATGGCGACGATCGTCGACGAGTCGCAGCGGCGTGGCCTGAAAGTGGCGGCGCATGCGCACGGCACCGAGGGCATCCGGGCGGCAATCCAGGCCGGCGTCGACTCGGTGGAGCATGCGAGCCTGATCGACGACGAAGGCATCCGCATGGCGCGGGAGCGCGGTACGTTTCTCGTGATGGATATTTACGTCCACAGCTACATCATGGAGGGCGGTGTCGCAGCCGGTTTCCTGCCGGAGTCACTGGAGAAGGAGAAGATCGTCGGGCAGGCGCAGCGCGACAATTTTCGGAAGGCCCACGAGGCGGGCGTCCGAATCGCCTTCGGCAGCGATGCCGGGGTATTCCCCCACGGCATCAGCGCGAGGCAATTCGCCTACATGGTGCAGTACGGCATGACGCCGATGGAGGCGATCCAGTCGGCCACGGTCGTGGCGGCCGAGCTGATGGGCTGGGAAACCGAGGCCGGCGCCCTCGAACCCGGCATGTACGCCGACATCATCGCCGTGCCCGGCGACCCGATTGGGGATATACGGGCACTCGAAAACGTGAGCTTCGTGATGAAGGGCGGCGAGGTCCATGTCGATCGGTGAGCCGACGGTATAGGGCGGTCCTGGGCCCGGCGAAGAGCGACATGCTCTGTGCTTATCTTCGAACCTTCGCGTCCGGGAGCACCTGGGTCAGAACGCATTGCCGATCGTCGTTACCGGCCCGTTAGCGGCGGTCTCCGCGTAGAAGATCAGCCCGTCCTTCACCACGATATCCACGTTACCGACATTGCTGATGTCGGCAAGCGGGTTGCCGCGCACGATCACCAGGTCGGCCAGCTTGCCGGGCTCCACGCTGCCGAGTTCGTCGAAGCGGCCGAGAATCTCGGCATTGATCCTGGTGGCGGCCGAGATGACCTGGATTGGCGTCATGCCGCTCTCGACGAGCGCCTCCATCTCGAAACGAATGGCCTCGTCGTGCATGTTCAGCGGACTCGCCGCATCGGTGCCGACGCCCATGTAGGCACCGCCGTCGATGAACTGCCGTGCCGAGCGTTTCGAGTTGCGGGTTTCCAGGCCGATATCGTGGAAATACGACAGGCGATGGAAGTCTTCGAACGACGCCATGAACTCAGCGTAGATATCCTCGGGCATGTCCTTTGCGTAGACCGGCTTGTTGAGCCGCTCCGGGAACGCCACCGTTGCAGGGTAGACCCAGATGCGGTGGGCGATCGTCTGGACGACGGGAATGCCCTTGTGCGCGATCTCGCTGATCAGTGCGTCGGCGTACGGCGGGTTGCGCGCCGAACCGACATGCTGCAACACGTCGACGCCGGCGTCGATCGCGAGCCGTATCGCGTCGGGGTCGTAGAGATGCGCGTGCACCTTGAGGCCCGCTTCGTGGGCGACCTCGACGATCGCCTCGTAATCCTCGAGCGTGAGCCCCACCCAGGTCTTGATGACATCGACGCCGGCCCGGACGAGGGTTCGCGCGTGGGCCGCTGCCTCGCGCGGGTTGGTAGCGACCAGTTGGTATTCGTCGGGCACGCCTTCGAGATACACCCGCGTGATCCAGGGGCCGGATACCGTCAGCCGCGGGCCGGGTATTTCGTTGGCCCGGATCTTCTCCCTGAGCTCCAGTATCTCGAGCGGCGTGCCGAGATCGATCGCGCTGGTAACGCCGGCACGAAGCATTTGCTTGGCGGCGATCGGCATGACCTCGTCGAGGCGTTCCATGCCGCCGAGAAACGTATAGTAGCGGTCGTAGTCGCCGTGTCCGATCAGGTCGACGTGCACATGCGCATCGATCAGGCCGGGAAGGATGGTCTTGCCGCCGATGTCTACGACGGTTGCGCCAGCGGGGATCGGGGTCCGGTGGCGCGGCCCGGCGGCGACGATGCGGTTGCCCTCGATGACGACGACGGCCTGCTGGATCGGTTCGGCTTCGTAGCCGTCCAGCAGCATGCCGTTGACGAAGGCGACGGGACCGGGCGGCGCCTCGATCGCCCGGGCCGGCATCAGCGCGAACAGGGTCAGGAACAGGGGGACGAGTCGCTGCATGGCTGTCTCCTTCGGTACCGATCGGAGCATAGCAGCGGCCGTCTTTTCTCGCGATGCGTTTCGACGTACGCTGGGTGCCCGGCGGAGCGAGAGGGGTTTTCATGAAGCGAACGACGATACGTGGCCTGGCCTGTGCCGCGCTGGTGCTGGGTGCAGCCTGTTCGAAGCCGGTGACGGACGAGCAGCAGCCGGCTGTGGAGTACGCCGATATCGTGATTACGTCGGCGCGCGTGTATACGGTGGACGACGCCATGCCGCGGGCCGAAAGCGTGGCCGTCACCGGCGACCGGATCACGGCGCTCGGCAGCGACGACGATACTGCCGGCTTAATCGGTCCCGGTACGCGGGTGATCGACGCGCGCGGGCGCCTCGTACTGCCCGGTTTCGTGGATTCGCACACGCATATCTTCGCGGGATCGTTCAGCGCCCAGCGGATCAACCTGAGCCTCGCCGACAACCTCGACACGCTCAGGGAATTCCTGTTCGCGATCAAGGACCAGAATCCGGGCACCGAAGCGATCTATGCCCGCGGCTGGCAGAATCACATCTTTCCGAAGGACGGCCCGCGCAAGGAACTGCTGGACGAGATCTTCGGTGACCGTGTGATCGTGCTCGGGTCGGTCGACGGCCATTCGACGTGGTTTTCCTCGAAGGCCTTCGAAGTCGCCGGTGTCGACGCATCGACCCCGGACCCGGAGCCGGGCGTGAGTTTCTTCGAGCGCGACCCGGTGACCGGCGAACTGCTCGGCACCGCGCGCGAGGCGGCAAGCGGGCTCGTGACGCGCAAGGTGATCAGTTTCGAACGCGAGGCCTACAAGGCTGCGCTGCAGCGCTGGTTGCCGCAGGCGGCCGCGGCTGGCCTTACGACGGTCTTCGACGCCGGAGCGTCCGCGCCGACGCAGGAAGAGGCCTACCGGATTCTTGCAGAGCTGGAAGACGGCGATGAGCTGACGCTGCGCGTCTATGGCTCGGTCGGCTACCAGTTCGGCGACGACGACCCGTCGGCCCGGTTGCTCGAGTATCGGGGGAAGTACACCGGCGAGTACTACCGGCCGTACTCGGTGAAGCTGTACGCCGACGGCGTCCCGGAGGGGCACACGGCGTTCCTGCTCGAGCCCTACGTCGACCAGCCCGATTCCGTCGGCGAGCCGATGATCAAGCCCGACAGGATGGCCGAGCTCATCATCGATTCGTTCGAGCGCGACGTGCCGGTGCACGTTCACGCAATTGGCGGCGCCGCTGTGCGGATGACGCTCGATGCAATCGAGGCAGCCCGCGAGGCGACCGGCAAGTACGACGTGCCGGCGGCAATCGCCCACATGGATTTCGTGTCTCCCGAAGATATCCCGCGCTTCGCCGAGCTCAACGTCGTCGCACAGACGTCGATCCAGTGGGCGGCGGCGGATCCGAGCTATGAGAACATCGGCGGTTTCGTCGGCATGGACGTCGTCGAGGACGCGTACCCGGTGAAAACCCTGATCGAGTCCGGGGCCGTGCAGAGCTTCGGGGCCGACTGGCCCGCGGCGGCCTACCTGTCGACCTACGAGCCGCTGACGCTCCTGGAGGTGGCGGTGACGCGACAGCTCCCGGGTGAGCTCGAAATGCCCGTACGCAAACGCTCTGAACGCCTGACGGTCGACGAGGCGATCAAGAGCCTGACGATCCGCTCGGCGATCCAGCTCGACGCCGACGACGAGATCGGCAGCCTTGCGGTGGGCAAGAAGGCGGACCTGATCCTGCTCGACGACGATGTCTTCGAGATGCCGGCGCACGATATCCACAAGGCCCGTGTCGCCCTCACGATGATGGACGGCCGGGTCGTCCACGAGAACGAATCCGGACTGGCAATGCGTTGACCGTTTCGGATACTGAATTCACCACCGAGCCGGTCCCTCAGGAGCGCACGGTTCCGTGGTGGCGGGTCGGTGTGATCAGCGCAATGGTGGCGTTCTCGCTGCCGACCTTCATTACCGGTCTCGAGGTCTCCCGCGTCCTGCCGGGACGCCAGGTTCCACTGGCCCTGGTCGGAGGCAGCCTGCTGCTGGCATTCATCGCGAGCGTCTGTGGCTCGATCGGCGCCCGGACGCGGCTCAGCTCCTACATGCTCGTCAGGGTCGCGTTCGGCACGCGCGGTGCCGCGCTCGTGAACGTCGCGTTCGCTCTGTCGCTGCTCGGCTGGTTCGGCGTCAACATCGACCTGTTTTCGGGGGCCGTGCTGCGGCTGGCCGCCGAGAGCTTCGATGCGACTTTACCTGTCTGGCTGATCGAACTCGCGGCAGGGGCCGTGATGACCGTGACGACAATCTACGGTTTCCGTGCGATCAACACGCTCTCTTTGGTGCTCGTGCCGGTGCTGATGGTTGTCACCGCGGTGCTCATCGCCCGGGCCCTGGACGTCATGCGGCTGCAGGAGATCCTGGCAACCGGGGTCCCGGCGAGCTTCACGCTCGGTGACTCGATGTCGTCGGTGGTCGGAGGCGTTATCGTCGGAGCCGTCATCATGCCGGACGTCACCCGCTTCATCCGGCACTGGCGCGGGGCCATCTACACGGCCGTGCTCGCCTACCTCGTGGTCGGCGTCATCGTCATGTCGGCGGGGGCCATGGCGGGCATCGCGCTGGCGGGCGACGAGTTGCTGGAAATCATGCTGCTGACAGGGCTCGGATGGGGGGCCTTCGCAATCGTCATTGCCGGCAGCTGGGTACTGAACTCGCTCAATCTCTACAGCACGATGCTGAGCGTCGAGGCGACCTGGCCGGGACTGAATAACCGGCTGCTGGTGCTCGCCCTCGGCGCGCTGGGCACGGTCGCTGCGTTCCTGAATATTCTCGATGTTTTCCTCACGTTCCTGTTTTATCTCGCGATCGTCTTCGTGCCGGTCGCCGGCGTGATTACCGTGGACTACCTGGTGACGCGTCGGCGTGCCTACCATGCCGATCGTCTTGCACTCGAGGCCGAGGTCCGGCCGCTGGCCGTCGGGGCCTGGATGGTCGGCGCGGCGGTCGCGCTGGCCGGGGCAGAGGGAGTCGTTGCGCTCTCCGGCGTCGCCGCGCTCGACGCCATGCTCGTTGCCGCGCTCGCCTACGGTGTGCTCAGTCGAATGGCGGGCCACGCATGAGGATCGGCATCGACGTCGGGGGTACGCACACGGACGCAGTCCTGATGGACGGTGCCGAGGTGATCGCGGCTACGAAGGCGCTGACGTCCCGCAACGTCACCGACGGTATCCTTGAGGCCCTGGAGACGATACTCGGTACCGGTGACGTTGCCGAAGCCGCCATAGAGGCCGTGATGCTCGGGACCACCCAGTTCACCAACGCCGTCGTCGAGCGGCGCGAGCTGGCGGACGTCGCGGCAGTCCGCATCGGGTTGCCGTCGGGGCGTGGTTTACCGCCCAAGGTCGGCTGGCCGGACGATATCGACGCGGCCCTCGGCGGCGCGACCTACCTGCTGGCGGGTGGCCGACTCTACGACGGACGGGAGCTCGCTCCCTTCGACGAGGAGGAGGCCGCGAAGGTCGTGGACGACATCGCCGCGCGAGGCATTGGGGCGGTTGCGATCACGTCGGCCTTCTCGCCTATGGATTCGGTGCCCGAGCAGACGCTGGCGGAGCGCTTGCGGCGGCGTATCCCGGGCATACGCATCACCGAGTCCCACCGGCTCGGCCGGCTCGGGCTCCTCGAGCGGGAAAATGCTGCTCTGTTGAACAGCGCGCTGCTGCCGTTCGCCGACCGCGTCGTCGACTCGTTCTCGGCAGCGCTCGCGGCACGCGGCCTGGTATGCCCGTTCTTCGTCAGCCAGAACGACGGCACGCTGATGGATGCCGGCTTCGTGCGTCGCTACCCGGCCCTGACGTTCGCGTCGGGTCCGACGAACTCGCTGCGCGGCGCGGCTCGGCTCACGGGCCTCGAAAATGCGATCGTGGTCGATGTCGGCGGCACGACTTCCGACATTGGCGTGCTCCAGGACGGATTCCCCCGCGAATCGAACATCGTCATCGAGGTCGGTGGTGTCCGTACGAACTTCCGCATGCCCGACATCCTGGCCATCGGCCTCGGGGGAGGGAGCCTGGTTTCGGACGACGGCAACACCGTCGGTCCCCGGTCGGTCGGTCATCGTCTGGTGACCGAGGGCAGGGTATTCGGCGGCAACACGCTCACGGCGACCGACGTCGTCGTCGCGGCCGGCCTGGCCGATATCGGGGATCCTGTCCGGGTAGCCGGTCTCGACGCCGATACGGTAACCCAGGGCCTCGCGACGATCATGGCGATGCTCAACGCCGGAATCGAACGGATGAAGCCGAGCAGCGAGCCCTTGCCGGTCGTGCTCGTCGGCGGCGGGGCGTTGCTCGTTACTCAGAAGCCGGCCGCGGCGGCGGCGCTGCACCGACCTGAACACGCGGGTGTCGCCAACGCGATCGGGGCGGCGATCGCACAGATCGGCGGCGAGGCGGAACGCCTGGTTTCATACCGGGAGCTGCCGCGGCCGGACGCCATAGCCGCCGTCAGCAGGGACGCCACGGAGCTCGCGGTGGCAGCCGGTGCGCGCCGGGAGACGATCAGGATCGCCGACATCGAGGAGACGCCGCTCTCTTACATGGAAGAAGGTTCTACCAGGCTTCGCGTCAAGGCGGTCGGCGATATTGCGGCACTGGAGAGCGCATGAGACTCGAAGCCGATATGCTGGAAGACCTGTCACTCGGCGCCGTCTTCCTTGCAACCGGTGGCGGCGGTGACCCTTATGTCAGCTACCTCCTGGCGAAGCAGGCGCTTGCCCGGACCGGCGGCGTGGAGTTGCTCGACCCCTCTGAACTCGACGACGACGCGTTCGTCGTCACGCTCGGAGGCGTCGGCGCTCCGACGGTCAGTCTCGAGCTGCTGCCCTCCCGGGACGAGCCGGCCGAGACGCTGCGCGCGTTCGAGGCGCATGTGGGCCGCAAGGCGGATGCCGTGATCTCGTTCGAGATTGGCGGCGGCAATTCGCTGATCCCGCTGATCGCCGGTGCGGAGCTCAACATCCCGGTCATCGACGGTGACGGCATGGGCCGGGCACTGCCGGAGGCGCAGATGATGACCTACCCGATCGGCGGAGTCAGGCCATGCCCCGCGCTTGCACGGGACTATGCCGGAAACATTGCGACCTTCTCGACCGATTCTATCTTCGAGTACGAGAAACAGATCCGGCAGTTCGCGCTCGAGAACGGCGGCATGGTGCTCGCGGCGGAGCACCCGATGAGCGGCGCGGAGGTCAAGGCGACGGTCGTGCCGAACACAGTCACCTTCTCGGTGGAGATCGGGCGGATACTGCGCGAGCATCGTGGCAACGCCGAGGCGATGACGGCGTTTCTCGCCGCCGCCTTCGAGCCGTCGATTTACGGCGCTTTCCGGCACCTTTACAGCGGCAAGGTCATCGATTACTCGAGCCGCATCATCGGCGGCTACGACATTGGCGAGGCGACGCTCGAAGCCTTCGGCGGCCGTGGCGATCACCTGACGATCAACATCAAGAATGAATACCTCGTGGCGCGGGCTGGGGACAGTTTACTCGCGTCGGTGCCGGACCTGATCACGATCCTCGACTACGAGACATCGACACCGATCAACGCCGAGCGGCTTCGCTACGGGCAGCGCGTCTCGGTCTTCGGGATCGGCTGTCCGGCCTTCTATCGTCGTCCGGAGGCGTTGGCCGTCGTAGCGCCGCGCTGCTTCGGCTTCGATTTCGATTACCGGCCACTCGAGGAACTCTCGCAGGATTGACGGTTTTGTGGGGCACTGATCTCAGGCGCTTGTGGTACCTTAACGCCTCGCTTTTTCAGGCGTGCCCGGGTGGCGGAATTGGTAGACGCAGCGGACTTAAAATCCGCTTTCCGAAAGGAAGTACGAGTTCGAGTCTCGTCCTGGGCACCAATCAAAAAGGCAACTGATGGAGTTCTCACAAAGCGCCCCTTGAATGTCCGATATGCTTACTACCGAAGATAGAGCAGGGCCTTCACAAGAAAAGGCATCCCCCGGTGCGGCTATTGCCGCCAGATCAGCGATTCGACGCCGGGCTGCCGCTGCTGTTCCGGCGCCGTGCCGGACGGTAGCGCAGGCTTGGCCGAGGTGAGC
>JAZBNZ010000103.1:0-28012 GCA_036350895.1 Woeseiaceae bacterium
ACCCCGGGCCGTGACCACGCGGGCGCCCGGGATGCCGGCCTCGCCCTCGTCCTGCAGGCCGTTCATGTTGAGGTCGTCGTAGACCTTGCCGGTCACGTCGGTGCAGTCGAAGGTCGGGTCGGGCACGAGGCGCACCGTCGCCGTCGCTTCCTCGGACATCACGCCGCCGGTCAGCGAGTTGACCGCCTGGGCGCGGTTGACGAACTCGCCCTCGCGCAGCCCCGCACCCGCCGTCAGCAGCAGCTTGACCTCGGCCGTGCCGTCGACCGGCAGGACGACGTTGTTCCAGATGAGCTGGCGGTCCACGACCTCCGGCTCCGTCGGCACGCCGTCGATCCGGGCCGAACCCTTGACGTACTTGAAGCCGGCCGGGAAGCGGTCGAGAACGGTCACGTCGTTCAGCGTGACGCCGTACGAGTTCCTGACCGTAATCAGGTAAGGCACGGCCTGGCCGCGGGTCACGTTCACCATCGGCGTCGTCTTGGTCACCGCGACGGCGCCGTCGAGACGCGGGTCGAGCGGGATGTGGTTGTTAAAGAGCTGGCTCGTGCCCGGCATTGCGGTCGAGTCGAGCGACAGGAACGTGTGGTAGACCGTGCCGGCGCTGCGAGCCGGGACCGACGTTGCCGGGGCGAACTCGGACGGCTGCGCTTCGCAGTAGTCGCTGGTACCCGGGACCGCATCCTCGGCGGAGCCTCGGCAGGCAGGCACGTCGAACGGCAGCGTCTCGAGCGACGAGGTCGGCGGGATCATCTCGGAAGCACCCGGGATATAGGCCGCATCGGGTGCGACGACCTCGATCACGTAGCCGAGGCCGGTCGGGCACGCCGGGTCGGCGAAGTTGAGGTCGAACTTGTAGTAGCCGTTGCCGACCGTCACCTGGCTCTGCTGGTTCGGATCGTCGAAGCAGGCGCCCGGCAGCGGGTTACCGCTGCGGGAATCGGCCAGCGTCACGGTCGCGCCCGCGATCGGCTGGCGCGATACCGAATCGTAGATCACGCCGTTCGGGTCGACCGGCATGTTCAGGGCCAGCAGGTTACTGCCCGCGGTCACCGCGATGTCGTCGATGCGCTGCTGGCCGTCGGTGAAGTCGGAGTCGGTCACGCCCATCAGCGCCGTGCGGGCACCGGCACCCGGGGCGCTGAAGCGCAGCGCATAGGGCTCGCCGGTCGAGTAGTTGGGGCGTACGTTGGTGAAGACGTAGTAACCGTCAACATCGGTCGTCGTCGAGCGCAGCGGCTGACCCGCCTGGCTGAGTTCGACCAGCCAGCCTTCCAGCGGGACCTCGACGCCGTCCGGCGTGTTGTCGTGATCCGCGTCGTGCCAGACCTCGCCGCTCAGCATGCCGGTATCCGGCATGGCGCCGACGTCGATCGAGACGCTCGCCTCGGCCTGCCGCTGTGGATCGTCCCAGTACACGCGGCCCGTGTTCGTGACCGTCGTGCCGACCGCGAGATCCGGGTTGATGATCGCCCGGAAACGGAGGACGACGGTCTCGTCGGGTTCGAGCTGACCGTACTCGGTGAAATAGTCCGCGGTGATCAGCGTGCCGTTGACCGTCACGCCGGCCGCTAGGCCGTTCATCGTCGCGGTGCCGTCGATGTAGGCCAGGTAATTGGGGTTCGGTACCGCGAAATCGTCCTGGATCTCCACGTAAAACGCGGGGACCGTGCCGATATTCCTGACGGTGACCACGTACTCCAGGGTCGACCCGGCCATCGCGGTGCCGCCATCGACGACCGAGACTTCCTTCAGGATCGAGACCTGCTGCACGTCGCCGACGACCACGACCGTCGGTTCCGGACCCGTTGCCGGGTTGCCGTCGCCGTCCGTCAGCACGTCGCCTGACTCCAGCGAGTAGACGGTCGCCTGGTTCGTGATCAGCGTGCCCGGTGTAGCCGTTGCGTCCACGATGACGTCGAACTGCACGACGGCGGCCTCGCCCGGGCTGAGAACACCCTCGCCGTCGAGCGGCACGGGCGGCGTCAGGTCGGCCGACGACACCGGGATGCCGTCGATCAGCGGGAAGACGCCGTCGTCGGGCCGGCCGACCGGCTCACCGTTTAGCGTCACGGTATCCGCGACGTAGTTCGTGTACTCCGGTACGACATCGATCAGCTCGACGGCGGTCGCCGGCACGTTGCCGTTGTTGTAGATCGTGATCGTGTAGCGGAGTGTATCGCCGGGATCGACGATGCCGTCACCACTGACGTCGTTGAAGAGCTCCGCCGCCTTCGGCGCGAAGATCAGCGGGTAGTTGCCGACGACGTCCTGGGTCGGATCGTCTTCCACCTCGGTGCGCGGGTCGTCCGACGGCACGTCGGCGATCCCGTAATCCTCGGCACTCACGAAGGCCTGGTTCGAAATGATGGTGCCGTCCGGCACGTCGGCATTCACGACCACGTCGAAGGTGATCGTCGCGACGTTGGCGGCGACGCCGGCGTTCAGGACGCCCGGCGTCGTGTCCTGGGGTGCATTGATCGCGATGCCGTCGATCATCGGCGCCACGTCGCCGTCGGCGTCGGGCACGGCCTCGCCGTTCAGCGTCGTGCTGCCCGTCACGTAGGTCGTGTTGGCCGGCACCTGGTCGACGATGCTGACGTTCGTCGCATTATCGGTGCCGATGTTCTGCACCGTGATCGTGTACTGGAGCGTCTCGCCGGCGAGCAGGATATTCGGTTCGCCGTCGAGGTACGTGGAGATCTTCTCGACCTCGAACACAGGCATCGACAGGATCTGCACCTGTGTAGGGTCTTCGTCGCCGGCGACCTCGGGATCGGCCGCCCCGTTCACGTTCGGGTCGTCACTGACCGTAACGACGACGTCGTTGTACAGGAGTTCCGACTGGTTGTAGACGAAGCTCGCGTTCGGCAGTACCGGGGCCAGCGTGACGTCGAACTCGACCAGGACGGTCTCGCCGAGACCGCCGATGCTGAGCCCGGTGATATCCAGGAGACCGGTACCGGCGGCGCCTCCGGTCGCGCTGGTGGCGCTCGCGTCCGCACCGTCCGGCACGGTCACGAGGGTCAGGCTGCCCGGCACGAAGGCCGGCAGCGAGTTCAGGCGATCGAGCTCGTCGCGGATCGTGAAGTTGCTCACCGGGGTGTCGGTCGTGTTCTCGACATACAGCCGGTACCTGAGCGTGTCACCGGGCGTCGCGACGGCCGTCGGATCGTCGCCCGTCGTCAGGTTCGCGACGGTCTTCTCGAAGACCAGGATCGGCGTGAATTCGACGAGCGTGTGCGCGTCTTCGTGGTCGAGCGTGCCGACCGTACCGTCGGTGATCGTGCGCGAGTACGTGCGGGCATACGTCGCGAGATTCGTGTCGGCGACGTCGAGGTTGAACCATTCCGTGGCGCCGGCAAGATTGGTGAGCACGGCGTCACGCACGGTGTCCGCATCGAACTCTGCGTCATAGGTCACGATCAGGCGCTGGTCCGGTGCGAGCGCCGCGGCCGGCGTCAGCATCTCCAGCGTGAACAGGCAGTCGGGCTCGCCGGAGAAACCGGTCGTAAAATCGGTGCCTTCGACGAGCGGCCCACCGACCGGGGTCGTCCCATCCGCCTCGTAGACCTGGGCGACGAGGTTGCTCGGCGCGGCGTCGCACATGCCGCCGTTGACGCTGTCGGGCAGGATGTCGGTCACGTACAGGCCGTAGGCGGTCGACGTTCCGACGTTGTGGACGTTGAGCGAGAACGTGCCGGTCTGGCCGAGCCTGAGCTGCAGCGGGCCGTCCTTCTCGAGGGTCAGGTCCGGCTCGACGACGGTCATCGGCGGCGTCGTGCTGCCAACGCCGACCAGCCGCGTCGTCGCGTCGTCGTCGAGCAGGTCGTAGGTCCAGCCGGCCGTGTTCGTGAACGTGAGCCCGGCGACGTTGGTCGGGGTGTCCTGGAGCCGCACCGAGATCTCGATCGTGACCTGCTCGCCGGCCGGGATGTCGATGCCCCGCACGAGGTCCTCGATCACGAGCGACTGAGGCGTGCCGGTATTCTCGGGCACCCAGTCAACTGAACCCGTGAGCTTCCGGACGCTGATGAACTCGAGGTCGGCTGCGGAGGCCGCCAGGTCATCGAGTATGCGGACGTTGTACAGCGGCGAGGTGTGCGGGACCGACGGCACCGTCACCGTGTAGCTGAAGGTCTCGCCGATCGTCGCCGTCTCCTGGGTATTCGCCTTGACGATCGGTTCCGGCGGCGCGCCCTGGATGACGACGACCGTCGGGTCCTCGTCGCCGTCGACAGCCGAGCTGGCCGGGCCGTTGACGAACGGGTCGTCGCTGTCCGCGATCTTGACGCTGTCGAGGAGGTCCGCCTGGTTCATCACGACGGTGCCGTCGGGCAGCGCGGAGTCGAGCGTTACCTCGAAGCCGATGACGAGTTCGCTGTTCTCCGGGAGGCTCAGGTTGCCGATTTCGATGTAGCCATCGCCGTTGCTGCCGCCGTTCGGATCGGTGTTCGCCGTGATCGCCCCGGCCGGAACGGTGCCGGCGTCGAGCGTCAGCGAGCCGGGTACGAATACCGCTCCCGCATTCATGTTGCCGAGATCGTCGGCGATCGTGACGTTATTGAGTACGCCGTCGGTGGTTGCCAGCCGCAGCCTGTAGCGCAGCACGTCGCCGGGCGACGCCATCATCGCGGGGTACTGCCCGGTCGTCAGGTTCTCGACCGTCTTCTCGAAGAAGTAGCCGTACAGCGAGTTGAAGACGGTGTGCGCGTCCTCGTGATCGAGGATGCTGACCGTGCCGTCGGTCAGCGCGCGCGTATAGGTGCGGGCATACGGCGCCAGTGCGGCGTCGGAAATATCGAGGCTCGACCACTCGGTCGCGCCGGCGATGTTGGTCACAGCCGCGTTTTGCTGCGTGTCCGCGTCGAGCTCGGCATCGTAGGTCACGATGAGCCGCTGGTCCGGCTCGATCGACCCGGCCGGGGTCAGCATCTCGATCGTGAACAGGCAGTCGACGATGACCGCGAATGAGGTCGTGAAGTCGACGCCTTCGACCAGCGACCCGCCGACCGGCGTCGTGCCGTCGGCCTCGTAGACCTGGGCAGTAACGTTCGTCGGCGGCGCATCGCACATGCCACCGTCCGGCTGGTTCGGCAGGATGTCGGAGATGAAGATGCCGTGCGCCGTCGAGTCGCCGACGTTCTGGACGTTGAGCGAGAACGTGCCGGTCAGGCCGAGGCGCAGCTGCAACGGCCCGTTCTTCTCGAGCGTGAGGCCGGGCTCGACGACCGTCATCGGCGCCGTTGTGCTGCCGGTGCCGACGAGTTCGGTGACGACGCTGCCGTCGAGCTGGTTGTAGGTCCAGTTCGCCGTGTTGGTGAAGGTCAGCCCGGCGACGTTCGTCGGTGTGTCCGCAAGCCGCACCGTGATCTCGATCTCGGCCTGTTCGCCGGCCGGTATATCGATCCCGACATTGGGGTCCTCGATCACGAGTTCGGTCGCGGTGCCGGTGTTTTCCGGCGTCCAGTTGCCCGCACCCGAGAGCTTCTGGACACTCACGAACTCGAGATCCGCCGCCGACGCCGAGAGGTCGTCGAGAATCCGGACGTCATAAAGCGGTGCCGTATGCGGGGTGGCCGGTATCGTGACCGTGTATCTGAACGTCTCGCCGATGGCGGCGGTGTCCTGGGTGTTGGCCTTGACGATCGGCTCGGGCGGAATTGCCTGCACGTAGACGATCGTCGGGTCCTCGTCGCCGTCGATGTCCGGGCTGGCCTGGCCGTTGACGAAGGGATCGTCGCTGTCCGCCAGCTTGACGCCGCTGATGAGGTCGGCCTGGTTGGTGACGACCGTGCCGTCGAGCAGCGATGACGCGAGGGTCACGTCGAACTGGAACGTCAGCTCGTCGCCGGCAGCCAGACTGAGATTGCCGACCTCGATATAACCGTCACCGTTCGTACCGCCGCTCGGATTCGTGTTGGCCGTGTTCGCGCCGGGCGGCAACGTGCCGGGCACGAATCTCAGCGAGCCGGGCTCGAACGTCGGCAGCGCGTTCATTGCGCCGAGGTCGTCGGAGATCGTGAAATCGTCGAGTGCCCCGTCAGTGGTCTGCAGGCGCACCGTGTAACGCAGCGTATCCCCCGGCGCCGCCAGCGTGGCCGGGTATTCGCCGGTCTCGAGATTCTCGACGGACTTTTCGAAGAAATAACCGTAGAGCGAGACGGTTACCGTGTGCGCATCCTGATGGTCGGCGGTGCCCGGCGTGCCGGTCGTCACCTGGCGCCGGAACGCGATCCGATCCGGGTTGGCCGCATCGCCGTTGTACCAGAGCGAGGCGCCCGCGACGTTGGTCAGCGTCGAGCCGTCATCACTATCGGCGTCGAGCCGCGTGCGGTAGTCGATGACCAGGCGCTCGCCCGGACCAATAGAGGCAGCAGGCGTCAGCATCGTGAGCGTCCATTCGCACCGCGGCGTTCCGGTCCAGTCGACCGTGAAGTCCGTTCCCGGGACCAACGGCCCCTTGCCGGTAGCCGGCGTGGTCCCGTCGGCCTGGAACACCTGCGCCCCGAGGATCTCGGGCTGCATATCGCACATGCCCCCGCTCGGGCTGCGCGGCAATACGTCCTCGATGACGACATCCCAGGCGTCGGTCAGGCCGGCATTGTTGACGTCGATCGCGAACTCGCCCCATTCGCCGAGGTTCAGCGTCCGGCCGAGCGTTGCCGGGCCGGTCTTGGTGACGATGAGATCCGGCGCGGCGATCGTGAGTGGCGGCGATATGCCCCACTCGCCCGGCAGCGGTTCGTAGAAGACGCCGTCGATCAGCCGGCCGAAGTCCCACTTGGCGGTATTGATGAACTGCGTGCCGACCGCGTTGGACGGCGAGTCCTCGAGCACCACGGTTATCTCGATGATGAACTGCTCGCCCGCCGGGATGATCGGGAAGTTATCGAACGTGAGAAGCCCGCTCGCGTTGTCGAAGGTGTGCGCAATCGGTGCGCCGGAGTCCTTCCAGTACGCGGTGTGCCCGAGATAGGTCAGGTCGACGCCGGTCGCATTGAGGTCGTCGGTGATCGTGATGCCGTGCAGGTCGTTGACCGAGCCTTCGGTGTTGATCACGGTCGTCGTCGCCGGATCGAACAGCACCGGGCTCGTCAGCGTATAGGTGAAGGGCACGCCGATGGCGGCCGTCGTCGTGCCGGGCGGATTCGCCTTGTCGATCTTCTCGACCGGGATCAGCAGGTTCTGGCAGTTTTCCCGAATCTTCGACGACGAGCCGTTCGTGAACCAGATCTTGTGCTCGAGGACACTGTTGCACGACATGTTCCCGGTATGCACAACATTGTCGAAGATGATCAGCCAGCGCTCGTTGGTCTGGCCCGGCTGGGTAAAGAAGGAGAAGTTGGTCGTGAGCGGGTTGCTCGCCGGGAAATTTCGGACCGTGCAGTTCGTATCGATGTTGATGTTCGACGGCGGATTCGGCGTGACGAACCCGTCGAGCGTCGCGTCGGGGAACGAGGAACAGTCAGTGGCCTGGGCGTTGGCGTTCTCCGCGCCAAAACCCAGGATCGCCGCGGCGAGCGCAACGATGGCGCCGAAGCGGCGCACTGAAACTGCTTTCCCTGTCGTGGCTCGGGCCATGCTGCCGACCAAATCCTTATGTCAAACTTCTGGTGTCGAAGCCGCCCGAATCCTTGAGCTCTCAGCACGGGCAGTTCCGCTGCCATAGGGCCTCATGCCCCGTAGGCCGGTGACTTTGCGTCACCACCTTTCGGTGGTTTTGCCTTGTTTCCAACCGGGACTATGGCCCATGCAAAGACCGCTTTGGTTGAACTGGATCACAGCTTTGGTAAACCGGTTTTCGGTCACCGTGCCGAAGGCGCCGTGTGTCAGCCATACGTCAGCAGCCGTGGGAGACGGGTTGCCGCTCCCGGCCTCCTGCTGCAACTCCATCTCTTGTATGTTGCGGTCCGGCGACCGGATGCTCAGCCAGACCACGAACTACGCCGCCGGCAGGAAGTCGATCGGGTAGACGATCGTCACCGCGACGATGTCTTCCTTGGCGCCGAAATCAAACGTCCTGACACGCTCGACGACCTGTCCTGCCAACGTCGGTGCGTCGAGGTCCGAAGCTTGCAGCTCGCACATCGACACCGACCCGTCCGGTTCGATCGTGAGCTTGAGCACCATCTGGCCGCGCAGCGTCGGATCCTTCCTGAGTTCGCGGTTGTAGAGCCGGTACAGGGCTGCCTTGTACCGGTCGAAGACGATCTGAATCTCCTCGTCGGTACGGCCGGCGAAAGCGCCGGCGCTGAGTGGCCGATCCGGTCCGCCGGAACCGCCGATCGAACTTTCGACCCGACTGACGGCGACACCGCCAATTTCGCCGCCGCCACCGCCGACGTCGCGGCTGATGCTGGCGAGGTTGATGCCGCCACTGGAACCCGCCGCCGAGGTCGTCACCATCGCACGCTCAGGCCGACCAACGGAATCGGAGCCCGCGCTCGAGATTCGTGCCTGCGACCCGAGCTTGGCCGACGGCCGCAGGTTCGCCTTCTCGGCGAAGCTTTCGCGGAACGCCAGGATCCCCTTCGATTTGACCTGCTCGGTCGTATTCACCGGTTTCGACTCCGCCGCGACCGCGGTTTCCTCGAGGATCTCCGGCGAGGGCTCGGGCGGTACTTCCTCGACCAGCTCCGGCTCCGGTTCCGGGATCGCCTCGTCCGGGATGACCGGCTCCGGCTCGACCGGGGGCGGCGGCGTCCGCTCTTCACGCACGAGCTTGGCGACTCGGTCCGGCAGTTCCTCGATCGGGTCGCGCTCCTTGATCGGGATGGCAATGGAACCGACGATCAGCGCCAGGGCGAGTGAAGCGGCCATCGACAGGCCCAGCGACTTCCGGTAGCGGGCATCTTCTTCCTGCCCCCGGGCCCACGGCATGACGATCGCGCGTTCGGGCACGTCGTCCAGGTCGCGCTCGACGAGCCACTCGTTCTGTATCGCTTCTTCCTGCTCGATGATGTCCTGCAGATCGTAATGCAGTGCATCGAGCTCGTCGTTCCGCTCGTCGATGCTGTCCTGGACGACCTGCCTGCGTTCTTCGATGAGCTGGATCTCGCCCGCGTACTTGTCGATGCGCAGTCTTGCGCTCTCGATGCGTGCGGTCGCGATCTCCGCATCGTCACTGTCGCCCCAGAACAGGTGCTCCGCACCGGTCGACTCGAGCGCTTCCAGTGAGTCGCATACCGCTGCGAGCGCATCGTATTGGGGACGCTTTTCCGCGAGCGAATTCAGCTCGCCGATAACGGCTGTAAGCTCGGCCTCGAGCTGTTCAAGCGCAATTTCCGATTGCTCGACCTGCGCGTGAACCTCCCGCTTCTGTTGATTCAATTCATCAGTGCTCACGGAGTCACCTTCATCCCTGCGGTGCTAGAGCGACGCCACCTGGGCGCCTTTCTGTATGACGGCCAGCGACACGTTTTCGTAACCTTCGCCGGTACACAGCGACATGACCTTCCGGACGACGACGAACGGCACGGACTTGTCGGCGAGGATCGTTACCTCCTGGCTGCCGGCCACCGCCAGCGTTGCCGGTCCCACGACGCTGTCGCGGATCTGGGCGAGCTTTACGGCGATCGGGTCGTAACCTTCCTGGTTGCCGTCCAGGATGTCGCTAACGTTCGCAACGGGGCTCCCCTGGACGAGCACCTGCTCGGGCGAGATGAAGATGACGACGGTTTCCCGCGGCTTCTCTTCGACCATGCCTTCGGGCAGCTTGACGTCCTTCGGCGTATCGAGAACCTCGACCGAGCCGGAGTTTACGAGCAGGAAGAACACGAGAATCGTGAACACGTCCATCAGGGACGTCAGGTTCATCTTCGTAATCTTCGTACGGTTGCGCGACATGCGCTTGATACGGCGAGAATTCCTCATGGCGCATCACCTACGGATATATCGCTGAACAAGGCAACCAGCTGTGTCTGCGGCTCGTCTTCCGGCGCATCCTCCAGGGGAACCTCGACGGCCCTGACGATATCCATGACCTGGATGAGGTAGTCATATGGGATCATGGCTTCCATCAGTACCGATGCGGATTCCTGGGCGGGGTACTCGTTCTTGAGCTCGACCATGAAGTCCGACAGCGTATCGAGGTCGTAGTCCTCGTCGACGTTCGGTATCGACGCGATCAACTGTCTGCCGTTCGTGATCTCGATGAGTTCCTGCCTGACGATCACTTCCGGCCTGAAGCCCTCCTCCGCGCTCGTGGGCCCGCCTGCCGTACTCGGCAGATTCAGCTCGACGATCGTCAGCCGCGAGAACACGGCCGTGATCAGGAGGAATGGGACCAGCACCACCATCAGGTTGAGGAAGGTGGTGACGTCGAGTTCGTGCGCAGTCAGCTTCGTACGGCGCTTGTAGTGGTGCCGCCGGGCCATGGTACTCAGGCCTCGGCAGGAACGGGTTCGTCGTCAGCCGCAACCGGCTCGCTGACGGCAGCGCTCGGACGCTTGGCCCGGCGCGAGAAGACGTTCAGTGCCTTCACGGTCGCCATCTCGAGGCTGTCCACGATGTCGCCCGTCTTGCTGGACAGGACTGCGTGAACGACGAGCAGCGGAATTGCCACCATCAGGCCGAACGCCGTCGTGTTCATCGCCACCGAGATACTGGCGGACAAGAGGTCCGCTTTTTCGGCCGGGTTGGCGTTGGCGACGGCCGTGAACGCCTGGATCAGGCCCATGATCGTACCAAGCAGTCCGAGCAGGGTTGCGATGCTGGATGCGAGGGCAACGTAGGGCGTGCGCTTCTCGAGACGCGGCACGATCTCCATCATGCTCTCTTCCATCGCGATCTCGATGTCTTCACGACGCCGCACGGCACCCTGCAGTGACAGGCCCATGTTGAGCACCTGCGAGATCGTCGAGTCGTCCTTGGTGGTGACTTCGCGTGCTGCCTCGAAGTCGCCTTCGTTCAGGAGCGGTTGCACCTTGTCCCAGGCGGCCTGGTTTTTCTGCGTGACGCGCAGCAGCGTGATGTAACGTTCGACGGCAATCGCTACTCCGAACGCAAACACGATCAGAATCGGGTACATGAACATGCCGCCCGTGGCGAAAAAGCCGACAATCGAATAGAAGAAATCCATTACCTCATCCTCATTTGACGGAATGGCCCGGATGGGCCGATATCAAGGGTGAGAATAGAGGTCGCCGGAAGGCGTTAATGTGACGCAGTGCACGTTAGCGAATGCGCCGTAGATTGGACCTTCACGGGCTTGAACTACATCACATAACGAGACGCAGCTGGCGCCCAAGTGATTGATTTTTGGTTGCGCCGGTCGGCGAAGGATCACTCGCCGGAGCGAATCCGGTAGAACGCGAGCTCGCGCATGAACACGTCGCGATCGACGGGCTGGGCGCGTTCGTCGAGCGTGTCGGACAGTGTGATGCTGTCGCCGAGTTCGGACGACTTCCAGGGAATGATGACCAGCGCCTTCGGCGCCTCCTCGTTGCCGAGAATCGACATCCCCGACATTGAGCGCGGACTCTCGATCCCGTCGCCGTTTTCCTCGGTCGCCTCCGGCGTCGCCGTTGTCTCGGCATCGGTTTCCGGCGCCTCGCCGACGGCCTCGGTTTCCTGTGCAAGGACCGGGCCTGAAAGCAGGCCGAATACGATCAGCCAGCGGATCTCGATAGTCACGATCAGCCTCCCTGGTCCACGCGCAGACGAACGGCGGCAACCCACATCGACGCTTCCTCGTCGTCGGGCACCTGGACCAGGTACGCTTCGTAATTCTCGAGCGCGCAGTCGAGGTCCTCGAGGTAGAGATCGCACAGGACCGCCAGGTTGCGGCGCGCGTAGTGGTAGCCCGGGTAGACGGCAAGCGCCGCTTCATAATGCTCCCGCGACTCGCGGAAGCGCCCGAGCTTGCGATACACGATACCGAGTTCGTTGTGGGCAACGGGATGCTGCGGTGCCGCCTCGATGGCGAGCCTGAGGGTCTCCAGGGCGGCCTCGAGCTCACCGGCGCGATGTTGCTCCACGCCGAGATCGACCAGCGGTGCGCTCAAATGCGGCGCTTCCTCGGTAATGGCTGCAAGCGAATCGACCGCAGCGGCGTGATCGCCCTGTTCGAGCCGGGCGACGGCCTCGTCGTAGCGCGTACGAATGTCGGCACTGACCTTGCCTTCCTCGACGATCGTGAAGCCGACGGCTTCTTCGACCTCGACGCGTGACGACGACTCGAGCACTTTCGCTTCCCTGACGTTCGAGGTCGTGCTGGTGGTCGCGCAGGCCGCGAGGGTCGCGGCGACGACGGGCAGCACGCACTGCTTCAGGCGCAGGGACAGCGTGTTGTTCAGATCTCTTTGCATGATTCGGTCAGCCTCAGTTCGGTTCCGTCGCCATCGCACTCGGGACACTGGAGGGCTCTGCCGCGCCCGTCTCGCCGGAGCCTTCCTGCAAGGACGCGTCCAGCTGGCCCTCGACGCCGAGCGGCGGCGCATTGGGCATACGGTAGGCGAAGACATCCAGTGTTCCGACGTGACCGCCGCTGATTTCGTTCTTCGCGTAACGACCCGGCATCAGCGTCGTCAGGCGGCCGAGACTGTCTTCCACCCACGGGTTGAAGACGCCGGCCCGGAGCAGCTCGAAGTTTTCCTGGTGCACCTCGATCGCGCGTTCCTCGAACGGGAAGGCCTCTTCCTCGAGAATCATTTCGTAATCGAAGAGCTCGGCCTTGCTGAGTCCTTCCGGGCGTTCCGAGGCCAGCAGCGACTTGCTGAAGTTGAGATAGGTCTCGGCAATGTAATAGGTGGCCGCCGCCGTGACCTCGGCAACCTGGTAGTCGACCAGGCCTTCGAACGCCGCCATCGCGGCATCCATACGCGCCTGCTTCTCGGCCAGGCTATCCTCGAAGGGCAGCGTCAGCTCGAGTTCCGCGAAGCGCGCGTAGAGCTGCTCGGCAAGCACCAGCGCGGCCTTCGACGCCAGGTAGCGGCTCCGGTCGGTGCGCTCGGCCCCCGCCTCCCTGTCGGCGGTCACGATCGAATCGAGCTCGGCGTAGTAAAGCGTGTAGTCGGAACGCAGCTTGAAGATTTCCGCGAGACGCGTCCGGGTCTCCATCATCAGGTCCAGCGGCCGCGGGTACAGGACGACGTAGTCCTGGTAGACCCGCACGGCGTCGTCGAGCACATTGACCTCGTCATACAGCTCGCCCGCCGTCAGCAGCGCCTCCCGTGCCAGCTCGGGATCCTCGGCCTCAGCCGCGATACGCTCGTGCTCGGCTGCCGAACGTTCGACCTGGCCGTCCTCGCGATAGATGTAGGCGAGCTGCTTCGTCGCTTCCCGGTTCAGCTCGTGCTCGGGGTGGCTCGCCCGGAATTCCTCGAGGACGTCCGACGCATTGCTCCAGTCCTCGAGCTTCATGAAGGCGGCGGCAGCGTCATACTCGGCCGCCGAGCGGATCGAGGACGTCGGTGCCAGGCGCTTCACGCGCAGGAAGTGCTCGGCCGCCGCACGGTAGTCTTCGAGCAGGTTGGCCTGCTCACCCTGCTTGTAGATCGACGCCGCGAAACCGTCGATCACGTTCGCCCGCGTTTCGTCTTCCGCAGGCGTCAGCGCCAGCAGGTTCGAGTAGGCGTTTTCGGCATAGGCGTATTCGGCGGTATCCATAGACGAGTGCGCCACGACGCCCCAGGCGCCGCGCAGCAGCCCGGCGTCGGTGCCCGGATAACGCGCGATCAGCTTCTCGGCGGACTCGATAGCCCGCGGGAAGTCCTCCATCTCGTAGAGATCGTCGGCCGCCGCGCCGAGCACCTTCGGCGCCTCTGCGTGCTCGGGGAAGGTATCCGCGAAGCGCAACGAGCTCTCCACGGTCGCCGCACGAATATCGATACGGCTCGCACCGGTCGCCCGGTCGAGGTGCTGCCGGTAAGCGAACACGGCCGCGTAGCCAGCGCCCGCGCTCTGCTCGTGCGGCTCGTACTCGTAAGCGGTCCGCTCGTACTCGACCGCCGCCAGGCCGAAATCCTCGTGCTCGAGGAGCAGATCGGCAAGGCGATAGTTGATGCCCGGCGTGTCGAGATCGGTCGGGAAAGAGACGAGGAACTGCCGGTACCAGCGCGTGGCCTCGGCGAAGTTCTCCGGCTGATCGTCGACGAACTCCTCGGTCTGGAACAGCGCGTGATAGTGCGCCGCGAGATCCGTGAGGTTGGTCTTCAGGAAACCGACGACGTCGTCACGCTCGGCCACGTCGAAATAGGTCCAGTACTCCGCATCGAGTGCGTAGCGGGTCGCGAATTCCTTCTTGGACTCCACCACGAGACTCGGGAAACCGGCTTCGCCGTAGATTTCCACGGTCCGCATGCTGAACTGCGGCGATACCTTGTGGAACGGGTTCAGGTCGATGAACGACTTGTAGACCGACGCGGCGTCCTTGTAGCGCAACTTCGCGAAATAGAACTCCGCCAGGTTGCCGTAGATCTTGTCGGCATACGGCCGATGCCCGTAGGTGTCGAAGTATTCGTCGAGGACTTCAGGCCCGCCGAGGTTGGAAAAGCTCAGGCTGATCACGCGGAACGTATCGGCGATCCGGTGTTCGTCGTTCTCCTCGAAGTCCTGGTCGAAGTCGTAGCCGATCGTCATCCGGTGATCGAGCATCGCCATGTAGCGATGCAGTGCTTCCTGGTAGAGCTCCTGCTTGTAGAAGGTCCAGCCGAGCTTGTACAGCGACAGCTCGTAGTAGGAGCTCGTGGAACCCATCCGGACGACGGCGTCGTAGGATGCTTCCGCATCGAGATACTGCTTGCGGACGAAGTAGTATTCGCCGCGCCGGAAATAAACCTCGTCGACGTACTTCGAATAGGGATACTCCGCGACGAGCCGGTCCATGACCTTCATGGCCTCGTCCGGCTGGCCGATCTCGTCATAGGCGCGCGACAGCTGGTACAGCACCTGGTCGTTACGCTCGTAATTCGGGTAGGTCTCGAGGATCTCCCAGTAGGTCCGGATTGCCTCCTTCGGGCCGGCCGGAATGGGCTGGCCGTCGAGACCGAGATCGGTATCGATGTCAGCGCTATCCGCGAGCAACAACTCGCGCTCGGTCGCCCGCTCGACGAATTCCCTGTCGGATTCGCTGAGCTCCGGCGGCGGCGTCGTCGCCACCCGGGTGGTCTCTGTCTGTATGGGCTTCGCCGCCTCGGGCGCCGCCATCTCCACGACCTGGTCGCTGCCACCGCCGATAACGCCATAGGCCTGCTCGAGCTGCAGGTCGGCAAGCCGCCGCATCGCCTCCGGCGTACGCGCGCTCTCGGGCGTCTCGTTCAGGTAGCGCCGGTAGGCGTCGGCGGCACGTTCGAGGCTATCGGCGACGTACACCTCCTCGATATCGGGCTCGACGCGCTCGAGATCGGCGAGCGTGTCGTGATCGCTGCCGACGGTCGCACAGCCGGCGAGGACGCCGGCGAAGAAGCCCAGCCCGATTGCCCTGTGCCGCATCATGGTTCCGCCCTCATCGCCTGGCTCTGCGTGGCACGGTCATAGCTGTCGGCAAGCGCAAAGCGGGCCTTGTCCCCATAGCGTTCCAGCCGTCCGCGGCGCGCGACGAGCTCTTCGATCGCAACGATCTCGAGCAGGCGTCCCTGGCGGCGCATCAACAGGTCGACGCGGCTTTCTGCGTCGCGAACGTAGTTACGCAGGCGGGCAACGGGTTTCGTGTAGCCCTCGAAGCTGTGCGTCGCCGCCTGCCGTTCGCGCACGAAGGCGTCGTACTGCTCCTCGGCGACGGCCATGGCCGTCTCCAGCGCACGCAGGTTGGAATCGAAGCGGTTCAGGCGTTCGTGATACTCGGTTTCGAGCGTCCAGGTCAGGAGGCCCTTCAGGCGGTCGAGGCGCACAACCATGGATTCGTCGTCCGGAATGCCTGCTTTTTCGATCGCGGCCTCGATGGCCTCGATCTGCCCGAGCACTTCCTGTTCCTCGCGGGTGGCGAGAAACTCCGGTCGCGGCGTCGTGAGCAGGTCGTCGCGGCGCTTGACCAGCATCTTGTGCTGCTCGCGGCGGAGCTTCAGGCGCGAGTCGAGCGCCCGGAACTCTTCGTCGATATCCGGCAGGAGCGGCTCGTAGTGCGTGCGCCGTATCTCCACCATGTCGTCGAACGCGTCGAAGTCGCGCTCCCAGGCAACCAGCTTGTCACGGAGGTCCGCCAGGTCGAGGTAATTCTGCAGTCCTGTCTGGAAGTCGTGCGACGCCACCAGGTCCAGCATGTAGAAGGTCTCGGGTGCTTCCGGCAGCGCGCGCAGTCGGATTACCCAGTCGGCATCGCGGCGAATTTCCTCGCGCACGAGTGCCTCGAGAAACTTGCCGTCACGAATGCTCTCGATCGAGCGGTTGAGCTTCGAGATCTCGGCGCCGAACGAATCGAGCGCCTGCCCGTAGGCGATCGCCGCACGACCGTGCACGTCGAGCTTGCCGTAGGCGTACGGCAGCGCCAGCAGCGCCTCCTGCGTCGCGGCGTCGGTGACTTCCCGCTCCGAGAGGATCCGCCACGGCACGACGGCGCGATCGAATTTGCCGGTCGCGAGGTTCGACCAGCCGGCCGATAGCAATGCCTGGTTCGAGTACGGCCCGTCGAGACGGACGCGATCGAAACTCGCCGCGGCGGCATCGAACGACTCGCCCTCGAGCAGTATCGTGCCGAGCACGAGGTTTGCCTTGTCCCGGATCGCGAGCTCGGCCTCGTCGGCGGTGCCGACCTGGCCGGCGCGTTCGAGCTGCTCGACCGCCTTGCTGCGCTCGCCGGCCCTGAGATAGGCGATACCGAGGTTGTAGGCCGCGAAGGCGCCGAATTCGTCGGATTTCTGCAGGCCCTTGAGAGTTTCGATCGCGGCCGCGGGCTCATCGACAGCCAGCGCTATGTTGGCGCGCAGGAACTCGATGTCGTCGCGGATCGCGTCGGGGACACGACCGTCGATGCGCTCCAGCGCCCGCGTGGCATCCTCGAACTGGCCCTTCTGGAAATGAATACGCGCCAGCCGGTAGGCCGCGTCGTTGCGGACGAGCTCGTCCACCGCGCCTTCGAGGACGGCCGTGATCGCGCGGCCGGCGCGATGGTGCATGCGGTAGCGAAGTTCGAAATCGCCGAGCGAGAACTCGGCTGCATTGATGTGATGAAACAGTGAGTCGAGCTCCGGCTCGTCCACGTCGCTGTGCTGCCGAACCTCGGTGTCGAGGCGTTCCAGCGCCTCGAAGTAGAGACCCTGGTTGGCGTAATAGAGCGCCTCACCGAAGTAGAGATCCTTCAGTGACTCCGCGCGACCCGTACCGGCGGCCAGGAGGCCCGCCAGCACGAAGCCGGTGCCGATGAGCGACAGTCGCTGCATGGATTACCAGTCCCCGAGCTGGATCGCGTTCTTGCCCGAGTTGGGATGGTCGAGGGTGATGCCGACCGCCGCCGGCTTCACGCCCTTGGCGAAGGCGAAGCTGTCCGTCGTACTGAATTCGTCGCCATTCTTGAGCTTGCCGAGCATCGTCACGCTGATCTGGTGATCGCCCGTCGGGACGTTACCGGTATACAGCCTCTGCACGCCGCCCTGGCGGAGCGCTTCGAGCTCCTTGTAGCTGTAGATATGGTGGGTCGCCAGCTCGCCGTCGATGTCGACGCGGACCGCGTCGAGCCGGAAATCCTCGCGTTCGGCCAGCGCGACGAAGACCGAGACCTGGGTACCGGAGGGATACAGGAGTCGCTCCTCCAGGCCGTTGAGCTCGGAGGCGATGTTGAGGACGTCCGACTTGATTTCCTGGACCTGGCCGTCGAGGCTCTTGAGCTCGTTACGGGACGGGTCTTGCGCATAAGTATCTGAAAAATAGAATAATGCGAGCGCCAGGACAGCTACTGAGCATACCGATCTCGTCATCTTCAAAATCCTTTTTGGCCTTACATAATCCGTTGGCAAGTCGCGATGCAGCGTGCAGCAGCGACGACACGGCCGGTGAATGGCAGTATTCGATATTGCTCGGCTACAGTCTGTGAACTGTGCCTCAGTAAAAGCGCGCCCGCGGCGAGCCGCTACGGGCAGGATTCGGGAGATGCGATGGGCAAGTGGATGATGATTGCCGGTGCGGTGATACTCGTCGTCGGTGCGCTGCTGCACTTCGCGCCGCAGACGCTCAGCTGGTTCGGCCGCCTGCCGGGTGATATCCGGATCGACAACGGCAACACGAAGATTTTCCTGCCGATTACGTCGATGCTGGTGATCAGTATCTTCCTGACGATCGTCGTCAACGTCTTCCGCCGCTGACGTTGCCGGGCGACGGGGCGCGACCTGCGCCCCGTCGCCGCCATCATCAGAACCGGTAGGTGAACCCGAGCGAGATCACGTCGCTTTCCGTATCGGCCAGTTCGAAGCGGGTCCAGTCGCCGACCAGGTCGAGCCGGTTCGAGAGGCGCACCTTCGCGCCGCCGCCATAGTAGGGGTTGGTATCGTCCGGACGTGCCTCGGTGATGCTGTTGACGTTGGCGTCGGCGTCCCACATGAAGGCGCCGGCGCGTCCGTACAGCCACAGCGAACCCGCCAGCGGCAGGCTCGCCGTGCCGCCGAGCATGAAGCCGTCCGCCTCGATCCGGAGGTCGAGGGGATCGCCGCCGGCGGTAAAGCTGTCCTCGAAGGTGCCGAAGTCGTGGTAGCCGGCCTCAATGGCGAGGAAGTCGCTGAACTGCCAGCCGAGCGTCACGCGATACGCGGTGCTGCTGTCGTCCACGACGAACGCGTCGAACTCGTCGTTCAGGCTCGCGGCGCCGATGCTGCCGCCGAAATACAGGCCGGTATCGGCCGTCGCCGCGACGGGCAGCGCAAGGGCCGTGGCAGTCAGCGCCACTGCCGTCATCCATGGTCGTTTCATTGAGATGTCCTCCGTGTCATTGGTGACCCCGGACCCCCGGTGGCGGGAGCCGGCATCGACAGGGAGCAGTGTCGTGCAGTCAAGCTGAAGCTACGCTGAAGCGGCGGCGATCGACGGCGCCCCGGTTTCCCCTGGAGGAGCATAGGTCTTTGCCACGAAGGCAAGCGCGCCCTGACGCTTTATAATCCCCCCGATGCCCGGTGCCACGACGTGGCGAGATCCGAAGCGGGCGCCCACTGACTTCAGAGCGGATATGTCACAAATACTGTTGCTTTACTCGAGCGTCGACGGCCATACGCGGGAGATCTGCGAGCGACTCGCCGGGAACCTCGAGGCCGAGGGACTTCGGCCGACCATCGTGGAACTCACTCCGTCGACACCGCCCGACCCGGCCGACTACGACGCGATCGTCATCGGTGCCAGCATTCGCTACGGCAAGCACCGACCGGAAGTGGCCGACTTCATCGAAGCGCAGCGGTCGGTACTGGAATCGAAGCCCAGCGCCTTCTTCTCGGTCAACGCCGTCGCCCGCAAGCCCGGCAAGCAGACGCCGGAAACGAACCCGTATGTCCGGAAGTTCATGGAATCGATCAGCTGGAAACCGGAGCTGGCCGGGGTCTTCGCCGGCAAGATCGACTACCCGCGCTACGGCTTCCTGGACAAGCACATGATCCGCCTGATCATGTGGATAACCAAGGGCCCGACCGATCTCGATGGTACCTACGAGTTCACCGACTGGGCCGCCGTCGACGCCTTCGCAAAGGACTTCACTGAGAAAGTCCGGCTAAGCCGCTGACGATATTTGGGGTCAGAGTAAAAAATAATTTGGGGTCAGAGTAAGAACTGGGCGGGCGCAAACTCCCGCCCAGTTCTTACTCTGACCCCAAATTTCAACGCCGGGCTATTTCTACTCTGACCCCAAATTATTTTCAGGGCGCGTCCGGCGGTATCTTCGTCGCCTGCCATGCCACCGCCTGCCAGCGGCCGGCACGATACGCGAAGGTGCCGGTGTTGAAGTAGTACTGGACTTCATCGTCCGCGGCCGTCGCGACCAGCCGGAACGCTACGACTGCCATGTCGTCGTAGACCCGGATATCGACGTCTTCCGCCGTGTAGGCGGGTGCGGGCTCTGCCGTATCGGACCCGTCGATGCCGTCGAGAATCTGCTGCTTGCCGAAGCGGCTCCCGCTCGACGACGTGTAGACGAGATCGTCCGCCCAGAAGCGCTCGTGGACGGCGCGCTCGTCCACGCCGGCGAGAAAGTCGCGAAGCAGCGTCTCGAGTTCGGCCTCGCCGGCAAAGGCGTACAGCGGTAGCAGGAAGACCAGGAAGCCGAAAAGTCGTCGGACGTTCATTCGGCCGCCGGCTCTTCCTCTGCCGGTGCGAGTGCCGCGTCGAGCATTTCGACCAGCTCGTCCCGGCTGTACGAGTAAGCCTGGCCTTCGTTGAGCTGCACCATCTCGCGGATAATCTGCTCGATCGTTATCCTCGCCTCGCGTTCGACCGGCACGACCATGTAGCGGCGCAGGGTACTGTCATCCGTGAAGAATCGGTACGCGGCGTCGGCCACTTCGTGCGGTGGCTTGTACACGCTGCGGTCCCAGTCACGATCGAGCCAGGCATCGAAATCCTCGGCGAACGGCGACCCGTCGAGGGCGTACTGGGCATTCTTGTCCTTCATGCGCTGGACCGCCGACTCGGCGATGCGGGAATCGTAGTTGCCGGGCTCGATCACGCTGACGCGCACGCCCACGGGCTCCATCAACGCCGCCAGCGAGTCCGTGTAGGCCTCGATCGCATGCTTGGTCATCGAGTAATGCCCGCCGAACGAGCCTGCCAGGATGCCGGAGATCGAACCGATCGTCGTAATCCGGCCCTTCGATTCGATGATCATCGGCGCGAAGGCCTTGGTGACGCGGTAAACGCCGAACACGTTGACGTCCATGATCCATTCGAGTTCTTCGACAGGCACGTCCGTCGCCGGCCCACCGATATAAACCCCTGCGTTGTTGACAAGACCGAAGAGCCCGCGGCCGCCCTCGCGGACGGTCTCGACTGCCGCGTCGATCTCCTCCTGCTCCGTGACGTCGAGGCGAAGTGCCTGGACGTTGTCGATCGCGTTGAGTTCGTCGATATCGGCCTGCTTGCGTGCGCCGGCATAGACGAAAAAGCCTTCCCCGGCGAGTCGCTCCGTAATGTACCGGCCGATGCCGCTGCTGGCACCCGTGACCAGGACGGCTTTCTGGTCCTCGTGGGAGTCTGCGGCGACTTCCGGAATCCAGCCGCTTGCCGAGGCCAGCGCCAGCAGGCCAATGATCCATTTGCGCATGTATGTTTTCCCGTGTCCGTTGTTATCGATATTCGGGGTCAGAGTAAAAACTGGCAGGACGCCACCGCGCCCTGCCAGTTTTTACTCTGACCCCAAACTATTTATTCGGTGCTGGCGACGCTTTCTTCCTGGCGTATCACCGATACGTAGGAGAAGTTGAAGCACATTTCGTCGTCACTGCCGTAACCGCCGTAGACGACCTCTTCGGTGTAGTTCTCGAAGGTGCACTCCACGATCAGGCGGGCTCGCCCGAACTCTTCTTTCGGGATGATCTTGCTGTCCTCGAACAGGAAGTCGCGCTGCCAGTCGAGGTCCCAGCGCGGAATGCTCAACAACGTCTCTTTCTGGCCCGAGGCGTGCAGCAGGCTGGCCTCGCCGGACGCGCCGAACGAGTGCATGTGAATGTTGGCCGAACGCAGCTCGAGTGCACCGATCTCCTCGGGAGGAATCCTGAGTGCGTGCGACGCGAAGCCCGCAACCTGCTCGAAGGTCTCGCTGACCTCGTAGCTCGCCGACTCGCCGGGCGGAATCGTCATCGTCTGGTTTCGAGCACCGTACAGCCAGCGATTGTTGGTCAGCGGCAGGTTGACCGAGGGCTTGTCGACCTGTTTCGCGAGCTTGAAGTGCATCTCGGTGCCGACATCGGGCTCGCCCGGGGCGAACGCGGAGTAATAGTGCATTTGCACGACGATCACCGAACCGGGCCGCACGAGTATCCCGGTGTCGGCCGGGAATTCCTCGCCGTACATGCCCGGCGCCCAGTGCGACAGCCAGAAGTTATTCTTGTAGAGGGTTTCGAGGCCACCCGGGAAGCGTTCCTCGAGCCTCGCCTGCACCTCCTTGCTGCCGATGGAATCCGGCAACGCCCCGCCGAAGCACTGGTGACCCTGGCCGGGTTCCTCCTCGCTCAGCGTCTTCAGAATAGGCGCGGCCTCGGGTCCGACCACGAAGTTCACGAGGTGATGCGACACCCGCTGGTTGCCCGGCGTCGCCATAAATCCGGTCACGTACATGTCTTCTTCGTAGGGCCAGTCGAATACGAAGCAGCGATAGTCGTCCTTGCGTTCCTGGTTCGGCAGATAGCTGCCGTCCGGTATCACCGAGACCGTCAGGTCGGCATCGAACTCCATGACATCCGGGCTCGCAAAGCGGCTCGCCGTCGGCTCGCCCTTCGGGAAGCCGGCGCCGGCCCACTCGGCGACGAGCTGCTTTTCCTCGGCCGTCAGGGAATAGTCGCCGACGTAGGCCTGGTGACCCGACTCGGCGAGCCAGGGCGGCATGCGTTCGTCCGCGACCGCCGAGGCAATAGCCATCCTGAGGTTATAGGTCTCCTCGGGGTTCTCGAACGAGAACGAAACGCCCGCCTCCGAGTGGCAGGTGATGCAGTTGTCGGCGACGAGCGGCATGACGTCGCGATAAAACTCGACCCCGTCGCCCGCGTACACGGACACTGGGGCCAGGCATAGGTATACGAAGAGATGACGAGCGCAGTTCTTCATCCGAACTCCCGGGTGTTGTTCAGTGTGTTTGATCGATGGCAGTAACGATATCGCGGAGGTCGCTGCTGTTCAGGTGACCGCTCTTCCTGAGCCTGACGTCGCCGGCGACCGAAACGACCAGGATGCTGGGGACGGTCTCGATATCGAGGGACGATGCCAGCGTTTTCCCGGCATCGACGAAATAGCGGTCACTGTATTTCGAATAGAGCTTGTGTTTCCGGATGTAGGCCCTGGCGGCATCCGCGTCGTCGTCGAGGCTCACGGCAATGTAGCGCACGCGTTCGTAGCGGGTGGCGATGTCGTCCATGTCCCACATCAGCGAACCGCAGCTGTGGCACCAGCTGGCCCAGAATTGCAGCAGCAGCACCTCGCCGTCGGCCGGGCGGGGATCGATCGCGTCCTCGCCGATCGACTGCACGTCGTCCAGCAGCCCGAAATCCACGCTGTCGGTGCCCGCGAGGGCTGCAGGCCCTGCCAGCAGCACGAAGGTCAAGAGCGGTACCAGGCAACGTGTGAGTGTCAAGGCTCGGGGCTCCGGGCTAAGCGGTGAAGACCCAGTCTACACCACGCCTCGTGACACTGACTACGGAACATAAGCCCCCGATCGACGACGTCAATTGCGGCTCCCGGCCCGATCGGGTCAAATGGAGCGCGATTCCGACAAGGAGAACGACATGCACCGCACCGGCTTCCGTCCCGCCATCACCCTGGTTCTTGCACTGGTGACCATCCTCGGCGCCGCCGCCGCCGATGCGCGGCCCGAGAAGCCGCTCCTGCACGGCAAGCACTGGGTTGCGATCACCGGCAAGCCGCTCGCCGCATCGGCCGGAGCGCGGATCTTCTACCAGGGCGGCAACGCGGTCGATGCCACCTGCGCAATGCTCGCCGCCACCTCCACGATGTGGGACGTACTCGGCTGGGGTGGCGAGACCCAGGCGCTCATCTACAACCCGAATACGAAGGAAGTGATCGGCATCAACGCACTCGGCGTGGCCCCGACCGGCGCCACGCCCGAATTCTTCAAGGCACAGGAACTCGACTATCCGCCCGAATGGGGTCCCCAGGCTGCGGTCACGCCGGGCACGCCGGGTGGGCTGATGGTCATGCTGGCCGAGTTCGGCACGCTGAGCCTCGCCGACGTACTGGCGCCGGCGATCGAGATGGCCGAGGGCTACCCGATCGAAGCAAGCGCGGTGCGCTCGATCGAGCGCGGCCGCGACCGTATCCTCGAGTGGCCCTACTCGCGCGACGTGTTCCTGCCCAACGGCGACCGCGACGACCCTGAGGGACCGGCCGTCGGCGAGATCTTCCGCCAGCCCGACCTCAAGGCCACGCTCGAGAAACTCGTCGAAGCGGAACGCGAAGCGCTCGAGAACGGCGCGGATCGCAAGGCCGCCATCTATGCGGCCTACGAGCGCTTCTACCGCGGCGACATCGCCGAGGAAATGGTGCGGGCGACGCGAGAGGCCGGCGGGCTGTTCACGATGGAAGACCTCGACCAGTGGGAAGTGAAGCTCGAGAAGCCGGTGAAGACCAGCTACAAGGACGTCGACGTCTACAAGCTCACGACCTGGACCCAGGGCCCCGTGCTGCTGCAGGCGCTCAACATCCTCGAGAATTTCGACGTCAGGAGCATGGGCTACAACTCCACGCGCTACATCCACACGCTCTACCAGGCGATGAACCTCGCCTACGCCGACCGGGATTTCTACTATGGCGACCCCGCCTTCCCGCCGGAGGAGCCCATCGAGGGTCTGCTGTCTAAGGCCTACGCCAAACAGCGCGCCGCCGCTATCGACCCGGAGCGTAACGACCCCGACATCGGGCCCGGCGACCCCTACGCCTTCCAGCGTGGCCGCAATCCCTATCGCGACTATCTGGACCAAGTGACGAGCAAGGTCGCCGACGCGCCCGACGACGATGCGTTCTTCCGCGGCACGACGACCATCCAGGCCGCGGACAAGGACGGCTGGATCGTCTCGGTCACGCCGAGCGGCGGCTGGGTCCCGGCGTTCATCGCCGGCGGGACCGGCGTCGGCCTCTCGCAGCGCATGCAGAGCTTCGTGCTCGACCCGGCCGAGAATCCCTACAACGTCGTCCAGCCGGGCCAGCGGCCGCGCGTCACCCTGACGCCGAGCATGGCCTTCCGGGACGGCAAGCCGTTCCTCTCCTTCTCGGTACAGGGCGGCGACGCCCAGGACCAGAACCTGCTGCAATTTTTCATGAACGTCGTCGAATTCGGCATGAACGTGCAGGAAGCGGCCGAAGCCGACAACTTCCTGAGCTTCCAGATGCACGGCTCCTTCGGGCAGCACGAGAAGGAGCCCGGACGCCTCGCCGTCAACGCGTCGGTGAGCGAGTTCACGCGCGAGCAGCTCGAGGCGATGGGCTACGACGTCGAGGTCGGCATCTACGGCCAGCGCGACCGCACCTCCGGCCCGATCAACGCGATCTTCTTCGACTGGGAGAACGGCGCGATGCAGGGTGGCTCGAGCAACCACGGCGACGACTACGGCATCGCCTGGTAGGACGTCCCGGGAGATCGGCCGGGTTCGCGCTCAGGGCCGCCGCGGCTCGATACCGAGGACGCCGAGCAGGAAGTCGCGAAACTCGGGCATCGCGTCGGGATCGATGATGTTGATGCCGTGCACGCCGGTGAGCTTGCGGACGAGGTCGATGGCCGCCTGCGTGTTGGTGGCCGGCCCCGTCACGAGATCCGGCTCCAGCCCGAAGGCCTGCATGACGCCGACGACGGCGTAGGGATCGGTCGCGCACAGGATGCAGCAGGCGACGTTGTCGCCGAGCTCCTCGATCGCCGCGGCGCCGTTGTAGGGCTCCATCGGTGAGGCGCCGGCCTCGCAGACGAGATAGTCCGGCCGTTCGGCGGCAATGTGCCGCAGCAGCGGCCGGACCGCCTCGCGATACTCGTCTTCCGGCACGATCGTCGACGGCAGGCCGACATCGACGAAATCGTAGATGCGCGAAGCACCGCTCTTGCCGAAGGACAGGATGTCGCGATAGCGGCCGGCGCCGGTGAGCTTCGCGCCGGTCACGCTGTAGCCCTCGCCTGTCAGCACCTCGATCGCGGCGCGCCCGGTCAGCGTCTTGCCGGCCGACATCGACGTACCGACCAGGAGGATCGTCGGGACGTCGAATTCGGGGTAGTCGGACTCGAGCGCGAAGTCGCGCATCGTCACCTTGGCGCCGTTACGCATGACGTGCCCCCGGTAGCGGAGCGAGATCGGGTCGGGCAGCAGCGGCGAGAACGACGTGAAGCGGCCGAGCAGCCCGGCATTGGTCATCGCGTGCAGGCGACCGTCCTCGATAGCCTCCCAGCTGCCCGCACCCTCCAGCGTCGCCGCGCGGTGCCCGAAGGCGCCGATCATCCTGTCACCGGGTTTGACCGGGTCCATGAAGCCGGTGCGATCCTCGACGTGATACAGGCTCGAGATCGGCGGTATCACCTCTGCCTCGACGTAGTCGCCGGTAGCCCAGTTCGCCCGATCGAGGGGCGTGACGTCGAAGGACGCATTGGCAAGGTCGCTGATGCGCGTCACCGAGGCGAACACCCGGCGGTTCATACGGCACGCTCCCGGCGCGCAGCGCGCTCGAGCGGTGCCGCCAGCAGGAGTGCCAGCAACGCCGCGCGCTCGAGCGTGCGATCGATGTACAGGAACTCGTGCACGGCGTGGGCGCCGTCGCCGACGGGGCCGAGCCCGTCGAGCGTCGCCGTGTACTGGCTCGTCGTGTTGCCGTCGGAGCCGCCCCCGGCGCGCGCGCTCCGGAGTTCGAGCCCCAGTTCACGCCCGGCCGACTGCGCCTGGGCCCACAACGCCTCGTTGCGGGGCGTGGCCTCGAGCGACGGTCGGCCGATCGCGCCCTCGATGCGCAGCCGGACGCCGTCGGTCTGCGGCTCGATCGAGTGGATCGCCTGCGTGACCGCCTCGCCGGCAGCAACCGTCGGCACGCGGACGTCGACGACGCAGGTGCTGTGCGGCGCGATGACGTTCGGCTGGATGCCACCGTCCACGGTGCCGACGTTGACGGTAGTGCCCCCGGCAGGGTCGTTGAGCGCGAACAGCTTCTGGATCACGTGCGAGAGTTCGAGTATGGCGCTCGCACCGCCCTCGGGGTCGAGGCCCGCGTGGGCGGCCTTGCCGTAGACCGTGATCGTAAAGCGGCCGATACCCTTGCGCTCGGTCTTGAGCCTGCCCTCCTCGCCGAGCGCGGGCTCGAGCACGAACGCGCGCGCGGCCGCCCGGGCCAGGCGCCGGATGTAGCGCGTCGACGAACGGCTGCCGATCTCCTCATCGGCATTGACAAAGATCACCGGCGTCGCCGGCAGGTCGATGCCGAGATTGCGGAGCGTGCGGAGCGCCAGGATCGACTGCACGAGCCCGCCCTTCATGTCGAAGACGCCGGGGCCGCGGATGACGTTGCCGTCGACCTCGAAGGGACGCTCCTCGAGCGTGCCCACCGGCCAGACCGTGTCGTAGTGGCCGACGAGGAGCTGCACCGGCTGATGCCGCCGGCGCTTTTGCGGCCGCGCATAGATGTGCCGCGGGCCGCCGGAACGGCCGACCTCGCGGACCTCGAAATCGAGATCCGCGTACATCGTGGTCAGCAGAGTACGGATGCGGCCGTGGATGTCCGGGTGCCGCGAGGGCGACTCGGCCTCGGTCAGCTCCCTAAGGAGCTCGACCAGGAGCTGCCGCTCGCCGCGAACAAGCTCGAGAACCTGCGTTGCAGTGGCAGTCGGCATCGGTCTTCACTTCTTCATATCCGCCGGGAACGGGAACGCGTTGGTCCGTTCGATCGAGGCGAAGCGCCCCGGTGACACGTAGGCGAGGAGCGGGTTCTCGGCGATCAGCTCCATGCTGTCGCGCTCACTCGAGCGGACGAAGCCGGGTTCGGCTGAGGCTGCGATGATCTCGCCGGTAATCAGGCAATTCTCGCCGAAGTCGTGATAGGTCCTGTAATGCCGGCACTCGAAGAACAGGTACGCATCCTCGATGAATTCGCCGTCGACGTGCTTCGCCGGGAACGTGTCGTAAAGATCGAGCACGGGTTTGTGGCCGTCCGTCCGGGGCGAGGCCGCGAGGCTCGAATACAACACCTGCGACGGCTTCGGGTAGCTGACCGTGAACTCGCCGGTCCGATCGATGTTGGCGCAGGTCGAGTGGGTCGGCGAACAGACGAAGCCGAAGTAGTTCTGCCAGCCCATCGGCATGGCCATGTGTTTCGGGGCGAAATCGAGGGCGCCGTCTTCGTCGCGCGTGCCGATGAGCACGAGCGGCGCCACCGTAAAGAACCGGTCCCAGATCGGGTTCGCGGTGTCGAGGGTTAT
>JAZBNZ010000104.1:0-2103 GCA_036350895.1 Woeseiaceae bacterium
CGCGGGGCACTTTCCACATTATGCCTATTTATCTCTAATTAAATAGTTAGTAGCTATTTTCGTAAAGCTATCTATGTCTTTTTATCGCGATCGATAATATAAAGGGTGCTCGGCGAGACTCCTCTAAAATACCGGCAGCAGCTGCGACTGAACGCGTCACGCAGCCGGCGGTTCGGTTGCCCGGTATTGCGTCGAGTGCCGGAATCATGGCGCTAACAGATGGCCTGAAGTACCGGTCACATCACCGGATTTGCCGATCAAATGCAGACACCTTCCCTGCGCGCCGGCCGCTACCCCTTCAACGCCCCCGCCGTCAGTCCGGCGACGATGCGCCGCTGAAAGACCAGCACCAGGACGACCAGCGGCACCGTGACCACGACCGACGCGGCCATGATCTGGCCCCAGGGCAGCTCGTACTGGCTGGCGCCGCTGATCAGCGCGATCGCCACCGGCACGGTGCGCTGCGCACCGGTCAGCGTGAAGGTCAGTGCGAACAGGAACTCGTTCCAGGCGGCGATGAACGCCAGCAGTCCGGTGGTCACGAGGGCCGGCCCCATCAGCGGCACGAACACCCGCAGCAGGATCGTGAGCGACGACGCGCCGTCCATGATGGCCGCCTCCTCCAGCTCCCGCGGCAGGTCGCGCAGAAACGTCGTCAGTATCCAGACGGTGAACGGCAGCGTGAACAGCATGTAGCTGATGCCGAGGCTGGACAACCGGTTGTACAGCCCCAGCGCGCGGACGAGCTCGAAGAGCCCGGACAGCACGGCGATCTGGGGGAACATCGTCACGCCGAGCACGACTGCCAGCAGCAGGCGGCGGCCGCGGAAACGCTGTCGTGCCAGCGCGTAAGCCGCGGTGAGGGCGAGCGCGAGCCCGGCGGCCACCACCGTGGTCGCGACGAGGATCGAGTTCAGGATGTTCCTGCCGAAAGGCTGCTCGCGGAAGACCGCGACGTAGTTCTGCCAGTCGAATTCCCCGGGCAGGTAGTCGACCTGGAACAGGGCGGCGCCTGACTTGAACGACGTGATCACGGCGTAATAAAAGGGGAACGTCGCGAACAGCACGATGCCGAGGACCAGCAGCGCGAACGCGAGCCGCCTGATCAATCGCCCCGGCCCGGTCGTCGACACCATCAGCGGGCTCCCGGCTCGAGACGGCCGCGAAATGACACGAGGACGAGCGCGGTGCAGGCCGCCACGACGAAGAACAGCATCGTCGAGGCCGCCGAGCCGACACCGACCGACTGGAAGTCGACGAGTTGCTGGCGGGCGTAGACCGACATCGACATCGTCGCGGCGCTATTCGGCGTCAGGACGTAGATCAGGTCGAAGATCCGCAGCGCGTCCAGCGCCCTGAAAACTATCGCGACCAACAGCGCCGGGGCGATCAGCGGCAGCGTGATGTGAAAGAACGCGCGGACCGGCCCGACCCCGTCCACCTTCGCCGCCTCGTAACAATCCTTCGGCAGCATCTGCAGCGCCGCCAGGATCAGCAGCGCCATGAACGGCGTCGTCTTCCACACGTCGACCAGGATGACGGACGCCAGTGCGAGCCCCGGGTCGGCCGTCCAGGCCAGCGGCTCGGCGATCAGGCCCAGCCGCAGCAGGATGTCGTTGAGCAGCCCGAACTGGTCGTTGAGGATCCAGCTCCACATCTGCGCCGAGACGATGGTCGGGATCGCCCAGGGGATCAGCACGGCGGCACGCACCCAGCCGCGCAGGGCGAACGACGCGTTAAGGACCAGTGCAACGACCAGCCCGAGCACGGTCTCGAGGCCGACCGAGACCACGGTGAACACCAGCGTGTTGGCGACGGCCCGCCACCAGAGCGGGTCGGCGAGCAGTCCCTTCCAGCCGCCGTCGCGGTAGTGCAGATAGTTTTCGAACCCGACCCAGGCGGCGGCGCCGGGGGCGGCGAGCTGGGCGTCGGTGAAGCTCAGCCAGATCGTCCGCACGAGCGGCCAGCCGGCGACCGCCAGCAAGACCAGGAGCATCGGCGCGAGAAACAGCCAGGCCGTGCGCCGGTTGCGACGGTAGAGCGGCGTGGGGGTCTGGCCAGCCAAGCTTGTCAGGCCGTAGCGGGGTGGCCGGACAGTGTCCG
>JAZBNZ010000105.1:0-2426 GCA_036350895.1 Woeseiaceae bacterium
CTCGGCATCGGGATAGCGCGGGTTCGTCTCGACACCGAAGATCATCACGCGCTGCGGCACGCCGATCTGCGGCGCGGCAAGCCCGGCACCGTCCGCCGCGGCCATCGTGTCGAACATGTCGCGGACGAGCTCGTGGAGCTCGGGCGTGTCGAAACGCTCGAGCGGCTGTGATACCTCGCGCAGGCGCGGGTCACCAATCCTGAGTATCCGTCGTACGGGCAAGCTGGAACCTCCCGCGGGCTCTGTCGGGCCCGGCGACGCTAGGCTGCCCGGTCGGCCCGGTGAACGCAACACTTCGCCAAGCGCAGACCGGCTTCGGAAAGTCACGATTCAATCGGCCTTGCCAGCGGCTACGCTAGTCGTGAGGAGATATGTCATGGGCACGAACAGGAGAATAGTCGCCATAAACGGGTCGTATCGGCATGACGGTGTGACCGACTGCCTGGTCGACACGCTGACCGCGGCGCTGGAGCAACGCGGCGCCACCGTGACGCGGATCGACTTGCGCGATACGCGCATCGAGTTCTGCCGAAACTGCCGGGAATGCATGCAGGAAGCCGGCGATTCACCGGGTCACTGCGTGATCCGCGACGACATGGCGGACCTCATCGAAACGCTGGAAGCAGCAGACGGGTACGTCCTCGCCGCGCCGACGAATTTCGGCAGCGCGACCGCGCTGTTCAAGCGCTTCATGGAGCGGCTCGCCCCCTACGGCTACTGGCCTTGGGGCGCAAAGGCACCGAAATTCCGGCGGGCGAAGTTCGCGAAGAAACCCGCCGTCCTGGTCTCGTCGTCCGCCGCACCGGCCAGCCTCGGCCGCCTCGCGTACGCAACGCTCAAGGAACTCAAGACCGCGTCGAAGACGATCGGTGCGAAGCCGGTCGGCACCCTGTACGCCGGCATGGTGAGCGACAGCGCCGACGCAAAACCGTCGCCTCGGTCGCTCCGCCGGGCAGAGCGACTGGCGCATCGGCTGGCCTGACGTCGCGCCCCCGCGGGTAGTTTCGGCCTGCGCCGTGAACCCCGCACCGCCACCGGGCAGCCCTGATCTTGAAAATTGCTGACAGGGCCGTAGGCTTGCGGGCTTCACCCTGACCGAAAGCCCCGAGACTTCATGCGCACTGCCGCCCTGCTCCTCCTTATCCTGGCCTGGCTCGCCGCGCCGAGCCAGGCCCACGCCCAGATCGACGAGGACCAGCTCGGCGCCTGGTACATGTATTTCTTCGACGCCCGCTTTGACGACAGCCAGTGGGGTGTCCAGGGCGACCTGCAGTACCGCAACTGGGACATGCTCGGGGATCTCGAACAGCTCCTCCTGCGCGGCGGCCTGACCTGGCGGCCCCGCTCGAACGACGCGCTGCTGACGCTCGGCTACGCGAACATCACGACCGGCGAGTTCGGCGACGGCGATGGCACCGTCAACGAAGACCGGATCTACCAGGAAGCGGCTCTGCCACAGAAAATCGGTAACCGGATATTCCTGCGGCACCGGTTTCGCTACGAACAGCGCTGGGTCGAGAGCCAGGATTTCCGGACCCGCTTCCGCTACGCAATCTTCATGAACGTGCCGTTCAATCGCGACGACCTCGGCAAAGGCGCCTGGTACCTGTCGCTCTACAACGAGATCTTCATCAACGGCGAGCGGGATATCGGGGACGGCCGGACGGTCGAACTGTTCGACCGCAATCGCTTCTACGCGGCGATCGGTTACAGCCTGTCAGACCGGCTGAGGCTGCAGACCGGCTTCATGCACCAGAAGACCGATAACTGGGACAAGCCGCAGTTCCAGCTAAGCCTGCACCAGGCATTCTGAGGCGCCCGCCCTCGCGTTACAGGCGGTCCTTCAGCGAGAAGTAGAGCATCCCCAGCACCATCCCCGGGTAGCGCAGGAGCGTCCCGCCCGGGAACGTCATCGTCGGCAGGGCCTCCATGATCTCGAAGCGCGAGCGATCGCCGGTGATCGCCTCGGCCAGCAGCTTGCCGGAAAAGCTCGCCGTGGAGATGCCGTGGCCCGAAAAGCCCTGCGCGAACCAGACGTTGGGCTCCAGTCGGCCGACGTGCGGCAGCCGGTTGACCGTGACGGACAGCGTGCCGCCCCAGGCGTAGTCGATCGCGACGTCCTCAAGCTGCGGGAACAGCTTGAGCATGTAGTGCCGGACGAACGCGCCGATGTCGGCCGGAAAACCCGCGCGATAGTTCTCGCCGCCACCGAACAACAGCCGGTAGTCGTGCGAAAGGCGGAAATAATTGACGACGAAGCGCGTGTCGTGGATGCCGTAGAAACCGTCGATCAGTTCCAAAGCGCGGGCTTCGCCGAGCGGCTCCGTCGCGATCATGAAGTTGTTGATCGGCATGATCTTGCCCGCCACGCGCTTCTCGAGCCTGCCGAGATAGCCGTTGCAGGCCAGCACGACCTGGTCGGCCAC
>JAZBNZ010000106.1:0-12708 GCA_036350895.1 Woeseiaceae bacterium
CCGAAGCGCAGCGCGAAATCCGTGCGCGTCAGGGGCTGATGCGTCTTCTGCTCCCGGTACAGCATCCACCCCAGGTAGAAGACCATCACGGTGAACAGGTAGGCCGGCAGCCCGAAAAGGTTGAACAGCATGTCGGCGGTCAGCGCGCCCACGCGGCCGACGCCGTTGCTGACGTTGCCGCCGGAGGTCGCCTGCGAGAATCCCGGGTCGTCCGGGCTGTAGGTGAACAGCGCGAACCACAGAATCAGCGCGATCGCGCCGAAGACGTACAGCGCACCTTCACGCAGCGCACGGCTCACGGGCGCGGACAGCGCGGCGGCGGGTTGTGCAGCTTTGCGAGTCTTGGCCATGTTCACGTGATTTCAGGCAAATGATTGCAATTGCCTGATGTTAATACATTAATGAAGCCCAATGTGAAGCTGGGGAACGAGATCATGCGCCGAGCGCCCGGTCGCCGGCTCGCCGGCACTCGCCCCACCGGGCGGATGCTCGCACGCACCGATTCGCCTACACTAGGCCGTGAGGCTCTCGCGAGCCTTGATTCCTGACAGGCAGAACGCATTTCATTTTGTCCCCGCACACGCCAGAGGTACGGGAACAAGGCTAGTTCCTGCAAGCTGAACCGCCCCCAAACGTAAGGACGAAGTATACATGAGTGACCCGAAACATTGCCGCGTGCTGATCCTGGGCTCCGGGCCAGCCGGCTACTCCGCCGCGGTCTATGCCGCCCGCGCCAACCTGAATCCCGTCATGATTACCGGCGTGGAACAGGGTGGCCAGCTGATGACGACGACCGACGTCGACAACTGGCCGGGCGATGCCGAGGGCCTGCAGGGGCCCGAGCTGATGCAGCGGATGCTGGAACACGCGAAGCGCTACGACACGGAGATCATCAACGACCACATCCACACCGCGGACCTGTCAGGGCGGCCGTTCCTGCTGACCGGTGACTACGGCAGCTACACCTGCGACGCGCTGATCATCTCGACCGGCGCCACGGCCAGGTATCTCGGCCTGCCCTCGGAAGAAGCCTTCAAGGGCCGCGGCGTCTCCGCCTGCGCGACCTGCGACGGTTTCTTCTACCGCGGCAAGGACGTCGCCGTCGTCGGCGGCGGCAACACTGCCGTCGAGGAGGCGCTATACCTCTCGAACCTCGCCTCGAAGGTCACGCTCGTCCACCGCAGGGACGAACTCCGGGCCGAAAAGATTCTCCAGGACCGGCTCTTCGAGCGGGCGCGCGAGGGCAAGGTCGATCTCAAGTGGGACAACGTGGTCGACGAAGTCCTCGGCGACGACACGGGTGTCACGGGACTCCGGATCCGGAGCACGACGGATCGGGAGCGCGCCGAGGACATAGACCTCGCGGGTGTCTTCATCGCGATCGGTCACACCCCGAATACCGGGCTTTTCGAAGGCCAGCTCGAGATGAGCAACGGCTATATCATCGTCAAATCCGGGCTCGAGGGTGACGCCACCGCCACCAGCGTTCCGGGCGTCTTCGCCGCCGGTGACGTGGCCGACCAGGTCTACCGGCAGGCGATCACGTCGGCCGGCGCAGGCTGCATGGCCGCCCTCGACGCCGAGAAATATCTCGACGCGATCGAGGCTGGCGCCGAAGCGCAGGACGACGCTGCCTGACCCGTGCGGCACGAGGTCGCCGTTCACGCCAGCATCGCGGATATCGACGCCGACGACTGGAACGCCGTCGCCGGCGACGACTACCCGTTTCTCAGGCACGATTTTCTCGCCGCGGCCGAGCTTACCGGCTGCGTATCCGCCGAAACGGGCTGGCAGCCCTGCCACCTGGCGCTCCGCGACGGCGAGAAGCTCAGGGCCGCGATGCCGCTCTATCAGAAGTCGCACTCCTGGGGCGAGTTCGTGTTCGATTGGGCGTGGGCGGACGCCTACCGGCGTGCCGGTCTCGCCTACTACCCGAAGCTCGTATCGGCCGTGCCCTTCACGCCGGCGCCCAGCCGGCGCCTCCTGCTTGCCGATCCCCAGGACGACGAGGCTGCCGGCCTGCTGATCAAAGCGGCCCGCCTGCTCGCCACCGAATCCGGCGCATCCTCGCTGCACGTGCTGTTTCCGCTCGCGGAGGAAATCCGCAGGCTGGAGCGCTTCGGCCTCAAGGCCCGCAAGGACTGCCAGTTTCACTGGCACAACGCGGGCTATGCGGACTTCGACGAGTTTCTCGCCACCTTCAGCGCCCGCAAACGCAAGAAGGCCCGTCGCGACCGGCGCCACGTGGCTGACGCCGGGATCGTGTTCCGCCGCTACACGGGGGGCGAACTGGACGAGGCGCTCTGGTCGGACGTGTACCGGCTGATCAGCGTCACCTTCATGCAGCGCGGCTCGCTGCCCTATTTCAACCTCGAGTTCTTCCGTTCCATCAGCGCATCGCAGCCGGACAATGTCCTGGTGATCGCGGGTTACCGTGGCGACAGGATGCTCGCCGCCGCGGTCTTCTTCGTCAGTCACGACACGCTCTACGGCCGCTACTGGGGGGCTGACGAGCAGGTCAACGCGCTGCATTTCGAGACCTGCTACTACCAGGGTATCGACTACTGCATCGAGCACGGCCTGGAACGCTTCGAGCCGGGTACCCAGGGCGAACACAAGGTGAGCCGGGGCTTTGCACCACAGAGCACCTGGTCCGCGCACTGGTTGCGGCAGCCGGAATTCTTCTCGGCCATCAGCGACTACCTCGACGAGGAAGCGCGCCACGTCGACACCTACATGGACGCCGTCGGCGAACGCACGCCGTTCCGGCGTGACGGCAAGCTCCGGGATGACGATGAGTAACACCCGGATCGCCTGGTTGACCCCGGATGATCCGCCCGGGGCCTTTCCTCCGGTCGACAGGGCCCTGGTCGAACCCGACGGGCTGCTGGCCGCCGGCGGCGATCTTTCGGTCGGACGCCTGGTGGAGGCCTATACGCGCGGGATTTTCCCGTGGTTTGACAGCGGCCAGCCTATCCTGTGGTGGTCTCCGGACCCACGCTGCGTGCTCAAGCCCGCGAACTACCACCTCTCGCGACGCTTCCGGCGAACACTCGCGAAAAGTACCGCGACCGTAACCTTCAACCGCGGTTTCGCGGCCGTCATGGACGGCTGCGCAGCGCCTCGCGACGGCCAGCCGGGGACCTGGATCACCGCCGACATGCATCGCGCCTACCGCGCCCTGCACGCCGCAGGCTGGGCTCACTCGGTCGAGGTCTGGGACGGCGAGCGTCTCGCCGGCGGGCTGTACGGACTCGTGATCGGCCGCATGTTCTTCGCCGAATCGATGTTCAGCGCGCTCAGCGGCGGCTCGAAGATCGCGCTGGCGGCGACTTGCCGCATTCTCGGCGCCGAAAGTTTCCCGCTGATTGACTGCCAGGTCGCATCGAGCCACCTGATGCGGATCGGCGCCGAACTGATGCCACGCAGGATCTTCATCGACACCCTGACGCGTGCGGTCGCCGGGCGAGATCGATTCGACGGCTGGCCGCGGGACGCACTGGCGGCCGCGTCGCTCGCCTGAGCCCGGCGCAACGCATTGCAAAGCCGGGACGGTTTCTGCACAATCCCGGGCCTCTAAAGCCTCATGGATCGTAATTTTGGCGAAAGAAGAAGCCATTCAGATGGAAGGCGTGGTCGTCGAGACCCTGCCGAACACGACGTTTCGGGTCGAACTCGAGAACGGCCACGTCGTTACTGCGCATATCTCCGGCAAGATGCGCAAGAACTACATTCGTATCCTGACCGGTGACAAAGTCACGGTCGAACTGACGCCCTACGATCTCAGCAAGGGCCGCATCGTCTACCGCGGCCGCTGATCCGGCTCCGTCCCGACCGGGACGGGTCTCCCTACAGCTACGCTATTCGCCCGGACGCACCCGCCCGGCACGCTAGTCGTTGTCGTGCAGGTGTTCGAGCTCCTTGACCGCACGCTCGGTCCTGAGGATAAGTTCGTCGGTGTCGCCGACCGAAACGCGTACGTGACCGCCCTCGGCGAGCTCGCCGAACAGGAGCTCCTCGGCGAGCGGCCGCTTGATCTGTTCCGAGATCAGGCGCGCCATCGGCCGTGCCCCCATTTTCGGATCGTAGCCGCGCTCGGCAATCCAGTTCCGCGCCGCGTCGTCCAGTTCGATCGTGACGTCGTTCGAACCGAGCTTTGCCTCCAGCTCGACGATCAGCTTGTCCACGACGCGCTTGACCGAGACGATGTCCAGTGAATCGAACTGGATGATCGCGTCGAGGCGATTGCGGAACTCCGGCGAGAAGGTCTTCTGGATAATTGCCATGCCGTCCGAGCTGTGGTCCTGGCGCGTAAAGCCGATCGACGAGCGGCTCATTTCCTGGGCCCCGGCGTTCGTCGTCATCACGAGAATCACGTTGCGGAAATCGGCCTTGCGCCCGTTGTTGTCGGTCAGCGTGCCGTGGTCCATGACCTGCAGCAGCAGGTTGAAGACCTCGGGGTGCGCCTTCTCGATCTCGTCGAGCAGGACGACCGCGTGCGGGTTCTTCGCGACGGCCTCGGTCAGGAGCCCGCCCTGGTCGAAACCGACGTAGCCCGGAGGCGCGCCGATCAGCCGCGACACGGTATGGCGTTCCATGTACTCGGACATGTCGAACCGGAGCAGCTCGACGCCCATCTGCAGCGCGAGCTGACGCGTGACCTCGGTCTTGCCGACACCGGTCGGCCCGGCGAACAGGAAGGAGCCGATCGGCTTGTCTTCCTCGCGCAGTCCCGAGCGCGACATCTTGATCGCCGATGCAAGCGCCTCGATCGCCGGGTCCTGGCCGAAAATCACCAGTTTCAGGTCTCGCTCGAGCGTCCGGAGCGTGTCGCGATCGGAGGCCGAGACGCTCTTGGCGGGGATTCGCGCCATCTTGGCGATGATCGTCTCTACATGGGCTACCGTGACGCGCTCTTCGCGGTCAGCGGCAGGCCTGAGTCTCAGGTTGGCACCGGCCTCGTCGATCACGTCGATCGCCTTGTCGGGCAGCCGACGGTCGTTCAGGTGCTTGGCGGCCAGTTCCGCGGCCGCAACGAGCGCCTCGTCGTCGTAGGTCACGCCGTGGTGCTCCTCGAAACGGGACTTGAGGCCCTTCAGGATATCGACCGTTTCGGCGATGCTCGGCTCCGGTACGTCGATCTTCTGGAAGCGGCGTGCCAGCGCGTGATCTTTCTCGAAGATCCCGCGGTACTCCTCGTAGGTCGTCGAACCGATGCAGCGGATCTCACCGCTTGCCAGTACCGGCTTGATCAGGTTGCTGGCATCCATGACGCCGCCCGAGGCAGCGCCGGCGCCGATCACCGTGTGAATCTCGTCGATGAACAGGATCGCGCCCGGGTCCTCCTTGACTTCCTTGATCACGCCCTTGAGTCGCTTCTCGAAATCGCCGCGATACTTGGTACCGGCGATCAGCGTGCCCATGTCGAGGGCATAGATCGTGCTGTCGCGCAGTACTTCGGGAACGCGCTCCTCGACGATCATGCGCGCGAGCCCTTCTGCCAGCGCCGTCTTGCCGACGCCGGCGTCGCCGACATACAGCGGATTGTTCTTGCGTCGACGGCAGAGAATCTGGACGGTCCGCTCGATCTCGAGTTCGCGCCCGATCAGCGGGTCGATCTTGCCGGCCTCGGCCTGCGCATTGAGGTTCGTTGCAAAACGCTCCAGCGGGGTGGATTCGGCCTCAACGTCCGGTTCGTCCGTCGCCTGGCTCTCTTCCTCGCCGCTCTCGCCCGGCACCTGCGGCATCCCGTGCGAAATGTAGTTGATGACGTCGAGCCTGGTAATGTCCTGCAGGTTCAGGAAATACACGGCCTGCGACTGCTTCTCGCTGAAAATGGCGACGAGCACGTTGCTGCCGGAGACTTCCTGCTTGCCGCTCGACTGGACGTGGAAGACGGCACGCTGCAGCACGCGCTGGAAGCCGAGGGTCGGCTGGACGTCGTTCTCGTCGTCCTCCGCGAGCAGTGGCGTCTGCTCGTCGATAAATTCGGTGAGCTGGCGCCGCAGCTCCGGGATGTTCCCGTTGCACGCCTTCAGGATGTCGTGGACGCGGGGAATTTCCAGAAGCGCGAGCAGGAGGTGTTCGACGGTCATGAATTCATGACGCTGGTCACGCGCCCGCTGGAACGCTTCGTTAAGGCAGAATTCGAGTTCGCTCGATAACATCGGTTCGGATACCTCCGGTCAGGATTCTTCCATTGTGCAGAGAAGCGGATGCTGATGCTGCTTTGCGATGCCCATTACCTGGGCCACCTTCGTTTCCGCGATCTCGAAATTGTAGACGCCACACACGCCTTTTCCCTTGGTGTGCACCTCGAGCATCACCTGCGTCGCCCGGGTACGCTCCATCCCGAACACCGACTGCAGGATCTCGACGACGAATTCCATCGGCGTGTAATCGTCGTTGATCAACACCACCCGGTAAAGCGGCGGTTCCTTGAGCTTCGGTTTCGCCTCCTCCACTGCGAGGTCGTAATTGCCATGATGCTCCTTGCTGTCGTCGTGTTCGCTCATCGTTCCAGTCGATTCTGTACCCGTACCAGGTCTCACAAAACTGCCCGGCCGGCAGGGCCGTCGAGCGGCTACCGGCACCAGCCCCTTAATATAGGGACGATTTGCCGGGTTTTCAGCCTCGATCGCAAATTTTCCTCAACCGCCGGTTTTCCGGCAGCTTACGCCAATCCGGGTATACTTGGCCGCGTCGAGCGCCGAAATTCTCGCCGCGCGGGTTGTGACCGAAAACACCGAACCCGTATCATCCACCAGCCGCGTTTAAAGCGGTGTGTATCCATTTGAAGTACGGGACATAATGTCGAAAACTGCCAAGTGGTCAGACCTTGCGAGCCTGGACGGAACGCGGACCGCCACGGCCGCCGGCGAGCTTCTGCCAGGCTGGGTCAGCCTGGCACTCGCGCTCGTGATCGGCTGGCAGCTGGCGAAGATCGGCTGGGCCCTCGTTCCGGCCCCGTCCGCCGGCGACCCGGTCTCCATCCCGGCCGGCGCCGGTGCATCGCTTTCGACCGCGGGCGGGGCGCAAGGTTTCAACGCGCAGGCCATCGCCGATGTGCACCTGTTTGGCGAGGCACGTGAGGACGAAGCCCCGGATACCGCAAGCCAGGCCGCTGCCACGGAGGAAATTCCCGACGACATACCGGAGACGCGGCAGAACCTGACCCTGAAGGGCATCGTCGCCGCGACCGACCCTGCACTATCCGCGGCGATCATCGAGGATGCGAGCAAGACCGAGAAGACCTACCAGATCGGCGATACGGTCGTTGCCGGTGCGAGCCTGCACGCCGTGTATCCCCTTCGCGTCGTGCTCAACGAAAACGGCACCCTGACCAACCTGGTCCTGCCCGCGGAATTCGCCAAGTCGCAGACCTCCAGCAGCCGGACCAGGCGCACGCCGAGCCGCGCCGCGAGCCCGGCGTCGCAGAGTATCCAGTCGGTCGTGGCGCAGAACGTCTCGCGCCTCGCCGACGTGATTCGCCCAACGCCCTATTTCGTCAACGGGCAGCAGGAAGGCTACCGGGTGTACCCCGGCAGGAACCGCCGCCAGTTTGCGGAGCTCGGCCTGCGTCCCGGCGACCTCATCAAGGAAATCGACGGTCAGTCGCTGACCGACCCGACGCAGGCGATGCAGATTTTTCAGTCGCTGGGTAACGCCGACCAGGTCTCCGTGACCGTCGAGCGCGACGGCCAGCCGCAATCACTAGTACTCAAGACAAGCCAACTCGACATAGGCGACGAAGACTCGGAATGATGACTAAGGCAAGAACAAGAATCGACCAGGGACTGGGACTGTTCGCACTGCTCGGCACGCTGCTGCTGGCACTCTCGGCCGCGGCACAGCAGGCAACGATCACACCGAACTTCAAGGATGCCGATATCCGCGAGATCGTCGAAGCCGTCAGCGCGGTCACCCGGGAGAATTACATTATCGACCCGCGTGTGAACGCGCAGAATGTCACGATGCTGTCATCGACGCCGATGACGCCGGAGGCGTTCTACGAAGCCTTCCTGTCGATTCTCGAAGTCCACCAGCTCGTCGCGGTCCGGAGCGGCGATGTCATCAAGATCATCCCGAACGCCTCCGCCCGCCAGTACGGCGGACCGATCGGCACGGAGGGACAGAGCGGCTACGATGACCTCGTAACACAGGTTATCCAGCTGCAGAACGTCGGTGCGACCGCGCTCGTCCCGATCCTGCGGCCGCTGATTCCGCAGTACGGCCACATGGTTGCCCACCAGGGCTCGAACATCCTCATCATCTCGGACCGGGCCGGCAACGTCGCCCGCATGATGAGCATCATCCGGCGCATCGATCAGTCCAGCGATGACGACGTCGAGGTCGTGCCGCTGCAGCACGCATCGGCCGCCGAGGTCGTCCGCGTCCTCACCGCACTCACCCAGGCGCCGCGTGCCGACGGCGCGCCCGTGACCACGAGCCTCGTCGCCGACGCGCGTACCAACAGCGTCCTCATCGGGGGCGACAAGGCCGGACGCCTGCGTCTGCGCACGCTCGTCGCGCACCTCGACACGCCGCTGGAAGACGGCGGCGACACGCAGGTCCGCTACCTGCGCTACGCGGATGCCGAGGAACTCGCGACGAAGCTCCAGCAGCAATACACGGGAGCAGGAGCGGCCGGCGCGGGCGGTGCCGCGGGCGCCGCGGCCGCGGGTGGCCGAAACCCGAACCAGGACATCAGCGTCTGGGCGGACACGCAGACGAACGCGCTGATCGTCAACGCGCCGCCGAAAATCATGCGCTCGATGATGACGATCATCGACAAGCTCGACATTCGCCGTGCCCAGGTGCTCGTCGAGGCCATCATCGTGGAAGTTATCGCCGACAAGACGGCGGAACTCGGTGTCACCTGGGCCGTCGAGGGGGCCGGCAGCAACACGCCGATCAGCCTGACCAATTTCCCCGACTTCGGACCCGGCGTCGTGCAGCTGGCAGGTGCGGTCGGCGGCGGTGACGGCGGAACCACCAACCCGGCCGGACTGATCGGCCAGGGCATCACGTTCGGCGTCGGCCGGCTCAGCGACGACGGCGTGAGTTTCGCGGCGGTCCTGCGCGCGCTGGAAGGCGATGCCGACACCAACATCCTGTCGACGCCCTCCGTCGTCACGACGGACAACGAGGAAGCCACGCTCAACGTAGGCCAGGAAGTGCCGTTCGTGACGGGCTCCTTTACGAACACCGGCGGCAACCCGGGCGCGGTCAACCCGTTCCAGACGGTGCAGCGTGAAAAGGTCGGTGTCGAACTCGTCATCACGCCGCAGATCAACGACAGCAATTCCCTGCTGCTGGACATCAAGCAGGAGATCTCGAGCATTGCCCAGTCGTCGCAGGGAGCCGTCGACCTGATTACCAACCAGCGGATCATCGAGACCACGGTCATCGTCGACGACGGCCAGATCCTGGTGCTCGGCGGACTGATTGAAGACGTGCTTCGCGAGAGCGAGCAGCGGGTACCCATCCTCGGCAGCATCCCGGTAATCGGCGCGCTGTTCCGGGCGCAGAAAACGGACACGGTGAAGACCAACCTGATCGTGTTCATCCGGCCGAAGATCCTGCGTGACCCGACCAGCATCGCAACCGAGACCAACAGCAAATACCGACAGATACAGGAAGTGCTGGAAGGCGTGCGCGGCGAGAAGGTACAGCTGATGCCGGGACTGGAGCGCCGCAACCTGCCGCCGCTAGATGAAGTGTCGAACATGCCCGAGGCCGGTCTGCCGGTGTCGGAGAGCCCGGCCGGCGAGGCTGCCGAGGAGCAGCAACCCTGATGGCGACGGATCCGGAACTGCTCCCTGCCGCCGACGCGCTTGCGGCCCCGCTGACACAGGACGGCGCCGAGGAGTCGATCGCCCTGCCCTTCACATTCGCGAAACGGCATGGCGTGCTCATACGGGCCATCGGTGACGGCATCGCAGACGTCGTCTATCGTCCCGGCGCATCGCCGATCAGCATAGCCGAGACGCGGCGTCACGCCGGGATGCCGCTGAAGCTCACGCGTGTTTCAGCAGAAGAATTCGACGCGTTGCTGCAGGCCTCCTACGAGCAGGGCTCGCAGAAAGCCATGCAGATGGTCGATGGACTGAACGACGAGTTCGACCTGTCCCAGTTCGCCCAGGAACTGGAACCGTCGGACCTGCTCGAAAGCGACGATGACGCGCCCATCATCCGCTTCATCAACGCCGTCCTCACCGAGGCGGTCAAGGAGAACGCCTCCGACGTGCATATCGAGCCGTACGAAAACCGGCTCGGGGTGCGCTTCCGGGTTGACGGCGTCCTGCGCGAAGTGCTGCAGACACGCCGGGCGCTGGCGCCGCTGGTCGTGTCACGCATCAAGGTCATGTCGCGGCTCGATATCGCGGAAAAGCGGCTCCCGCAGGACGGCCGGATCTCGCTGCGCATCGCCGGCCGCGCCGTCGACGTCCGCGTCTCGACGCTCCCGTCGGGACACGGCGAACGCGTCGTGCTACGCCTGCTCGACAAGCAGGCGGGTCGGCTGGACCTGCACTCCCTCGGCATGGAAGAGTCGATTCTCGAGCGGATGGATGCGCTGATCCACAAGCCGCACGGCATCATCCTCGTGACCGGCCCGACCGGCTCCGGCAAGACCACGACGCTGTACGCCGCGCTGGAGCGCATCAACGACAACAGCCGCAACATCATGACGGTCGAGGACCCGATCGAGTACTTCATCGACGGTATCGGCCAGACGCAGGTAAACACCAAGGTCGAGATGACCTTTGCAAGGGGCCTGCGCGCTATCCTCCGCCAGGACCCGGATGTCGTCATGGTCGGCGAAATCCGCGACCTCGAGACCGCCGAGATCGCCGTGCAGGCCAGCCTGACCGGTCACCTCGTGCTGTCCACTCTGCACACCAATACGGCATCCGGTGCGCTGACCCGGCTGCGGGACATGGGCGTCGAGCCCTTCCTGCTGTCGTCGAGCCTGATCGGGGTGCTGGCGCAGCGACTCGTTCGTGTCCTCGATGAAGACACCAAGGTGCCCTACACCGCCAGTGAGTACGAGTGCCGGGAACTCGGCGTCGACCCGGCCAACCCGCCCACGCTGTATCGCCCCGGCGACCCGGCGACGGGCTTCATCGGTCGTACCGGTATCTACGAACTGATTGTCATCGACGAGGACATGCGCGGCATGATTCACGAGGGCGTCTCCGAGCAGCAACTCGACCGGCATGCCCGCCGTTTCAGCGCCAGCATCCGGGCCGACGGCCGCCGGCTGGTGCTGGATGGCATCACGACGCTCGAAGAAGTCCTCCGCGTAACCCGGGAAGACTGAGTCGGTAGAGCATGGCAGCGTTCGAATTCACGGCGCTGGATCGCGCCGGTAAACAGTCCCGGGGCCTGATCGAGGGCGACACCGCGAAGCACGTGCGGCAGCTCCTGCGCGACCGGCACCTCGTGCCGATTGCGGTCAAGGAGGTTGCCGAGAAATCGGCGGGCGAAGGCCAGTCGTTTTCCCTGCGCCGCGGCATGTCGGCCGCCGAGCTCGCCCTGATCACGCGTCAGCTCGCCTCCCTGTCGCAATCCGGCCTGCCGCTGGAGGAAGCGCTCCTGGCGGTCTCCCAGCAGAATGAGACCCCGCGTACCAAGAGTATTCTCCTGGGCGTCCGCAGCAAGGTCATGGAAGGCCACACGCTGGCGGACGGCCTGGCCGAGTTCCCGCAGGCGTTCCCGGAGCTGTATCGGGCCACCGTGGCTGCCGGCGAGCAATCCGGTCACCTCGACGTCGTGCTGGAGCGGCTGGCCGATTACACGGAAGCGCGACAGGAACTGCGTCAGCGCGTGTCGAACGCCATGATCTACCCGATCGCCCTGGTGACGTTCGCCATTGCGATCATCGCGTTCATGCTGGCAACGGTGGTCCCGAAGATCGTGGGCGTGTTCCAGAACACGGCCGCCGAACTGCCCGCGCTGACCCGCGGGCTGATCGCCGTCAGTGACTTCCTGAGGGACTACTGGATCGCCGTGACGATCCTGATCGTCGCTGTCGTCGTCGGCCTGAACCGGCTGCTCAAGAAGGAAGGTCCGCGGCGGCGCTACCATCGGCTGCTGCTCCGACTGCCGCTGACGGCAAAGCTGACACGCGGCATCAACACGGCACGGTTCACGCGCACCTTCAGCATTCTCGCCGGCAGCGGCGTCCCGATCCTCGAGGGCATGAATATCTCGGCAGAGGTCATCGAGAACCTGCCGATGCGCGATGCTGTCCTGGAAGCGTCGCACCGGGTCCGTGAAGGGTCCTCCATCGCCAAGTCGCTGGGTGCGAGCCGGCTGTTCCCGCCGATGGTCATTCACATGGTCTCGAGCGGCGAAGCCGGGGGACGCCTCGAGGAGATGCTGGCCCGATCTGCCGCCGGCATGGAGCGTGAGGTCGACGGCCTGATCGCCACGCTGCTGGGCATTCTTCAGCCGCTGCTCGTCGTCCTGATGGGCCTCGTCGTGCTGATGATCGTCTTCGCCATTCTTCTGCCCATTTTCGAGATCAACAACCTGATCATGTAGCGACCGGCGACGGTCACCCCGTCCGCCGCTACTGCAACGCATTTCCGCGCCACGAATATCTGCACATCGTTTTCGGATTTCGCTCCTTGCAGCTCCAGAATTTTCACGGTATACAGGCGACACTTGAGTTCTAAACGGCTGTTGCCGAACGTTAGTGAA
>JAZBNZ010000107.1:0-6828 GCA_036350895.1 Woeseiaceae bacterium
CCGAGCGGTGAACCCATCGTCACCCAGTGGTCGATCTTCCGGTCCCTGTAGCTCTCGGCGTACGCAGGATCGTGACTCAGCTGCCAGAGCACGTCATAGGCAATGATCGATCCCGTGCCGTGGGCGATCAGCATGACGCGATCGCCACGATCGAGCATCGCCGTGAGCTTTTCCCGAACCCGGTTCCGCAGTGTCTCGGCGTAGTCAGGAGCGCCTTCGAGGTACTCGGCAACCTCCGGTGAGCCGCGACGGATGAGTCGCATCGTCAGCCCCACCGTGACGCTCAGCGGTGCGATGATGTCCGCGGCAAACTCCTTGAGCGCGCTCTTGCCCTTCACCCGATCGTAGTCGCGGATGCCGAAGCGCTTGCGCGCCTTGACCTCCCGCAGGGTCTTGAGCGCATTGCGACGGTCACCGATGTCGAGCAACTGGTCGTATTCGTGACCGGCCGCGCCGAGAATCTCGTTGGACAGTTCCCCGTAGTAGGCGAACTCCACGCGGATGGCGTCGAAGGCCGGCAGGGAATCGGCATAATCCCGCTCGAGACCGGCACGCATTGCCTCGTAGGTAATCTCGGCGTAGGCGCCCTCGCCGGGCTTGAAGCCGCGCCCGTGGACGACGAGAACCGCCAGGTGCTCACTCAGCATCGGATCCGCAGCCTGCTCGGTCAACGCACCGGGTCCCGGCGGCCGGCGGGACGACGGGGTTTCCCGAGACCGCTGCTAGTAGTCATCCTCACCACCGTCGCGCCGCGTCAGCATCGTCAGGAACGGGCCGTTCATCGTCTTGCCGTACTCGAGGCGCCAGATCACGAGCGTCGCCATTACATAGAAAAAGGAGATGATGGTGGCGATCGCCAGCGCGCCAATGCCGGCGCCGAGGCCGATCCCGATTGCGACGAACACGTACATCGCATCGGACGGCTGCGCCAGCGAGAAGCGGAACCGCACCGCTGCAACGATGCCGGCCAGGCTGAACGCCAGCGCCAGGCTGTTCAGAACGATCATCGAGATGCCGGTGACGACGATCGGCAGCAGCATGATCGTCGTGAGGAACGACTGGTCGAGCTTGCGTGCCCGGCTCGTGATGAAGTAGGCCCATGACACCGGCACCGTCACGATGATCGCCCCGAGCGTCGCGAGGAGCAGCCGGATCGGACCGGTCGGGGAGAGCACCGTGCGCTCCATGCGCGAGTAGACCGGCTCGAAGGTGTCGAGGTTGGACGATGCGAGTTCCTGGATGCCCCCGACGGGAAAATACTGGCTGAGTCCGGGGAAGCTCATGATCAGGAAAACGGCGACAGCAACCCAGAAGACGTAGTAGAAGATGATCAGCGTCATGGGGATCATCAATGCACCGGCGCGTCTCACTGCTTTCCCCTTGCTGTTTTCGTCTTGTGCTGCGTTATGTTCGACGCGTCGCGCCTTCGGTGCAAACAAGATACCGCGACTTCACGCATTTCTCTACAGAAGTGTTAGGCTATGCGCCGTTTTTCGCCAGCGGATCCTTTCGATGACCCACGACGTACAGCTTCTCGGCATCAGTAATGCCATTGTCGATGTCCTCACGCACATCGACGGCGACTTTCTCGACAGGATCGGTGCCGTGCGCGGCTCGATGACGCTGATCGACGAGGACCGGGCCCGGGAGATCTACGAGATGATGGGGCCGACCACCGAGATGTCGGGTGGCTCGGTCGCGAACTCGGTCGCAGGGTTCGCGATCCTCGGCGGGTCGGCGGGCTACATCGGCCGGGTGCGCGACGACCAGTTCGGCGAAGTCTTCAACCACGACATGCGGACGCTCGGCGTGGACGTGCGCCTTGAGAAGGCGACGGGCGGCGCCACGACGGCGCGCAGCTACGTACTCATCGAGAACGACGGCCAGCGCACGATGCAAACCTATCTCGGCGCGTGCACGGAGCTCGCACTTGCTGACATCAACGAGGCGACCTTCGGCTCGCCCGGCATCGTCCTCATCGAGGGCTACGTCTACGACATCGCCGAGGGTCCGGCGCTCGCCGACAGGGCCATGCAGATGGCGAAAGCGTCCGGCAGCCAGGTCGCACTGTCGCTGTCCGACTCGTTCTGCGTCGAGCGGCATCGCGACAAATTCTGGGCTGCCGTCGAGAACGGCGTCGACATCGTCGTCGCGGACGAAGACGAGGTGAATGCGCTGTTCGGAACGGACAGTTTCGAGGCGACGCTCGAGGCACTCGACGGCCTCGACAACCTGTTCGCGATGACCCGCTCGGCGAAGGGCTCGGTCATCGTCCACGGCGACGAGAAAGTCATCTACCCGGCGACGCCGGTCGAGCACGTCGTCGACACGACCGGGGCCGGCGATGCGTACTGCGCCGGCTTCCTCTATGGCCTCGCGCGGCAGCAGACACTCGAGGAATGCGCGCGCCTCGGCACGCTCTGTGCCACCGAAGTCATCCAGCGCGTCGGTGCACGCATCGAGCCTGGCGTACTGGAACGCGCTGGCTAGCGCGGCGTCGCAATCCGCTCACCGGCCGAACGGACGCAGTACGGTCTCGGCTTAGGTACCGATGGGGTGCCAGGTCGTCTTGACCTCCTGGGTATCCCGGATCGCGTAAGGATCGGCAAGCTCGGTCGAGTCTTCTCCCTGCCGGAAAACGACCCGCTTCACGTTCTCGGCCGCAAGCGTCTGGATCTCGCCGCGCTGTTTCCGGCCCGCCTCGCAGCAGACGATCGCGTTGACGTCCATGTGGGATGCGAAATGGCTCACCAGCTCCTCGCGGTAACCGGTGAGGATGTTGACGACGCCCGCCGGTACGTCCGATGCATGGAGCACTTCGGCGAAGCTGACGGCGGACAGGGGCCGCGAGGCGGACGCGAGCATCACGACGGTGTTCCCGCCGACGATGGCCGGCGCCAGGTTGGCGACGAGCCCGAGCAGCCCCGACGCTTCCGGCGCGATCAATCCGACGACGCCGGTGGGTTCCAGCACCGAGAAGTTGAAGTGCGATGACGCAACCGGGTTCACCGCGCTGAAGACCTGCTGGTACTTGTCGGACCAGCCCGCGAAATAGATCAGCCGGTCGATCGCGGCATCGACTTCGTTGCCGGCCTGCGTGCGCGTCGACCCCTGCAGCACGAGCTCCGAAACGAACTGGTCGCGGCGGCCCTCGAGCATCTCGGCGATCCGGTAGACGACCTGGCCACGGAGATAGGCACTCGCGCCCGCCCAGCCGGGCTGCGCCTTGCGCGCCGCGACGACGGCGTTGCGGAAGTCCTTGCGGCTCGAACGGCACACGTTCGCCAGCACCTTGCCCTTGGCATCCTCGAGCCGGAAATACCGGCCCGACTCGGTGCGCGGGAATTTGCCGCCGATATAGATCTTGTAGGTCTTCGCAACGGGAATCCGGTCTGCCCTGCTCGCCATCGTTACGCCCTCGCCTTCAGGTACGCGTCGAGCCCGTGCAGGCCACCCTCGCGGCCGACGCCGCTCTCCTTGTAACCGCCGAAGGGTGACGTCGGGTCGAACTTGTTGAAGGTATTCGCCCAGATCACGCCGGCACGCATGCCCTGCGTCATCTTGAATATCTTGGCGCCCTTGTCGGTCCAGACGCCTCCCGACAGTCCGTACGGCGTGTTGTTCGCCTTGGTCATCGCCTCGTCGAAGGTCCGGAACGTCTGGATTGCGAGCACGGGACCGAAGATCTCTTCCTGCACGACCCGGCTCGACTGCGCGACGCCCGTAAAAATCGACGGCCGGCACCAGTAGCCCGTATCCGGAACCGTGCCGCTCGCCTGGTGCAGCGAGCCGCCTTCTTCCTGGCCGATGCGGAGATAGTCCCGGATCTTGTCGAGTTGCTGCTTCGAGTTGATCGCGCCGATGTCGGTGTTCTTGTCCAGCGGGTCCCCGACGATCAGCGTCTCCATCCGCTCCTTGAGTTTCTCGATGACTTCCTCGGCGACCGACTCCTGTACGAGCAGCCGGGAACCGGCACAGCAGACATGTCCCTGGTTGAAGAAGATGCCGTTGACGATGCCCTCGACGGCCTGGTCGATCGCGGCATCCGCGAAAATGACGTTGGCGGCCTTCCCGCCCAGTTCGAGCGTGTACGACTTGCGCGTGCCCGCGACGGCGCGCTGGATAATCTTGCCGACTGCCGTGGAGCCCGTGAATGCGATCTTGTCGACGTCGGGATGCTCGACGATCTCGGCGCCGGTCCGGCCTGCGCCGGTGACGATGTTCACGACGCCCTCGGGGAGACCTGCGTCGGCACAGACCTCGGCGAACTTCAATGCCGTCAGGGGCGTGGTTTCGGCGGGCTTCAGTACCACGGTGTTGCCGCAGGCGAGGGCCGGGGCAATCTTCCACGCGGCCATCAGGAGCGGGAAGTTCCAAGGGACGATCTGGCCGGCGACGCCGAGCGGCCGGACCTTGCGGCCCGGGAAAGCGTAGTCGAGCTTGTCGGCCCAGCCGGCGTAGTAGAAAAAGTGGGCCGCCGCGAGCGGAATGTCGATGTCGCGCGATTCACGGATCGGCTTGCCGCCGTCCAGGGATTCGATCGCGGCGAACTCGCGGGCGCGCTCCTGCATGATGCGGGCGATACGGAAGATGTACTTGCCGCGCTCGGCCGGCTTCATCCGCGACCAGACGGTTCGGTAGGCGTTGCGAGCCGCCTTGACGGCCTTGTCGACGTCCTCGGCAGTTGCCAGGGCGACGCGCGACAAACGCTCCTCGGTGGCGGGATTGACCGTATCGAAATAGCGGCCCTTCTCCGGCCGGACGAAATCGCCGTCGATGAACAGGCCGTAGCGCGGCGCGATGCGGACGTGATCGGTGCTCTCCGGCGCCGGGTCGTATTCCCAGCCGCCGTCGAATGCGAGTTTGTTTTCGGAAGTCGCCATAGCGTTGTCCCGGGACGGCAGTGCGTCCCTAGTCTTTCGAGAAATAATCGGGTGACTGGTACGCGCCCGTCGCCTGCTTCGCGATCTGCATCAGGACGTCGTTGGCCAGCGAGCTCGCCCCGAAGCGGAACCACTCGGGCGTCATCCAGGCGTTGCCCAGCGTCTCGCGCAACATGACGAGGTAGTGAATCGCGAGCTTGGCCGACGCTATGCCGCCCGCCGGCTTCATCCCGACCATCCGGCCGGTCTCGCGGTAGAAATCGCGAATCGCCTGCAGCATGACCAGCGTTACCTGCATCGTCGCCGCCGGCTGGATCTTGCCCGTCGATGTCTTGATGAAGTCGGCGCCGGCATGCATGGCCAGGACGCTTGCCCGCCGGACCCGGTCGAGCGTGCCGAGTTCGCCTGTCTCGAGGATGACCTTCAGGTGCGCAGTGCCAGAGGCCTTCCTGACCGCGACGATCTCGTCGAAGACGTGTCGATACTCGCCGGCGAGGAACGCGCCGCGGGAGATCACCATGTCGATCTCGTCGGCGCCGGCCTCGACCGCCATGCGGGTATCGGCGAGCTTGACCTCGAGCGACGACATGCCGCTCGGGAATGCCGTCGCTACCGACGCGATCTTGATACCGGAGCCCGCCAGTGCCTCGCGCGCGACCCCGACCATGTTCGGGTAGACGCAAACAGCGGCGACATGTGGCAGGCCCGGCATGGCATCGTGCAGGTGCACGGCCTTCCGGCAGAGCTGGCGAACCTTGCCCGGCGTATCCTGGCCCTCGAGGGTCGTCAGGTCGATCATCGACAGGATCAGCTTCAACGCATCGAGTTTCGCCGCTGTCTTGATGCTGCGGGTCTGGAATCGCGCGACGCGCTCGTTGACGCCGACCTCGTCGACCGAGGGCACGCGGCTCAGGTCCGGAAACGTCGGGGTGAAATCGGTTGCCGCTGCGCTCATCGGGTAAAGCTCGTCATGCCGTGGCCGTGTCCAGTGCCACGGTGATCATCTCGTCGAAGGTCGTCGCCCGTTCGTCGGCGGTCAGCGCCGCGCCGCTCGGGATGTCGTCGCTGACGGTACAGATTGCGAGCGCCTCGACGCCGTGCTCGGCGGCGATCGGAAAGATACCGGCCGCTTCCATCTCGATACCGTACACATTGTAGCGCGCCATCGTTTCGAACATGCCCGGGTCGGGTGTATAGAAGAGGTCGGCCGAAAAAATGTTGCCGACGTGGTAGCGCACGCCCATCGCTTCGGCGACGTCGACGGCCTTCCGCACGAGGGAAAACGTGGCAAGCGCGGCGAGATCGTAACCGCCGAAGCGCATGCGATTGACACCGGAATCGGTCGATGCGCCCTGGGCGATCACGAGGTCACGGAGCTTGACGTCCGGGTGGGAGGTACCGCAGCTGCCGACACGCAGGACGCGGCGAACGCCGTAAGACTCGATCAGTTCGGTCGCGTAGATCGAGGCGGACGGAATTCCCATGCCGTGCGCCATGACGCTGACCGGCGTGCCCTTGTAGGTGCCGGTGAAGCCCCACATGTTGCGCACGTCCGTCACGCGGCGCGGTGCCTCGAACCAGTTCTCGGCGATGTACTGCGCTCGCAGGGGATCGCCGGGCATCAGGACGGTCTCGGCGAAGTCGCCCGGTTCGGCGTTCATGTGTTTGGTGGCCATGATGTCGTTGCTTGTAATCGGCGAGGAGGGGGCCGAAAGATACCGCGTTGCGCCGCATTTGGGGAGCGTCGCCGATCGTGGCCAGCAGCCCCTGGATGTTTCGGCAGCATTACGGACGTCGCTTTTGCACCACAGGTGTGCGAGCGACGCGATTATTGCGACTCCACAACAAGCTTTGGTTCGGCGTATACTCGCGACACCTACCCGCAGGAGACTTTCAATGCGTTGTCAAAAACCAACAACCACAACGGCGCCAGCAATCGGGGCCG
>JAZBNZ010000108.1:0-3979 GCA_036350895.1 Woeseiaceae bacterium
GCGTGAGCCCGCGATCCTCGCGCGCATCGAGCAGATCGTGCTGATGGGCGGCGCGATGCGGGAGAGCGGCAACCGGTCGCCGTCCGCCGAGTTCAACATGCTGGTCGATCCGCACGCGGCGGACGTCGTGTTTCGCTGCGGCCGGCCGATCGTCGCGATGGGGCTCGACGTCACGCACCAGGTACTGTCGACGCGGGAACGCGTCGAGCGCATTGCCGCGCTCGGCAACCCGGTGGCGACCGCGACCGCCGGCATGCTCGGCTTCTTCCACCGCTACGATACGAAGAAGTACGGCTCGGCGGGGGCCCCGCTGCACGATCCGTGCACGGTGGCCTACCTGCTCGAGCCGGGCCTGTTCGAGGGCAAGCCCTGCAACATCAGCGTCGAGACCGAATCGCCGCTGACGCGCGGGCACACCGCCGTCGATTTCTGGCACGTCACCGACCGGCCGGCCAACGCGCTGTGGATGCACGCCGTGGACGCGCCCGGGTTCTACGAGCTGCTGACCGACCGGCTCGGTCGCTTCGGCTGAGGGCACAGGCGTGCTGCAGGTCGTCGTCATCGGTTCCGTCAATCTCGACCTCTCGGCGCGGGTCGCGCGCCTGCCAGCGCCGGGCGAGACGATCAGCGGCGCGAGCCTCGGACGCTTCCCCGGCGGCAAGGGCGCCAACCAGGCGCTCGCGGCGAGGCGCCTCGGCGCCTCGGTCTCGCTATACGCGGCCGTCGGTGACGATCCGGGCGCCGACGAGGCGCTCCGGCTGCTCCTCGAGGGCGGCGTCGACCTGTCGCGGCTCGAACGTCTGCCGGGTGTGTCCACCGGTCTTGCGATGATCGCCGTTGCCCCGACCGGCGAGAACCAGATCATCGTCGCGCCCGGCGCCAACGCGATGCTGGGCTCCCCTGGCGCCGATGTCCTGGCGGGCGACGTGCTGATCAGCCAGCTGGAGACGCCGGCCGCAGTCCTCGTGGAGGCCGTCAAGGCCTTCGACGGCTTCGTCTGCGTCAATCTCGCGCCGGCGAAGGAGATCGACGTCAGCGTGCTGACGCGCGCCGACCTGGTCGTCGTCAACGAGACCGAGGCGAACTGGTACGGGACGTCGCTGGCCGCGGCGCGCGGCTACGTGGCGACGACGTTCGGTGCCGATGGCGCGACGCTGTCGCGGCACGGCGTTGTCATCGCGGAATCGCGCCCGCCGGCCGTCGAGGTCGTCGACACGACCGGCGCGGGCGATACCTTCACCGCAGCGCTGGCGCTCCGGCTCGCGGCCGGCACGGCGGCGCCGGCGGCACTCGACTTCGCCTGTGCTGCCGGCGCGCTGGCGACGACGCGCGAGGGCGCGCAGCCGTCCCTGCCCACCCTCGACGAGGTGCGAGCGCTGCTCGGTTAACGGGGCAGGCGAAACGACATCGGCAGGAGGTCGCCGATCCGGTGCTCGGCCCAGTCTCCCGATTCGTCGATCAGGAGGATGCGCGTGCTGTCGTCGGCGAACTCGGCGATCTTCTGCCGGCATCCGCCGCAGGGCGTGCAGGTCGCCAGCTCGTCGTATCCGCCGACCACCGCGATCGTCGCGATGCGGCGGGCGCCGCTGACCACCATCGCGGCGATGGCACCCGCTTCCGCACAGGTGCCTTCGGGATAGGTTTCGTTCTCGACGTTGCAGCCGATGTGAATGCCGCCGCGTTCGTCCACGAGCGCGCAGCCGACGGAATAATTCGAGTACCGGCCGTAGGCGCGGTCGCGCGCCCGCCGGGCAGTCTCGATCAATTGCTGGTCGCTGACCTGTGCTGACACGTGCATCGTTCCACTACCGGGGAGGCGGCAACGCTAGCACAGCTCCGCAGCCCAGTAACTTGCCGGCCAATATTGCGCAAGCAGGCGTTGTTCGCGCGCAACAGTCAGGGAAGGACGGAGCCGGGCGCTCGCTCCGAAGCCGCCATCTCGCGAAACGCGCCCGGCGGGTCGCTCGGCATCGCCCGGTCCGCACGTACAAAAGCCGCTTCATTTCTATTTTGTTAACAACTAATTGCACGAGAAATAGAGGAATTTTGTGAACTTTTCGGGGCGCCGGGACTGCGCCGACGCTGCCTGCGCCATAATGGGGCGCTGGCGGCCGTCATAGGTAATCAACGCAATCGACATGAAATTGTAACGAATCTGGCTTACCTTACCGTTGCTCGACCGCCACGCAGCGTCGCGTCGGTCGGGTTCAGGCTTACAGCCGGCGCTGCCGTCGGTTGGTGCGCAACAACAACAAAATGAACCGGGCCGCGACCGAATACTTCTCTCGAACGACTTCGTCTCGCGCCTTGTTCGTGCCGGAATCAAACACACGGCGGGTTATAGAGCCTGCCAATTCACCAAAGCCAGGGGTTTCATGCCAATGTTTATCAAGTCTCTGAAACAGAGCCTTACAGCCGCGTTGCTGCTGTTTGCCTTCGCGTCGGTCGCCACCGCGCAGCAAACGTCTTCAGATGCGCGCGGTACCGTAACCGACGATTCGGGCTCGCCGATTGCCGATGCAACCGTCGTGATTACTCACGTGCCCTCCGGGTCGCGTCGATCGACGACGACGGGCGAAGCCGGCGGCTTCTTCCAGCCCGGCCTGCGCGTCGGCGGACCGTACACGATCACGGTTTCCGCGGACGGTTACCGCGACGGGATGTTCGACCAGATCTTCCTCGCGCCCGGCACCCAGAAGCCGTTCGACCTCACGCTCGAATCGGTGGGCGAGGAAATCGAGGAGTTGATCGTCACAGCCGAGCGGACGCCAATCCAGGACCTGTCGAACGCCATCGGCTCCGCGTACTCGAGCGAAGACATCATCAACATGCCCGCGACCAACCGCGACGTCATCCGGACGCTGCTCCGCGACCCGCTGGCGCAGTCGGACGGCAGCGACGGCAACCTCTCGGTTGCGGGTATCAACCCGCGCTTCAACGGCCTCGCGATCGATGGTTCGCTGCAGCAGGACGACTTCGGCCTCGGTGACAGCACCTACGCAACGGCTCGTTCGCCGGTCAACCTGAGCGCCGTCGAGTCCGCCAGCGTCGTCGCCGCCGATTACGACGTCACGACGTCGAACTTCACCGGCGGCCTCGTCAACCTGACGATCAAGTCCGGCACCAACGAGTTCACGGGCGATGCCTATTACGACACCGTCACCGACGACTTCATCGGCGACAAGTTCGACGGCGACCAGGAGTTCGATCCGGGCGACGTCGACGACAAGGAATACGGTTTCACGCTGGGTGGCCCGATCCTCAAGGACAAGCTCTTCTTCTTCGTGTCGTACGACGAGTTCGAATCGGCACGCCAGACCGACTTCCGCTTCGCCGACGAGAACGACGGCATCGAGCCGGGATTCTTCGAAGCCCTGCGCCAGTACGTCCTCGACAACACGGGTTACGACCCGGGCGGTCGTCCGGATACGGCCAGCACGCCGGAGACCTCCGAGCGCCTGCTGACGAAGTTCGACTGGAACATCACCGACCAGCACCGCGCGTCATTCACCTACCAGGACACGCAGGAGTTCGGGACGAGCAACGTCTCCAACACGAACTTCGAGGGCGCCTGGTATGACGTGCCCGTCGACCTTACGGCCTACACCGTGCAGTTCTTCTCCGACTGGACCGACTCGCTGTCGACGACCTTCCGCGCCAACCTGAAGGAATTCGAGCGCGGCCAGATTTGCCGTGCGGGCCTCGGCGTCGGCCAGTTCGAGATCGAGAACCTTGACCAGGACGACGTCATCGGCACGCCGCTCGAGGGCCTCTTGACCGACGATCCGGGCGACATCATCGGCGGCTGTGACCGCTTCCGGCACGCCAACGAGTACAACGACGAGCGCCTGCAGCTCAGGGCCAAGGCGGACTACTTCGTGGGCGACCATGTCATCACGGGTGGTGTCGAGTACGAGGACTTCAGTCTTTTCAACCTGTTCGTGCAGTCGTCGCTGGGCCGCTTTATCTACGACGGCAC
>JAZBNZ010000109.1:0-19914 GCA_036350895.1 Woeseiaceae bacterium
ACCACGGTGTAGCTGCCCTGCCCGCCGGTGAGTGACTTGAATTTGCCGGCGTAGTCGCTGAGCTCGCTGAGCGGGGCCTGGGCCTTGATACTGAGGTCGCCCGCCGGCAGCGCCCGGGTGCCGAGCACCTGTCCGCGCCGGGAGGTCAGGTCGCCGCATACGCTGCCCATGGCATCGGCCGGCACGGCAAGCTCGAGGTTCACCACCGGTTCCAGCACCAGCGGGTCGGCGCTGGCGACGGCCAGCTGGAAGGCGCGCTTGCCGGCGGACACGAAGGCCACTTCCTTGGAATCGACCGGGTGGTGTTTGCCGTCGTACACGGTCACCTCGATATCCTGCAGGGGGTAGCCGGCGACAGCGCCCTCCGCCATCGCCTGCAACACGCCTTTTTCCACGGCCGGAATGAACTGGCCCGGAATCGTGCCGCCTTTCACTTCGTCCTTGAACACGAAGCCTTCGCCCCGCTCCAGCGGTGCCACCCTGAGCCAGACCTCACCGAACTGACCGGCGCCGCCGGACTGTTTCTTGTGCCGGTACTGCGCATCGCCGGGCGCTGAAATAGTCTCGCGGTAGGGAATGCGAGGTGGCTGCGTATCCGCCTCCACGTTGAACCGCGCTTTCATCTGCTCGAGGGCAATGCGCAGGTGCAGTTCGCCCATGCCGCGCAATACCGTCTCGTTCTGCTGGACATCGTGCTCGATGACGAGGCAGGGATCCTCGTCGACCAGCCGCTCGAGCGCGTTCGACAGGCGCTGCTCGTCGCCCCGGGTCCTCGGCTTGATGGCCAGGCCGAACACCGGTACCGGGAACGGAAGCGGCTTCAGGTGCAGGTAGTCTTCTTCGTGCGAGTCGTGCAACACCGCGTCGAAATGCAGTTCCTCGACCTTGGCCACGGCACAGATATCTCCCGGGATACCGGCATCCACCTCGATCTGTTCCCTGCCCTGCAGCTTGAACAGGTGCGCAACCTTGAACGGCTTGCGGCCGTCGTTGACAAAGAGCTGGCTGTCCTTCGTAACGGTGCCCTGGTGAATACGGAATATGCCGAGCTTGCCGACGAACGGATCCGCCATCACCTTGAATACGTGCGCGACGACGTGCTCGCCCGGGTCCGGCACGGCGGTGAATTCGGTCGCGGCGCTGCCCTCGCCGATCAAGAACGGCCGGGGATTCCCCTCGAGCGGGTTCGGCATCAACCTCTCGCAGAGAGAGAGCAGTTCCGAGACCCCCGCGCCGGTGGCAGCCGACGTGAAGCAGATCGGTACCAGGTGACCTTCCCGCAAGGCCTGCTCGAACGGATCGTGGAGCTGTTCCGGGGCCAGCTCCTGGCCCTGCTCGAGGTACAGGTCCATCAACTCCTCGTCGACTTCGACGACCTGGTCGATGATGGTCCCGTGAGCCTCGGCGACCGACGAAAAATCCGCGTCGCCGTCGGGCTGGTAGAAGCAGTCCACCACGCGGGTCCGGTCACCGGCAGGCAGGTTGATCGGCAGGCACTCGGACCCGAATTCGTCGCGGATCGACTCGACCAGCGCCGGCAGGTCCACGCCGTCGGCGTCGATGCGGTTCACGATGATCAGGCGGCAGAGTTTTCGCGCCGCGGCCCACTCGAGCATGCGCCGTGAGACCGGCTCCACGCCCTTCTGGGCATCGATGACGACAGCGACGGTTTCGACCGCCGGGAACGAGGCGATCGCCTGGCCGATGAAATCGGCCATCCCGGGGGTGTCGATCAGGTTGATGTGTATGTTGTCGTGGTCGAGGCTTATGACGCTGGACGACAGTGAATGCAGGTACTGCTTCTCGAGCGGGTCGAAGTCGCTGACGGTGCTGCCGCGTTCCAGCGTGCCCATGCTGCCGATGACACCGGCGGCTTCGAGCAGGGCTTCTACCAGGGTTGTCTTGCCGCAGCCGCTCTGGCCGACCAGCGAAATATTGCGAATGGCGTCTGAGGAATAACGAGGCATCAGGCGTTCCTACGTCAACATGAGTAAATGGCACATAAACGATCAGTAACCATACGACGCTTTGAAACCGCTGAGAGTAAGTAATCGACGCAAGGCCTGAAACTGGCACCCGTGCCGCTGGCTGATTACCATGCAGTATGAGTGCCTGCAACGCGGGGCATGCAGCCCGGTAGAGTTCGGGTCCCGACCCGGGCCCGGGCAAGGATGACTCGCACAGGCTCTGCCGCCGGGTTTCGGAACCCGATCGGCATTCGTTGAACACAGCAGGAGACAGGAATGTTTGGTGAGCGCCATGACTTGCATGTTGAGTTTCCGCAGCATGCCAAGTTGATCGAGAAACTGCACGAGACGAACCAGGAATTCGCCGCGTTGCTGGACCAATACACCGCCCTGGACGAAGAGATTCTCGAGATCGAAGAGAACGGCACCAACGTCTCTGACGAGCACGCCGAGGAACTCAAGTTCAAGCGGGTCTCACTGAAGGACAAGCTCTACGCCATGCTGCAGCAGCACGCTGCGTAAGGCCCTGCCGCCAGCGTGCCTGCACCGAGCAGCACGCCATACGGTCGATCACCGGAACCGGCCCGGCATCCCGGACCGGGCTGAGAGCTGCAGCGCTGCCGTCGGCCTGCCTCGCTAGCGCCGGCTGCCGGCATCTCCCTTAAGCTGCAGCAGCATGGACGACACGCCGAAGATCCAGATGACGTAGACGATGCCCACGATCCGCTCGTACGCGCCGAGCCAGCTGTCGTCGACGAGCAGTATCACCGGAACGAGCCAGAGCCAGATTCCGAGACACACGGCGCTGAACAGGCCGAGCTGCCGGGACAGGCGGGACAAACCGGGCTGTAACGCCCCCATCGCGAACCCGACCAGGCTCGCGACCACCCACAGCGGATCATTGGCGCCCGGTCCGCTGAGGGTGTCCGGATCGGCATTCATGAAGTAGTACGCTATGAAGAACAGCGTGGCGCCGCTGGCGACGAGAAGCACGCGTCCGTAAGGCCACAGCCGTCCGCGATCCAGCCCGCCCAGCGCGATCGCGAGGGCGACGTGCGCCACGCCGAACAGTACAAGGCCGATGGTGTGCAGCACGCCCCAGGCATCCCGGCTGAGCTCACTGACCGGGTCCCTGACGGCATCCTGGCCCGTGATCAGCAGCACCGCGCAATGCAGCAGTGGCGTTGCAACGGAGGCGATTTGCGCGATTCGTAGCCACATGGTCTGCCCGGTCTCTGTATCGACCAGAGGCATCCTACTCCGGCTCGACGGCCCGTGAAACCGTCGCCTCTTGTGCACTGAACCCAGCGGGGACAGTTTACTTTGCTGACCGGGCCGGCTTTACCCCGCAAAAGTAAACTGTCCCCGAAATAGCGGGCATCGCGTCATTTGACAGTGATCGGCGCGGCACCGCACAGTTACGGCATGGAATTTACGCTTGTCTATCCTATGGCCGCAATGGTGCTGCTGACGGCGCTGGTCCTGCTTCGCATGGTCGCCGGCCGCTTCGACGCGGTGAAGCGCGGTGCCGTGGATGCGCGTTTTTACAAGACCCTCCAGGGCGAGGCCGGCGAACCGCGGGAAGCCGCGCAATACACGCGCCATTTCATCAACCTGTTCGAAAGCCCGGTGTTGTTTTACGCGGTCTGTATCGCAGCAATGGTTGCAGGACAGGAAAGCCGCGCGATGATCTGGCTCGCCTGGGCTTACGTGATCTGCCGAATCATTCATGCCTTCATCCACCTCGGGTCCAACAGGATTCCGCCGCGCATGGCGGCCTATGGCGCAAGCTGGATCGTCCTGCTCGCGATGTGGGGCACGCTCGTCGTCGGCGTTGCCTCATCGCCGTGAGTATCGACTGGCGGGAGCGGCTGCTGCAGTTTCGAGCGGAGATAGAAAGCGTGGCCGACTCGACTGCCGAAACGGCGTCGACAGTCGAACTCGACCAAAGCAAGGTCGGGCGCCTGTCGAGAATGGACGCCATGCAGGGCCAGGCAATGGCGCAGGCCGTAAGGCAGCGGCAACGGCAAAAGCTCCGCCTGATCGACGCCGCGCTCGCGAGGCTCGATAGCGGTGACTACGGTGACTGCCAGCGCTGCGGAGAGCCGATCGCCTCCGGGCGCCTCGAGTTCGATCCGACGGTGTTGCTGTGCGTGGACTGTGCCAGCAAGACAGAGGGCAGTCAGTAGGCACACCGATGAGTCGAGCGTGTTGGGGACAGTTTACTTTGGTCGTCGGGTGCGTCTTTACCCGTAAAAGTAAACTGTCCCCGGAAAAGCTATCTGGTAGCCTGCTGCGTCACCGTGCCGGAGGGTCGAGGAGGTCGAAGTGAAGCTATCTGAGGCAGCGCACTGGGCGGAGATCGTCTCCGCACTGGGACTCGTGATTTCATTGATCTACGTCGGGATTCAGGTCACCGACAACACCAGCGCGATGAGGTCGGAAACGGCCAGCAACGCCAGCACCGAATTTATCGACTGGTACACGCATCTTTCAGGCGACCCCCAACTGATAGACGTGTGGCTGACAGGGGTGACTGCCCCCGAGACGCTCGACGAGCGGCAAAGCCTTCGATTCCTGTTTTTGCTGCACATCATCATGCTGCAGTTCCAGAACAACTATTACCTCGTCGAAGAGGGAACGCTGGACGAGAAGATGCTGTCCGCGATCAACAATACGCTTGCAACGATCAGGGGAACGCCAGGGTTCGCGATGTACTGGTCGCTCCGCCGGGACCTCTTGCGTCCCGAATATCAGGTCTTCGTGGAACAGCTCATGTTCGAGACCGAGGGCCAGCCTAACGAGAGCTATCAGCGTTGAAAGCTTCAGTGAGGGTCTCGTCGAACGAGGCACCGTATCGTCCTCGCCGGGGCAGCCCGGCCCGGCACTGTCCCGACAACATCCACGGGGACTCAATATCGCGCAGGAATACCGCCATGCATCGTCCCTCCCTCGTGATCAGAAAGCTACTGCTCTGCGCCATCGGCGGTCTCGGCGCATCGCTCCTGGTGCCTCAAAGCACTTCGCATGCGGGCGTCTTCTCCGGGCGGCCGGACGTGCTGGTCTGCTCGGTCGATGACCCGGTCGACGCCCAGCCCTGGGACAAATTCGTCTTCTACGTAAGCGCACGGCTCGAGGATGGCAGCGTCCTCTACAAGTCGCTGACGTCGAATCCGGTCCTGGTGAGCATTACGACGGACGGCCGGGTGCGAGCGGAAAATCTCGCGGACTGCGATGGCAAGACGGTTGCCGAGCTTCGCGACGAAGGTCGTGCGTTCGACTTCTCGGCGCAACAGCCAGCCGGGCGGGTTGAGGTACGATGAGTCGAGCCTTTGGGGACAGTCTACTTTGGTGGCCAGGTCCGGCTTTACCCGGATAAGTAAACTGTCCCCGGAAAAGCCGCGCTCCTAAGGCCACAGCCGTCCGCGATCCAGTCCACAAAGAGTGTCATCGTACGCGTGCACGACGATCCGCAAAAACCGTCGCCTCGAGCGCAGGGCGCCGCGGAAGCAAAAATTCACTTTCAGGACCGGCCGGTGCCGCGCCCCTTCGGCACTGCCCCCATTTGCCCGGGAGTTAACTGGTATTCCTACGTATATTAGAGCTTTCTAATGATTCGTTAGACTCTGTGTGCGTGTCCGAATACTGAAAGGGGAAACCAAGTTGAAAACGTCCGTAGCACTGTCCTTCCTGCTGGTGTTTCTTGCTGACGCTGCTGCTGTCCAGGCAGCAGAACCGATCCAGCCGATAAGCCCCCCGAAGCAGATCAACCTGGCCCAGGCAGAACTCGGGAAGAAGCTGTATTTCGACCCGCGGCTGTCGAAGTCCGGCTTTATCTCGTGCAACTCCTGTCACAACCTGAGCATGGGCGGGACGGACAACCTCAAGACTTCGATCGGCCACAACTGGCAACAAGGTCCCATCAACGCACCCACGGTACTGAACTCCAGCATGAACGTCGCACAGTTCTGGGACGGGCGCGCGGCGGATCTAAAGGAACAGGCCGGCGGGCCTATCGCGAACCCCAAGGAAATGGCATTCAGCCACATGCTCACGGTCGACGTGCTGGATTCGATTCCCGAGTACGTGATCGAGTTCCAGCAGGTGTTCGACACACACGCGATCACGATCGACGAGGTAACCGAGGCGATCGCCGAGTTCGAAAAAACGCTCGTCACACCCAACTCCCGTTTCGACTTGTGGCTCCTGGGTGACGAGGACGCGATAACGGCCGACGAGCTGGATGGCTATCAGCTGTTCAAGACCAGCGGATGCGTGGGTTGTCACAACGGCAAAGCCGTCGGCGGCACGTCCTTCCAGCGCATGGGCGTCATCGAGCCTTACCAGACCGACAATCCGGCGGAAGGCCGAAGCGCGGTAACCGGCAAGGACGCTGATCGCTTTAGTTTCAAGGTGCCGACGCTGCGCAACGTGCAGCTGACCTATCCCTATTTCCACGACGGCGAGGCTGAAACGCTCGCGGAAGCCGTGGACATCATGGGACGACTTCAGCTCGGCCGCGTATTCACCGACGAGGAGAACCGCAAGATCGTCGCCTTCCTGGAGACCCTGACCGGCGACCAGCCCTCGTTCCAGCTACCCATCCTGCCACCATCGAGCGACGAAACGCCCCGCCCCACACCCTTCGACTGACTTTTCGACGCCAGAACTGAACGCGCAGGCCCCTTGCCGGGGCCTGCGGTCCAAAAATCATCGGCGTCGCTGCGTCAACCACAGGATGGGTCCGTCGCCGGGTGCCTCGTGCCGTTCCGTCGAGAAGCGGTCTCCCGGCAACGCGCCGAACAACTCCGCCACCCCACGCGCCTCCGCTTCACCACCCGCGTGGCCGCGATACGCCATCACGCTGATGATCCCCTGCTGATCGAGGCCGGCGAGACAGGCCTCGAGCGCGGGCTGCGTGGTCGCGACACCGGTGATCGATTGCTTGTCGCTGCCGGGCAGGTAACCGAGATTGAACATCGCCGCTCGGAGCGGCCGTCCGGCCGGCAGCATTTCGGCCAGCGCGGAGTGACAGCCTTCGACGAGGTCGACCCGTTCAGCACAGCCGTGCGCCTCGAGACGCGCTCGCGTGGCCCGGATCGCGGCAGCCTGGATATCGAACGCGAGCACACGCCCGCCCGGTCCGACCGCCTCGGCAAGAAACAGGGTGTCGTGGCCATTACCGGCCGTCGCGTCGACGACGAAAGCACCCGGCACGAGTCGCGTGCGGATCGCGTCGTGTGCCAGGCGGGTAAGGCGGGTCATGTCGGCCTCGCGAGTCGCTCTGCGAGGCTGAATTCCGGCGGGATCGGCCGGTCGGCCGCCATGTTCGACAGCAGGGCTTGCGCCACACTCGGGGCAAACAACGCCCCCTTCGAACCCAGGCCGTTGAACAGCCAGACGCGATCGGAGAGCGCGCTCTGGCCGATCACCGGTTTGCGACCCTCGACGATCGGCCGGACCGCTGCGCGCTGGCCGACGATCTCGAACGGCAGGTCGATCACCGATTCGATGTTTGCCGTCAACTGCTGCCGCGCCGCTGCCGTCGCCGTTGCGTCGAGCGTGTCCCACTCATAGGTAGCGCCGGCCAGCACCGTTGCAGCGCCCGACGCCGTGAGCCAGGTGCCGCTGCCGTGAATCGTGAAGCGCTCGTCGAAACCGGGACAGTCGAGCTCGAGGATCTGCCCTTTCGCGGCGCGCCAGCCCAGCGCCCCGAAGTACCGGTTGTCGTGATCCGCAAACCCCCGACAGAAAACCGCGTTGCCCGCCGCGATCCCGAGCTCCGGCAGCCGCACCGAGCGCTGGTCGGCGACGACCGACTCGTCGCTGATCGTCGCCTCGATCAGCGCATCACGCTCCGCGAAGTAAGTGCGCGTGGCGGTGACATAGTCTGCGATCGCCAGGCGGCCCGCGTCCGGCATGCGGATGGCTATTCCCGGGCTGCGGACGCCGGCGGGCAAGGCACCCTCCCAGCGCTGTGCGAGCGGATGCCCGGCAGCGTCCAGCTTTCGCCATGCATCGAGCTCTCTGGGTCCGGAGAGCACGCGGCATGCCGGGCGAGCCCGGTAAGCCTCGACGCCGGTAATGTGACCAACCTCCCGGTAGTGGGCAGCCGCCGCGCTCGCGAGCTCATCGAACCGTCCCTCCGGCTTCAGCTTGGCGCCGGTCAGCGGGGTCACCAGGCCGGCGGCCACGCGCGAGGCTGCCGTGTCCGCCGCGTCGTCGACGACAAGGACGTCGAGACTGCGCGCTGCCGCGCGCCAGGCGAGCGCTGCCCCGGCCAGACCGAGCCCTATGATGACCAGGTCGGCCTGGCGCTCTGGCGTGGTCATTGCAGCCCGAACGCCCCGAAGCGGCGGCGTCTGTTCCTTTGCTGCGTCACCACGAGACGCCGGCGAGCGCCGGTTATTGCGGCCGGCGGGGCGTGTACAGTTCGGCTTCTTCCGGGGTGATCTGCTCGACCTTGAAGGTCCACCGCGCCAGCGTCGAACTGACCCGCAGGCGATACCGCCCGCCCTTCTCGAACAGCTTGACGCCGTTGCCCTTGTACTTGGTGTGCAGCACGCGCCCGAGGTGCCGGCCGTTGCGGGCGTCGATCAGCGTGACGTCGAGCGCGACGAGCGTGTCGAAGTCGCCGTCGAGACGCCAGTCGAGTATCCACGGGCCCTCGACCTGGAACTCGGCCGTCGTCCGGTTGCCGGAACCCTGGAATTCCTTCACCAGTTCCTTCGCCAGCGCCGTGGTCGTCAGCGTCGAGACCAACAGGATAATGGCGGCGGCGGCCCGGATCGGATAGCGCATGGCGGAATCTCTTTCTAAACGTAACGGTTACGACAAACGGGGCCCGGATTGGTTGCAACGGTCCCGGGGCGGCCTGAAACTATAGTTTCCCGGTGTCCCGCCGGCAACGCGGGGTCGGCGATGCCGCTGCAGCCGGTCGCCGTCACGAGCTTCCGAAATTCCTTATGAGCGATTCCGAAACCCCTGCCATCCGCCTCGAGCGGCTGTCGAAGACCTATCGCGAGGGCGAGCGTCAGCATCGCGTTCTCGCGGACGTCGACCTCGAGATTCCGCGCGGCGCGACGATCGCCATCCGCGGCCGCAGCGGCTCCGGCAAATCGACGCTGCTGAATCTCGTCGGCGGCATCGACATACCCGATTCGGGCACGGTCGTGGTCAACGGCACCAACGTCACGGCACTCGACGAGCGGCGCCGCACGCTGTTCCGGCGTGAGCATTTGGGCTTCGTCTACCAGGCCTTCAACCTGATCCCGACCCTGACGGTTGCGGACAACGTACGGCTGGTGCTCGAACTCAACGGTGTGCCGGAGAGCGCGGCAAGTGAGCGCATCGACTCGCTGCTCGAGGCCGTCGGCCTCGGCGACCGGCACGCGTCGCTGCCGGACGTATTGTCCGGCGGCGAGCAGCAGCGCGTCGCGATCGCACGAGCGCTCGCGCATCGACCCTCCGTGGTCCTCGCCGACGAACCCACCGGCAACCTCGACGACGACGCCGCCGAGTCGGTGCTCGCCCTGCTCGACCGGCTGGTGCGCCAGCACGGCGGTACGATGCTGATCGCGACGCACAGCCAGCGGGTCGCCGAGTTCTGTGACACGACGCTGTTCCTGAGCGGCGGCCATATCGAACGCGCCCCCGGAAAGACCTGATGCCGGTCATCCTCAAGGCCAGCCTCGGCTTTCTCTGGCGACACCCGTGGCAGCTGTTTCTCGCGACACTCGGTGTCTGTATCGGCGTCGCCGTCATCGTCGCCGTCGACCTCGCCAATGCGAGTTCCCGCATCGCCTTCCTGCAGTCACTGGAGTCAATAACGGGCGACGCGACTCACCAGGTCGTCGGCGGCCCGGCGGGCATCGACGAATCGCTCTACGTCGACCTGCGACGGAACCGGGGTATCGACAGCATCGCACCGGTCGTCGAGAGCGACGCACTGATCGGCGAGCGCAGCTTCACGCTGCTCGGGGCCGATCTCTTCGCCGAGCAGGCGCTCCGCGACTACGAATTCGCGACGGCGGAGGCGGACGTCGATGCGAACGGCCGGTCCGTGTTTACGGCGTTCCTCGTCACGCCGGGCAGCGTCGTCATGTCGGAGCAGACGGCGGCGGACCTGGGCCTCGACGTCGGCTCCGGGTTCGAGTTGACCGTTAGTGGGCGACGGCAGGCGGCCACGCTCGTCGGCACCTTTGCCGACGGCGGCACGCTTGCCGGCTACATCCTGGCCGACATCGCAACGGCGCAGGAATGGCTCGACCAGCCGGGCCGGCTCACCCGCATCGACGTCCGCCTCGACGAGGACGAGGTGGCCGCATTCCGTGCCGCGCTGCCCGATGACGTGCGGCTGCTGGACGCGGAGGGCCGCACGCGCTCGACGCTGGAGATGAGCGACGCGTTCATGGTGAACCTGAACGCGATGAGCCTGCTCGCGCTCCTCGTCGGCCTCTTCCTGATCTACAACAGCGCCAGCTTCTCGGTCCTGCAGCGCCGGCCCCTGCTCGGCATCCTGCGCGCCCTCGGCGTCACGCGAGGCCAGGCCTTCGTCCTGATCATCGGCGAGGCGGCGGTGCTCGGGCTCGTCGCCGGTGCACTCGGCGTGCTGCTCGGTATCTGGCTGGGCGAACGACTCCTGTTCTTCGTCACACAGTCGATCAACGATCTCTATTTCAGGGTTGCAGTCACGTCCGTGACGATCAGCCAGTTCACGCTCGTCAAGGGACTCGCGGCCGGTTTCATCGCATCAATCGTCGCGGCAGCCGTACCGGCCATCGAGGCCGCGGCCAGCCCGCCGCGGCTCGCGATGGCGCGTTCCGCGCTCGAGAAAGAGACCGGCGTCGCCGTGCCGCGAATCGCCGTCGCCGGCATCGCGGTACTGGCGCTCGCCTTCCTGACGCTCGTACTCAGCGAGACGAGTCTCATTGCGGGGCTCGTCGCGGTATTCCTGCTGATACTCGGATTCGCGATGACGATCCCGTGGATCGTGCTGAGACTCACCCGCGTGCTGGCGCCGCTGGCCCGGTTTGCCGGCGGCGTGCCGGCGCGGCTCGCCGTCGTCGACATCGGCACCTCGCTCAGCCGGACCGGCGTCGCGATCGTCGCGCTGGCCGTCGCCGTGTCGGCGACGATCGGCGTCAGCGTGATGGTCGACAGTTTCCGTGGCTCGGTGCAGGCCTGGCTCGAACGTACCCTCTCCGCAGACATCTACTTCGGCCTGCCTGGCGGCGGGCTCGATGCGGGACTGGTCGACGCCGCGACCGCGCTGCCGGGCGTCTCGGCGTACAGCACGACACGCCGGGCGCTCCTGCCGGCGGCGGACAGCTCGACCCGCGTAATCGCCATCCGGATGGCGCCGGACGGGTATGCCGGCATCGATATCCTCGATGCGGACCCCGACAGCGTGTGGCCGGCGTGGGAAGCAGGCAACGCCGTGTTGGTCTCCGAGCCCTACGCCTACCGGAACCGCGTCGGTCCCGGCGATACGCTGACGCTGCCGACCGATCGCGGCCCGGTGGACTTCGATGTGCTCGCGAGCTTCCAGAGCTACGACGTCAACGGCAGCGGCGTCATGATGAGCCGGCGCACCTACGATCGACTCTGGGACGATAGCCGGGTCGACTCGATCGGGCTGTATCTCGCCGACGGCGCCAGCGTCGCCGGCGTGGTCGCCGACGTCGAGGCGCTCGGCGGCCGCTACGAGCAGGACGTCTTCGTGAGCTCGAACGCCGACATCCGCGACCTGTCGCTGTCGATCTTCGACCGCACGTTCATCGTGACCAACATTCTCTACTGGCTCGCGGTCGGGGTCGCGATCGTCGGCATACTCGGCTCGATGCTCGCCCTGCAGCTGGAGCGAGGTCGTGAGCTGGGGCTGCTGCGCGCGCTCGGCATGACGCCCGGACAGCTGGGCGGCCACATTGCGTTCCAGACCGGGACGATCGGTGCGATCAGCGGTATCGCAGCCATACCGCTCGGCATCGCGATGGCCTGGGTGCTGATCGACGTCATCAACCGGCGCGCATTCGGCTGGCAGATCGCCATGGACGTCACCCCCGGTTTCGTCATCGCGGGGCTCGGTCTCGCGATCGGCTCCGCCCTCGTCGCGGGCGCCTACCCGGCCTGGCGCGCCGCGCGCACGCAGCCGGCACTCGCGATGCGGGAGGAATGACGATGCGGTGGCTCGCTCTCGCCCTTTTCCTGCTGGCCGCCCCGTCCGCAAATGCTGCGGAGGAGGAACGCTCGGAACTCGCGGCGCTGCTCGACGCCGACAACGAGGCGTTCCCGCGCGCGACGGAACCGCGGCCGTTCGTCTTCCCCGACGATCACGGCCCGCACCCCGAGTACCGGAACGAGTGGTGGTACGTCACCGGAAATCTCGAGGCCGCCTCCGGGCGTCGCTTCGGCTTCGAACTTACGATCTTCCGCTTCGCGCTCGCGCCGGGTATCGAGGCGTCGCCGTCCGCGTGGCGCAGCAACCAGGTCTACATAGCGCACCTCGCCGTCACCGATCCCGGCGACGAGCGCTTCGTCGTGGCCGAAAAATATTCCCGCGGCGCACTGGGTCTCGCGGGCGCGCAGGCCTCGCCCTTCGCCGTCTGGATCGATGACTGGTCGATCCGCGCCCGCGACCCGGCGGGCGAACGCGAACGCTGGCAGCTCTTGGCCGAGACAGCCGAAATCGGACTCGACCTCGAGCTCGATGCGCAAAAAGCGCCTGTCCTCAATGGCGACGACGGGCTCTCGCAAAAATCGCCGGAGCCCGGCAATGCCTCCTACTACTACTCGATTACGCGGCTCGCGACGGCAGGCGAGCTCCGCCTCGGTGACGAGACCTTCCGCGTCACGGGCACGAGCTGGCTCGATCGCGAATGGAGCAGCAGCGCGCTCGGCCAGGAACAGACCGGCTGGGACTGGTTCGCCCTGCAGCTCGGCGACGGCAGCGAACTGATGTTCTACAACCTCAGGCTGCGGGACGGCACCAGCGACGCCAACAGCGCCGGCACCTACGTCCGCCCGGACGGCGAGGCCATCCACGTCAGGCGCGACGACGTGACGCTGACGGTCCTCGATACCTGGGACAGCCCGGAGGGTGGCACCTACCCGGCGCGCTGGCGCATCGCCGTGCCCGCCGCCGGTATCGACGTCGAGGTCACGCCGGTCATGCCGGACCAGGAGCTGTTTACGACGGTGCGCTACTGGGAGGGCGCGGTCGACGTAAGCGGCACCGTGTCGGGTCGAGCGGCCGACGGCGTCGGCTACGTCGAGCTCACCGGCTACGCCGAGTCGCCCGAATGATTCCTGCGAATATTTCGTAGCGTCGCGCAGTAATTTGTCTCGTTACTGCCATATTCGGCGCGTATTATCTGAAACAGGTTGAAAGGCAGCGACGTCGGGTGCCCGTCCGGCACGTCATCATCGTCTCGACGACTCATTCCTCGAAGCACCCTTCAGCCGTCCCAAGGAAGAGTCTCAAGTCACACAGTAAGGTATCAAGAATGGCAACAACCACAGGAACCGTTAAATGGTTTGATGAAGGCAAGGGCTTTGGCTTCATTTCGCAGGAATCCGGCCCGGACGTATTCGCGCATTACAGCGCGATCCAGGGCGATGGTTTCAAGACGCTGGCCGAAGGCCAGAGAGTCGAGTTCACGATCGTGCAGGGCCAGAAAGGCCCGCAGGCCGAGAACATCGTGCCCATCTGAGCGATCTGTCAGCGTGCAACGAAAACGGGGCCCGCGGGCCCCGTTTTTCGTTCTGGCCGACGCCACTCAGCCACCTTGCTTGCCCGGCCCAAGGCCCGCGACGATGCGATCGCAGTCACGATCCCAGGATGGCGTCCCTGCAAACGTATCGACAAGAAAATCGATGAACTCCCGCACGCGGTACGAAAGGTGGCGAGTCGGCGGATACACCGCCCAGGCCGGCGTCACCGGCCACTCGTAGGCAGTCAGCAACGGCACCAGGTCGCCGCGCGCCACGGCCTCGCCGGCAATGAAGGTCGGCTGCATGGCAATGCCGTGGCCGCGGATCGCCTGCTCGCAAACGAAATCACCACTCGACACCGACATCACGGCGTCGACCTCGACCTCGTGGGTGAGACCCTCCGCGTCGCGGCAGACCCACCGGCGGGGATTCGGCAGGTTGCTGTAGACGAGGCAATCGTGACCGGCGAGATCCGCGGGCCTCTCCGGCGTCCCGTGTTCGGCGAGATACGCCGGGGAGGCGATAACGACGGTCCGGGCATCGAACAGCTTGCGGGCGATCAGCGAGGAATCCTGCAGGCGACCGACGCGCAGGGCCACGTCGGCGCCCTCCTCGATCAGGTCCACGCGTCGGTCATTGAGATCGAGTTCGAAGCGAACCTTCGGGTGCCGGCGGGCGAACTCCGAGATGGGCTCCTTCATGTGGTGCAGCCCGAACGACAGCGGCAGCGCGACACGCAGCGTGCCCTTGAGCTCGCCGTGTTCCTGCGCGGCCGCCGACTCCGCCTCGTCGAGATCGGCGAGTATCCGCGCGCTGCGCTCGTAGAATCCCCGCCCGGTATCCGTCAGGTCGAGGCGCCGGGTGGTGCGGCGCAGTAACTCGACGCCGAGACGAGCCTCGAGTGCCGACACGCGCCGGCTCACGGCGGACTTCGCGACGCCCAGGCGCTCTGCGGCCTGGGTGAAGCTGCCGGCCTCCACGACGGCGACGAACGCTTCGAGATCCTCAAGTCGATTCATATTGTTGCGTAATTAAGAACAATAAGGTCTTCAAAATACGGTTTATTCACCGCCAGTCAATAGCCAAACTTCGCCTCCAGCATCTGAATACTCGTTGACAGCAACGGAGCCGGACCCATGAAGACACGACCGACCATTCTCGAAATCAGCGCCAGCGGCCGCAGCGGCGACTCCGTGAGCCGGCAATTATCCGGCGACCTCGTCACCGCGCTCGAGGCGCGATTCGGAGACGCCACCGTCGTAAGGCGGGACCTCAACGACGGCATCGGTTTCGTCGACGAGGCCTGGATCGCCGCCAATCTCACGCCCGACGACGAGCGCACGCCGTCCCAGAGAGAACGCCTCGCCGAATCCGACACGCTGATCGCCGAACTCGAGATGGCCGACGTCATCGTCATCGGCACACCGATGTACAACTTCGGCGTACCGGCCACGCTCAAGGCCTGGGTCGACCAGGTCGCACGCGCCCGCATCACGTTCCGCTATACCGAAAACGGCCCGGTCGGCCTGCTCGAAGGCAAACAGGCCTACGTCGTCCTGGCGACCGGCGGCGTGCCGGTCGACGCGCCGGTCGACTTCGCGACGCCCTACCTGCGCCACGCGCTGGGCTTCATCGGTATCACCGACGTCACGGTGATCGCCGCCGACCGGCTCAACGCGCGCGGCGACGAGGCTGTCGATGCCGCTCGTTCGAAGATTGCCGAGCTCGTCCCTGCGGCGCCGCGCACCGACACCGCGGCCGCCTGATACCCGCGTTATCAAAGGAGATCATGATGAACAACCAGACTGGATACGCCGCACTGATACTTCGCCTGTCGCTCGGCAGCATGTTTCTGGCGCACGGCCTGCTCAAGGTCGTCGTCTTCACGCTGCCGGGTACGGCCGGCTTCTTCGAGTCGGTCGGCTTCCCGGCCGCGTTGGCTTACGTGGTGACCGCCGCCGAGATCGGCGGGGGTGCGCTGCTGATTGCAGGGATTGCCGTTCGCCCGATCGCGATCGCCATGACCCCGATTCTGCTCGGTGCGCTCTACGTACACTGGAACGCCGGCTGGGTTTTCAGCAACGCCAACGGCGGCTGGGAGTACCCGGCATACCTCCTGGCGACGAGCGTGGCCACGGCGCTGCTCGGCCCGGGCAAGTTCGCGCTCAAGCTGCCGACCCGGTCCGGGGACGGCAGGAACGCGGCGCTCGCCTGATACGGCTCGGCCCGGCCCGCCGGTTGCAGACCCGAATACTGTCCGGGGCAAACGGCCTCGAGCCGGGCCACGGGGAGAAGCGCTATACGCCAGACGAAAAACGCAATAGGCTTCGCCCGGTCGGATCGCGCGGCGGCCGCCGCAAAGCCGCGAAATGACGGCCACGGACGACACCGAGTTTCTGCTGTTCGACATGGCGTGAGGCCGCTCGTCGGCGCCGCCCGGAGACCCGCATGCATACACCGAGAATACTCGCCTTCAGCGGCAGCGCCCGGCGCGCGTCGATCAACCAGCAGCTCGTCACGGCCGCGGCGGAGCTCGCGCAGCAGGCCGGTGCCGAGGTGACGCTGATCAACCTGGGCGACTACCCGATGCCGCTCTTCAACCAGGACGAGGAGGCCGAGTTCGGTGAGCCCGACACGGCGCGCGAGCTCAAGGCCCTGTTCGCCGCGCACGACGGCTTCCTGATCGCCTCGCCGGAGTACAACGGCCTGATCACGCCGCTCTTGAAGAACACGCTCGACTGGCTGTCCCGGAAAGCCGGCGACGAGCCCTCGATGATTGCCTACAGGGGCAAGACCGCCGCGCTGCTCGCCACTTCCTACGGGCGGCTGGGCGGTCTGCGCGGCCTGGTCCATGCCCGCGCCCTTTTGACCAACCTCGGCGTCACGACGCTGCCGAAGCAGGCCGCCATCGGCGGCGCCGGGGATGCCTTCGACGCCGACGGCCGACTGACCCGTGAATCCGACATCCGGCTCGTTGACGGGGTCGTGACCGCGCTCGTCGAAACCACGGCGGCGCTCGTCAAGGCGTGACCTGGCGGCCCCGGGCGTTTACATTCGCGGCATGAACCGACTCGCCGCATTGCTACTGCCGCTGCTTGCCGCCTGCGAACCCGCCGCGACGACCTCCGCCCCGCTCGTTGCCGTGCACGCAGTGCAGGGCAGCGGCGACGAGAGCCCCTACACGGGCCAGACGGTGCGCGTCCGCGGCGTCGTGACCGGCGACTTCCAGGACGACGGCAGTGCCGACGACGGGGGGCTCGGCGGTTTCTTCATCGCGAGCATCGAGCCCGATGGCGACCCGGCGAGCTCGGACGGCGTCTTCGTCTTCCAGCCCCAAGGCGGACAGGGTGACATCACCACCGGCGACGTCGTCGAGGTGACCGGCAGGGTCGTCGAGCACTTCGGGGAAACCCAGATCGTCGCCGAGGGGATCGCGCGTGGGGGAACCGCCGCCGTCGAACCGGTCGACCTGAGCTTCCCGGTCGACGACTTCGAGCGCTACGAGGGCATGCTCGTGACCGTCCCCGAGCCGCTGGTCATCGCGGGCAACCGCAACCTGGGCCGCTTCGGCTCGCTCCTTCTGGCGGCGGGCGAGCGGCCTTACCAGTACACGAACCGCGAGGCGCCGGACCGGGACGGCTATCGTGCCGCCGGGCGTCGCCTGGAAACACTCTCGGTCATCCTCGACGACGGCAGCCGGGGCGAGAACCCCGACCCGGTGCGCTATGCCGGCGGCAAGGTGCCGCCACGGTCCGGGAACACGATTCGCGGCCTCACCGGCAACGTCCGCTGGTCGCGCGGCAGCGGTGACAGCGGCGACCCGGCTTACCGGATCATGCCGACCGCGGAGCCGGTCATCGAGCCCGGCAACCCGCGCACCCCGCCGCCGGAGCGCAGCGGCAATCTCCGCGTCGTCAGCTTCAACCTGTTGAACCTCTTCTCGGGACTCGACGACGGCAACCCGACCTGCGGCCCCCGTGGCGACGCCGCCTGCCGGGGCGCCGACACGAAACGGGAACGGGAGCGGCAACTGGCCAAGACCGTCACCGCGCTCCGCTATCTCGACGCCGACATCGTCGGCGTGGCGGAGATCGAGAACAACGCGCGGGAATCGATGGAACTGCTCGTATCGGCGCTCGGCGCCGATGGCCAGTCGTATCGCTACGTCGACACCGGCGCGATCGGCGACGACTCGATCCGGGTCGGATTCCTCTACCGCCCGGCCGCGGTTACACCGGTGGGCGAGTATGCCCTGTTGACCCGGGCCGTCGACGGCCGTTTCGACGACCGGCGCAACCGCCCTGCCCTCGCCCAGACCTTCCGACTCGACGCCAACGGCGCACTGCTGACGGTAATCGCGAATCACCTGAAATCGAAAGGCTCGGACTGCGACGAGGTGAACGACCCGAACCTCGGCGACGGCCAGGGCAACTGCAACCGGACCCGTACCTACGCGGCCGCAGCACTCGCCGAGTGGTCGCAGGGCGACCCGACCGGTACCGGGACGAAGCGCGCGCTGGTTATCGGCGACCTCAATGCCTACCTGCGTGAAGACCCGATCCGCGCGCTCGAGAACGGCGGCCTGGTGAACCTGCTGGATCGGGATCGGGGCGACCTCGCCTATTCCTATGTCTACAGCGGCCGCGCCGGGGCACTGGATCACGCGCTCGCAACGCCCGCACTCGCCGGCCGGGTGCTCCGGGCCGGCGCGTGGCACAGCAACGCCGACGAACCGGCGCTCTACGATTACAATCTCGATTTCGGGCGCGACCCCGGCCTGTTCGATGCCGCGACGCCGTGGCGCTCGTCCGACCACGACCCCGTCGTCGTCGATATCGAACTCGACCCCTGACCTCGCCGCCAGGCAGCCGGGCATTGCAAATCCGCATCTGCGGGCTTAGAGTTTCCGGCCCGCAGGCAGCGGCCGGCGGGCCATCGCAGACAACGACATGCAGCGTATCCATCGACAAATCGGTAGCGCAACGACAACGACCGGGATCGTGAGCCCGCGCGCAAACTGGCGCGCCTGGCTCGGCACGATGCTGCTGTTGCTGCTGCAGCTTCAGCTCGCGAGTCACCTCGAGGTCGAACACGCGAGCGCCACCGACGCGATCGAGATCTGCAAGATCTGCCTGCAGCTCGACGCGAACGGCAGTGCCCCGCCTGCATCGACAGAGGCGCTCGCGCTGGTTCGAGCCCCGGACCCGATCCCGCTGGCTACGTCGACTGCCTTCTTCGCGCGTGTCACGACAGACCGGAGAGCGCGCGCTCCACCCCTTTGCTGAAACACCCCCGGCCAACCCCGGCCCGCAAGGGTCGTCGTTCGTTTCAGTCAAGGAAAATTCAATGAAAACCGTACTCTACCTGGCAGTCGGCGTAGCCGCCGCTGCAGCACCGGCCTTCGCCGACAACAACACCACCGATGAACATCACCAGCTCGAGGAGATCGTCGTCACGGCCACGCCCCTGCGTCGGACCGTCGAGATGCTCGCGCAGCCGACCTCCGTCATCTCGGGCGATGCACTGGCTCGCAAGCAGGCCGCGAGCATCGGCGAGACGATCGCCAACGAGCTCGGCGTCAGCGCGACCTATTTCGGCCCCGTTGCCTCGCGGCCCGTCATTCGCGGCCAGTTCGGCGAGCGTATCGACGTCCTGAGCAACGGGCTGTCGTCACTCGATGCCTCGGCACTCAGCGAGGATCACGCGGTCGCGCTGGACAACCACCTGGCCGAACGGGTCGAGATCGTGCGCGGCCCGGCCACCCTCCTGTACGGCAGCGGTGCGGCCGGCGGCATCGTCAACGTCATCGACGGCCGCATTCACGAGCAGGCCCTCGATGCCCCGGTGAGCGGCACCCTGAGTCTCGGCACGGATTCGGCCATCGGCAAGAACGCCGGCGCGCTGAGCATCGACGCCGGCACCGACACGATCATTGGCCATCTCGACTACTCGCGAGTCAGCACCGACAACATCGAGATCCCCGGTTTCGCCGAGAGTGCCGCCCTGAGAGCGGCCGAGGCGGAGGAACCCGGCGGCGAGGCAGAAGAGGAGATGTTCGGCACGGTCGAGAACACGGACAGCGACACCGAGACCCTCGGCGCCGCGGTCACGCTGCTCGGCGAAAAAGGCTTTCTCGGCTTGTCTGTCAGTACCTTCGACACCAACTACGGCCTTCCCGGTGCCCACGGGCACGCCGAAGAAGAGCCGTTGCCCCCCGGTGAAGAAGAAGAGGAAG
>JAZBNZ010000110.1:0-4655 GCA_036350895.1 Woeseiaceae bacterium
GAAGAACTGCACCAGGAACCTGAGCGGCATGTCGTCGATCGCGCCCGGCTCCGCCGACCAGATCGCCGCCGCCATGGGCACGAGATAGTGATCGCGGAACCCGGCGCTGTAGCCATGTCTCGCGAGGTAGGCGCCGACGGTTTGCCCCGCTGTCTCGAACTGCAGTGAGTCGAGGGCATCGCGATTGAAGCGAAGGATGTCCCGGATCATACGGTGGAATCCGGGGCGCACGAGGTTCAAGCGGTCGGCGAAGAGGCCGTTGAGCGTCGAACCGCAATATTCCAACCCCCGACGCCGCGACTGGACGCTGAAGCTCATCTCGCTGTCGCGATACGCCTGGCCGAGCTCGTCGAGCAGCCCGATAAAATTCGGATAGGTCTGGTCGTTGAAGACGATGAAGCCGGTGTCGACGGCGATCCTGCGGCCGTTCTCATCGATGTCGATCGTGTTCGTGTGGCCGCCGGGCCACGCGTTGGCCTCGAACACGGTAACGTCGTGCTCGCGCGAAAGCCTGTAGGCGGCGACGTTACCGGCTATCCCGGAACCTATGACTGCTATTTTCAATCTTGCGCTCCCGGGAAGCCGGAATTACCACTGCTGGGGTACTTTCTGGATCTCGCTCGTGTCGTAGCCGATCGATTCCGCGAACTCCATGATCTTCTCGTAGTCCTCGTCCGGGATTGTCGGCGTTCGCGCCATGATCCAGACGTAGTCGCGCTTCTGGCGACCGATGACGGTTTGCGTGTAGTCGTCGTCCAGATAGACGATGCGGTAGTCCGCCTTGATCGGCCAGATGAAACGCATGCCCCAGAGGGCGTTCGACTCGGTGTCGGTGACGAAGCCCTTGGGATTGAAGCTCTTTTCCTCGCCGTCGAAGCCGCCCTTGCGGAACGTAAACTCGGTATCGATCGTGCCGTCCTCGTTCATCGTGTAGGTTTCGACGGCGTTGTAGGCGTCCTTCTCGAGGAAGGTCGGAATGTTCGCAATCACGTACCACTTGCCCATGAAGCGGTCGAGATCGACGTAGTCCACTGTCTGCATTTCAGGTCCTTTGGCGGCGCAGGCCGACAGCAGCAGCGCTGCCGCGACCATTGCCCAGATTTGTACTCGTTGCATCATGTGCTCAACTCGTAGCGAAGAATTCGTCCACCCTTGGTAGGGGATTCGAGGGCCACCCAACGCTGGTCCTTCCGGGAGTACCACACCCGTACGCTGAGATCCCTCGCCTTGATGGCATAGCCGGTCGCTTCGATCTCCCGGCCGCCGATACTGACGACGCGCTCGTCGAGTTTCTCGACGTCGACTTCGACGAACTCGCCCGTCTGGGGGTTCAACAGCCGCTCCTCTTCGAGAAACGCGGGATTCCAGTACGCGAAGGTCATCACGCAGGACTCGAGACGTTTGCGGTCGTCGCCCGAACGGATCACGAAGCCGCTCTCGGTCAGTTCACCTTCCACGTCCGTCTTCTTGCCGTTGGAATTCGTGCTGGCGTCGACGGCCGTGAGGCAGTTGCCGGACCACGACTCCACGATCTCGTGCCGGTAACGGAACGCGTTGATGAAGAGAAACTTGACGTCGAACCTGGCCGTCGCCTCGACTTTACGGACGCCCCCCGCCTTCTCGAGAAGGCGGAATTCGTGGAACCCGATGCGGGAGTCGTCGAGGTACACGTCGAACGACCAGCGCTTTTCGCTGGCGCTGTTTTTAGGCGCTGCCAGCGCCGCACCACCGAGTGATGCGATCCCCGCTGCGGCGATCATCGGCAGGAGAAACTGCAGGAGCTGGCTGACGGAATTCCCGAGACGGCGGCGGATCAAGACTCTTGCGCCTCTGTCCGCAATGCCGCCGCGGGGGCCGATTCCTGTATGCCGTCGAAACGCTCCGCGAGCGCGACCAGCACCGGCATGATCAGGCCCCAGCCGACGCTGAGCGCGGCCAGGCCTGCGTTTCGATCGACGAAAAGGATGCCGCCGAGCTTCTCACCGCCGATGTAGGCCAGCGGGCCGGCAACCAGCCCGAGGGCTGCCGCGAGCAAATAGCGACCCTTGAGCCACCGCAGCGAGACGTTGAGTGTGGTCGCGAACAGCATCCACATCGAGATGATCCAGTAAGGTGCCATCGATTCGAGGAACAGGCCGGACGGGTAGGTCACCCAGTTCATGGCCACCAGCAGGCTGTCGAAGCACGCGCCGATCATGCCGGCGAGCATGACCAGCACGAGCTCACGCTCGGGTTCCGATGCCCGGAACAGGTGGACGGCAACAATCAGGAACATGGCGAGCGGGCCGAGCCACGGCAGATGCTGTGCGCCACCGATGACCGAGGACAGCCAGCCGATCTTGAACATGCCGAAATTGATAAGCAGGCCCATCAGGAATCACCTGCCCTGCGGAACAGGTAATGCCCGACGTACCACTCGTTTCCCGTACCGGTGTCGAACAGTTCTGCACAGGCCATGAAGAACATCCGCCAGCGCATCCACCAGCGGTCCGCGTCCTCAGCGCCGTAGGTGTCGCGCAGGATCGGCATGACCGCCGAGCGGCGTGCGTCCATGCGCTCCAGCCAGGCGTTACAGGTCTTTGCGTAATGCCGGCCATTCCAGGACCAGCGCTTGTCGATCGCAAGGTTGCCGGCAAAGCGCAGCGGCAGATCGGCACTCGGCATGATGCCGCCAGTGAAGAAATGCCGTGTCATCCAGTCGCTCTCCGTGCGGTCGATGAACTCGTAAGGCGTGCTCCGGTGCACGAAGATGTGCATGAAGAAACGGCCGTCCGGGTTGAGCCAGCCGTTGATCTTCTTGAAGAGCAGGCCCCAGTTGCGCATGTGTTCGAACATTTCCAGCGACACGATACGGTCGTAGCTGCCGGGCGCCTCGAAATCGTTCATGTCGCAGACGTGAACGTCGATGTTTTCGATGCCGCGTTCGCGGGCGGCGGCCATGATGTAGTCGCGCTGCGAGGAGGAGTTCGACACGGAGGTGACGTGGGCATTCGGGTAGTGCTCGGCGATCCACAGCGACAGCGAACCCCAGCCGCAGCCGAGGTCGAGTACCTGCATTCCATCGCGGATGTCCGCCCGCTCGGCCGTTACTTCGAGTGCCGCAACCTCGGCCTGGTCGAGCGAACTGACATGCTTCGGCCAGTAGCAGCAGCTGTACTTGCGGCGATTGCCGAGTACTTCGGAGAAGAATTCCGCCGGTACTTCGTAGTGTTGTTCGTTAGCAAGATCGGGGACGAGTGCGATCGGCGATCCGTCCATCATCTCGACGAATCGGTTGGTGATGCTCGACGCGTACTCGACGTCGCCGGACCGGATTTCCGCACGTTTGCGGTCGAGCAGGCGACGGATGCCTGCACGAATGACCGAATCGGGCACCAGGCCCATCTCGGTCCAGTTCAATGCTTTTGCGGTGACTGCGCTCATCGAGCTCTCCCTGACGTTGCTCACGTACTATACAAACGGGAAAAAACCGCTCCAATGCGTTGAAATCCTTTGTTACATTCGATTACAGGTCGCGTACATTCGACGCGCTACACTTAAGTCCCGCCCGCCTGCACGACTGCCTGAATGAGCGTCTCGATTCTCTGGTTCCGGCGCAATCTGCGCCTTGCCGACAACCTCGCACTCGCCAACGCCCTCGCGTCCGGTCAGCCGGTCCTTCCCGTCTACGTTGTCGACGACCTGGATGTCGGCGGCGCGAGCCGATGGTGGTTGCATCACTCCCTGGCATCGCTCGACGCCGCTATCGGCGAACTCGGCGGCAGGATGCGGTTCCTCGCAGGCGACCCGGCCGCCCTGCTTGCCGACCTCGCCGGGGAAACCGGCGCAACCACGGTACATGCCGCACAACGCTACGAGCCCGCCGCTCGGGAACAGGAACACCGGCTCCGCGACGCGCTGGACTCCTCGATCGACCTGCAGCTCGTCAACGACAGCCTCCTCAATGCGCCCGGCGCCGTCACGACCCAGTCCGGCAGTGCGTACAAGGTATTTACGCCCTATTACAAGACCGCGGGCTCGCGCGGAGAACCGCCGACACCGGCCCCCGCCCCGACGACGATCCGCTGGGCGGAAGCCGGCCCCCAGTCGCTGACGCTCGACGAACTCGGCCTGCTGCCGACGAAGCCCGACTGGTCCGGCGGCCTGCGCGATGCCTGGCGCGTCGGTGAGGACGCCGCGCACGAGCGACTGCAGGGCATCGGTGACAAGATCAAAGGATATGCCGACGGCCGTGACATTCCCGCCGACGACGCGACGTCGCGCCTGTCGCCCCACCTGCACTTCGGCGAGATCAGCCCGCGCCAGGTCTGGCACGGCGTCATGAACCATGCCCGCCAGAACGGTCAGGAGGACGCCGCGGAGCCCTTCATACGGCAGCTGTACTGGCGCGATTTCAGCGCCGACCTGCTGTTTTACCACCCGTCCCTGCTGAGCGAACCGCTGCGAGAGGAATTCGAAGCGTTTCCCTGGCGGGAAGACGAGCACGCTCTCGATGCCTGGCAGCGCGGCCGGACCGGCTACCCGATCGTCGATGCCGGCATGCGCCAGCTCTGGCACACGGGCTGGATGCACAACCGGGTGCGCATGATCGCCGCCTCCCTGCTCGTCAAGCACCTGCTCGTGCCCTGGCAGCGCGGCGCCGACTGGTTCCTCGA
>JAZBNZ010000111.1:0-2216 GCA_036350895.1 Woeseiaceae bacterium
CGAGCACGTCGACGGCGTGATGATCGGTCGCGAGGCGTATCACAACCCGTATTTTCTCGCCGAGCTGGAGGCGCGCTTCGGGACCGGGCAGGCGCCACCGGAGCGTCACGATATCGTCCGGCAGATGTTGCCTTACGTCGAGGCGGAGCTAGCGCGGGGCATCCGGCTCACCAGCATCACGCGTCACATGCTCGGCCTGTTCGCCGGCCAGCCCGGCGCCAGGGCATGGCGCCGCTATCTCAGCGAGAACGCGCACCGGGAGACCGCGTCAGCAGGAGTCCTGACAGAGGCGCTGGAATCGCTCGAGCGCGTGGCAGCCGCCTGACCGGCGCTACCAGCTGTACGTCAGGCTGGCGCGCAGCGCGCGCGGTTCGAGGGGATGGAGATGCACGTCCTCGATGCCCTCGGCGGGTTCGCCCGCGAGACGCGACGCGTAGAAGTACGTGATGTCGTTGTCGCTCGAATCGAACAGGTTGAACACATCGAGGCGCAGCTCGAATTTTGGCCAGCGGTAGCCGAGGCCCGCGTTGATCAGCGTCGAGCCGCCCCCGCGAACGCTGCCGTCCTCGGTGAGGGGAGCATCGCCCAGGTAGCGACCGCGGAGACTCGCGAACACGCCGTTCTCCAGTGCGGCGTACAGGCCGAGCGAGGCCGTTTCCGCGACGGCGCCCGGGATGTCCCGCTCACCGGGCGGCAGTGTCCGGTACTCCGCATCGGTATAGGTGTAGGTGGCGTTGACGGCAAGCCAGCGCAGCGGTTGCCAGAATGCCGTTGCCTCGATGCCGATCCGCCGGGAGCCAGGGTTGACCTCCGTCGTACCGGCGTCGCCGACAAACAGCAGTTCCGAGTCGAGATCGAGGTCGAAGACCGTGAACGTCGCGTTGAGGCGCTCACCGGCCTCCATACGCAGGCCGAGTTCGTAGCCCTCCGCGGCAACCAGCGCATCGACCGGATCGACGGGTTCACCGGTGCGGGGATCGACGGCGATCGTCGCGCCGCGCACGTCGTTCGAATGGAAGCCGCGGCCGTAATTGGCGTACAGCTCGGCGCCGTCGGAAAGCCGCCAGGCGAGGTTCAGCTTCGGACTGAGGATCCCGTCGCTGCCGGAGCCGCTGTTCAGCGCGCGCCGGGCACTGACGTCCCAGTCGTAGGCGTCGTAGCGGATGCCGGCTGACGCGCGCAGGCGTCGGCCCAGATTGCCGGCAAGTTCCGCGAACGTGCTGAGCGAACGCTCGCGGACGTCATCCTGCCGCACGGTGCCGACGCGCTCCCGGGCCACGGTGTCGTAGAGCGCGACGTCGCCGATGTCATCGATACGCAGGTCGCCGCCCCAGTTGAAGCGTAGCGATGGCCCGAGCGCCGCGAGTTCGCGGCTGCCCTTGATGTCGGCGCCGTAGATGCGCCGCCTGTCGACCTGCTCGAACTGGTCACCGGTGTCGGGCCGGTCGAGACGATAGGTGAAATTCGAAAACAGCGAGAAATCGTAGTCGATCACGTAGGCGTTGGCCGACAGCGACGGTGTCGCAAGCGACGCCGACAGTTCGTAGCGATCCGTCCTGCCGCCGAGGTCCGGGTCGACGAAGCCCGTCCGCGAGATCAGGCCCGATTCGATGGCGCGGCGCGGGACCTGGTCGGTGCTGGTCCAGTCGCCTTCGTAGGCGGAGAGCCGCAGCGTGCCTCGCGCCGCGTTGCCGAGTTCGCGTGACAGCGCCACGTAGGCGCGGGTCTGGCGCAGGTCTTCCGGAAGGTCCCACGGCCCGTCGTACCGGGTGACGTCGATCGCGCTCGTGACCGTGGCTGCACCGAGGTCGGCACTGCCGGCAACGAGCCCCCTCGCGAAGCCGTAGCTGCCGATGCGGATCGATGCGGTCGCTTCCTCCAGCCGGTCGAAGTAGCCGAAGTCCACGCTGCCAGCCGACGAAAAGTCGCCGGTCGCCGCATCGTAGGGACCCTTGCGGTAAGCGGTTGTCGCGACCAGTTCCGGTATGACGAAATTCAGGTCGAGGTACCCCTGGCCGTGTCCATGCGTGCGCAGATTGACCGGCACCCCGTTCACGCGTGCGGCGAAGTCCGTGCCGTGGTCGAGATTGAAGCCGCGCAGGAAATACTGGTTGGCCTTGCCGGTGCCCGAATGCTGCGTTGCCACCATGCCGGGCACGGCCTCCGTCAGCTCACCGACGCGTAACAAAGGCGGCAGGCGGATGTCGTCGAAGCCA
>JAZBNZ010000112.1:0-4892 GCA_036350895.1 Woeseiaceae bacterium
CGTAGGCGTTTTGGACGCCGCAGGCGCCCCGCAGGGGGACTCAAGTCAACTGAAAAGCCCTGGATCCGGGCAGATTCAAAGCAGATCGAAATCGCCCCAGGCGATCCGAATCAATCCCACCCTCTCCGCCAATTCCTTTCGGGCCATTCTTGTCTCCTGGGTGGACGGTAACAAACTTCCCCTTATTCTCAGTAGAGGCATTCCAATGGCGCTCTGGGACTGCTCTTCGGAATCAGAGCAGCCGGGATCGGAGTGCCTGGATGACGGTGACCGAACTCAGAACTTTGCGATGTGGTGGTCGATAATGGCGCGGTAGATGCCTGCACCGATGCCGACCAACTCGTCAGGATAGTCGTAACCGTCGTCATGCAGTTGTGGTTGATCCGTGCCAGAACCGAGACCGAAAAACGCGCCCTTGAATGCCGCGGTGAAATAACCGAAATCCTCTGACCATCGAAACGGCTCGTCGAGATGCGTGCAGTCGAGGCCAGCAGCTGTTGCCGACGCCTCGATGCTTGCGACGCAGTCATCGTCAGACACGGTCGCGGCGAAAGCTTCGTGCCACGACAGCTCGTGATCCAGCCCGTGCTCCGCGCCAAGCTGCTTCGTGAGCGAACTGAGTGCGTCCCGAACAAGGTCGAGGTCGTCTGTCCTGTGGGCGCGAATCACGCCCATTACGACCGCCTCACCCGGCGTCGTGCCGAAGTTCGGCCCCTTTTCGGCGGTTCCGAGCTCGGCGTAGCTGATCGTTCCGAGTACGGGTGCTTCGACCCGGTCTGACAGGGTCAGATGGAATCGATTGACCGCGCTGACGAGTTCTGTGACAGCGGTGGATGGGTTGATGCCGTGCTCTGGATAACTCGAGTGCGAGGTCTTGCCGCGATAGCGGGCGATGAACCCGACCGACCCCTGGGCGAACAGACCCTTTCTCACCAGTACCCGGCCGAGGGGATACTTCGGTACGTTATGGAACGCATAGACGTAATCGGGCGGATCCAGCGCCCTGAATCGTGCATCGTCCAAAATCGCCGAGGCACCCGTGCCCGTTTCCTCGGCCGGCTGGAACAACAGGTATACGCACCCGCAAGCGATCGGTTTTTCGTGGAGACTTGCGGCGACGGCGACGAGCGTCGCCATATGACCGTCGTGGCCGCACTTGTGAGATACGCCGGGCACCCTGGAACGATGGGCAAACGAGTTGCGCTCCTGGATCGGGAGCGCATCGAGTTCGGCGCGCAGCAGAATGATCGGGCCGGGTTCGCCGCTCTCGTAAAGCGCAAGAACCCCGGTCTGCATACTGCCGAGACCCTCGACAATCCTGGTCGGATTTGTCGGAGCAAGCCGCTCGACGATCGCCGCCGCCGTATTCTGCTCGCATTCGGACAACTCGGGGTTGGCGTGCAGCAGGCGGCGGAACGCAATGATCTCTTCGGCGGTGCTTGCGCGCATGTCGGCGATACTCCTGTGGTTGGCGGCATTTTAGCTGCGCGGCTGGTGAATTTCCCGTTCATCAGCGTGACGCGATAATGCCGGGCAGCCGACCGGCTGGGTCGTCCGGGGGTGGGGTCTATGCAAGCGATAGAAAACGCGCTGAACGCATTGGCTGCATTCATGTGGGGTACGCCGCTTTAAGTGCTCCTGGTCGAGGGTGGCATTTTCTTCGTGCTGTATTACGAGCCGCCGGGTTTCCCTGTGCAGTTGTCAGAGCTCACTCGACAAGCAGGCAACACGAAGCTGTAAGGCTTGGTCAAAAAAACCTACCATGTACCAAGTTGCATGAATCTGACGTTAACTCGATGCGAATTGTCGATCTCAGGAAGGACTGCCATGTCAAAGACGAGCAAGGTTAGCCGCAATACGCTGGCTGTATGGGCCGGCGAAATGGGAGTTGACTCGTGGCACCGAGCAACGCAGGTTCCGGTTGTGCACAGCATCGGTTTCGGCTACTCCGACCTCGATGAGTGGCAATCCGTGGCGCTGCAGACCGCTGAAGGTCACATATACAGCCGCAACACGAACCCGACAGTCAGGGCATTCGAGGAAAAAGTGCGCCAGCTCGAGTCGGCCGAGGCCGCGATCGGCTTTGCGTCCGGCATGGCTGCGATCAGCGACACACTGTTTGCGCTGTTGAAGCCCGGTGATCGCATCGTATCGATCAAGGACAGCTACGGGGGCACCAGCCAGATATTCACGAGCGTCCTGCCGAAATTCGGAGTCGAGGTCGAGCAATGCGATACGACGAATCACGACCAAATCGAAACCGAGATAGCGCAGGGATGCTCCCTGCTGTATCTCGAAACGCCGACGAATCCGACAATAAAGATCACCGACATCGAACGCCTGTCCCGTGCGGCGCACGCTGCGGGTGCACTGGTCGTGGTCGATAATACGTTCGCGACGCCGATTAACCAGAATCCTCTGGCACTCGGCGCCGATATCGTCTTGCACAGCGCTTCGAAGTTTCTCGGCGGGCACGCCGACGCCCTCGGCGGTGTGATTTGCGGCTCGGCCGAACTCGTGAAACGCGTATACGGTTTTCGCGAAATTAATGGCGCTGTTCTGTCCGCCGGAGATGCCTACCGCCTGTTACGCGGCATGAAGACGCTCGGCCTCCGAATTGAGCGCCAGAACAGTAATGCAATGCAGATTGCGAAGCACCTCGCCGGGCACCCGCTCGTGGAGGAGGTTTATTATCCGGGCCTGCCACAGCACCCGAATCATGACATAGCGAAAAGGCAAATGAGTGGCTTTGGCGGCGTGCTCAGTTTCATGGTCAAAGGCGGGTACGACGCCGTTCGTACGTTTCTTCCGCACATGAAACTGGCGCATCGGGCTGCTAACCTGGGTGCCGTGGAAACGACGGTCGGTCCGCCGGCCACGACGAGTCATGTCGAGTGCACCGTCGAGGAGCGCGAACGCCTCGGGATTCCTGAAGGTCTCGTACGCTATTCGACGGGAATCGAACAGGTTGAAGATTTGATCGGTGACCTCGACCAGGCGTTGGCGCGACTCGCTTAGAGTCTCTGCAGGCCTTCAAGGCGGGCGGGAGAGCTCGACGTCAACCAGCCGCTTGAGGACGCTGAGGGGTACGGCGCCGTTACGCAGCACGGCTTCGAGCGGCATGTCGAAGCTGTCCTCGACCCGCGAACGCGCCAGTGCTTGACCATCGGCCCGAACGCACTCCTGATGCGCCAGCACACGGGTTCTCGTTTCCCCGGACCAGGGCATTCAACTATTCCGTGCAGCTCACCATCTGGTAGTCCAGCCGGCTCATTTCATCTGTTTGCGGCAATCGCAAGCCGTACAGCACACGCGTCCGGGCCTCGATGCTTGCCAGCAGCGCGGCCCCCAGTTCCAGCGCTTCTTCCGCCGCCGTATGCGCGTAGCGTGTCAATGCCTGTGCAGCCAGGCGTTCTTGGCCAGCTTCGTACAAAACCATCGTCGTGGTTTCAAGATCAGCCTGCTCACCGATCATGCGATCTTCGAACCCGGTGAGCGCTTCAGTGACCTCGGGCAGGAATTTACTCGGCCGATCGCACGTAAAATACATAAGCCGCTTGAATAAGCGTCCGGCAAAAAGACTCGCTTCCTGAATTTGCCAGTCCTCGGTCAGAAAACGGCGCGATTCACCCTTGGTCAGATAGCGATGCTTGCCGTACTCGGGCGGCACCGACGTGACGCCGATACGCCACGGAATAAACGGCGCCGTCACTGAGCCTGTCGGGGCGACCCACAAGGTGCGGAGCTCCCGACGGACGTCGTTTCGTAATACCGCAACCTGTCCGTAGCCGGTCGAATCTTTTGCGATACGACGGTCGCGAACCGCGTTGAGCATTTTCCGCAGCGTGATCGGAGCCGCGGCCCTGAGTTCCGCCTCCATTTCCGCGCGCGGGTAGCGTATGAGCGACGTGCCGTAGACCTCGTCGGCAATGAACGGGCGCTCGCCGTCCGGATCGAACCAGCCCTGTTCGACGGCGAAGTCAACAAAGTTATCGGAGCCGTGATAGTCTGGATGTTGTTGATAATCTAATGGAATCTCGCCGATATAACCGGGATAGGACATGAAGACTTCGTCCTGCCCGAGCCGCCGCGCGATCCACAGCCCCTTGCCGCCCGCATACTCGATAAGCACCCAGCCTTCCTTTGCGTCGGCAAACAGATGTGAATTGCCGCCGTACGACGAGTAACCGTAGCGGTTGATCAGGTCGCCTGCGATCATGACCGCTTCCTCGGCGGACGTCGCGCGCTCCATGACGATTCGCGACAGATCACTGTAATTAGGTCCTCGCTGCGGATTCGGAGTAAGCGCGATCAGCTCGGGTCGCGAGTCGCTCCAGATATCGCGTGCGGCAACGCCGTGTTCGTTGAGGCCGCCGTTGGTCAATGGCGGGGGAAACCCTTCGTACTCTGAGTAATTCATGGTGATGTAACGGGCTGTCCGTGGAACCTGCGGTATCTCTGTGAGTTCGCCCGGCAGCACGGCAGTTGCGTCGACGCCGACTGTTATGGTCGCGTCAGCAGCGTGTTGCCGTGCCGGGATAATCTCGAGCCAGTGGCTTGAGACTTCGTCGCCACTTCCACCGAGATAGACGCTGCCGTCGGCGGTCAGTTGGCGACCGACGTAGATGCCGTAGCTGGCGGCTGCTGGCAGAGAGACAAGCAGCAGGCAGGCCGCTACCAGGATTGCTGATGCATAATTTCGCATGAGACTTCCGTTCAGGCTTCAGTATTCGGACGCCGGCTTATCTGTTCCGCCGGTGATGCAATGGACGATACCTAGTTTGCTGAGGAGGGGCCAGAATGCCTCGACGATTACAGTCGACAGGCTGAACGTAATCGACGCGATTTGGGAATTAAGCGAGTCAAGAGCGGATCGGCGGTACGGGATTAGC
>JAZBNZ010000113.1:0-5291 GCA_036350895.1 Woeseiaceae bacterium
CCCCGATACCAGCCAGCGCCCCCGCGCATCGTCCGCCATCGCAGCCAGCGCGGCATGCGCCCGCCCGGTGACCTCGGCGCGAATTGCCGTCGCGGCACCGCTCTCGTCCAGCCATCGATTGAACAATGACCGACTCTCCGCGGCAGCGTAGTCGTCGATAGCCGCGAGGCCCTCGGCCACCCGCTGCAGCCAGCGGTGCACCAGGGTCCCGGCCAGCCGGGCGCCGGAGCCCACCCAATCGTATTCGACCGTGTCGCCGCGCTCGTGAACCGCCTCGAACGTCCCGGGAACCGGCGGCGCGCCGGGCACTTCCCAGCGCCTGGAGAAGCGCCGCAACCGTGGCAGCGCCCACACCTCGGTGACCTCTGCAGCAGGCGGCCCGCTCTCGGCCAGCGCTTCGCAGAAGCGATCCCTGACGAACGGCCAGAGCAGGTATAGGAGGCTGCTGGGAGGGGGCGCCTTGACATCCGCAGCATCCGTGGTCAGGTCGGCGTGGCCGACGAGTTGCAGGCTCTTGCGCGCCCGCGTGCAGGCAACGTACAGCAATCGCCCGGTCTCGAAGGTGTCCCGGCGTTTCGTGATGGTGCTGATGTAACCGTGCACCGGATCCTTGTCGAGTTCGGCCCTCGGCCCGACCGGGCTCATCACGCGGCGGCTCCGACCGTCCTCGGGCGGCAGCTCCATCCAGCTCAGGACGTCGGCCGTCGAACTCCGCGGGCGGCGTCCCAGCCCGTACAGCACGACGTGGTCGAACTGCAGCCCCTTGGCCTTGTGCATGGTCATCACCGAGAGCGTTCCCGGCCGTACGCTTGCAATACGCTCCTGGTCCAGCTCTGCTTCGAGCTCCGCGACGTCGTCCAGTGTCCCCGCCTGCTCGAGCCTGCCGATAACCTCGAGAAGGCGGTAAACATTGTCGATGGCATCCGGCGACTCCGGGATCGCGGCCCCGCCGAGCGCCAGCCAGGCCTGTTCGACGACGTCACGCAGCGTGTCGACGCGCCTCGGCTCGCGCAGGCGGGAGAGCACCGGCATTGCATGCGCCAGTGCCTCCTGCCCCGCCCTGCTCAACGCACCCACACGTTCCTCCCTGTTCAACAGCTCCCAGACGGTTGACGAACGATCGTTTTTGACCAGCGCGTGCAGATCGGTCCAGTCGAGCCCGATCCACGGTCCCCGCAACAGTGCGAGCCAGGCATGGCGATCACCGGGATGCACGGCGGCACGCGTGAGCGCCAGTACGTCGATCGCTTCCGGGAGGTCGGTAAGGCGGTCGATGTCGAGCGCCTCGTAGTCGATACCGGCCAGTTTGAGTCTGCGCAGCAGGTCGGGGAGGACGGTGCGGCTGCGGACGAGGACCGCGACGGACTCACCGGGATGCTCCGCCAGGAGCCGCTCGATAACGGCGAACCCGACATCCGCCTCGGCTTCCTTGCCTGTGCCGAGGGACGGATGCACCTTGATGCTGCCGATGCCGCGATGGTGCTCGGCCGCAACCGAGTCGGAGTAGGACACGGCGCTGTTGACCGGGTCGTCTTCCTCCGGCAGCACCTCGGGAAATACCGCGTTGAACCAGTCGACGAGGTACTCCCCCGAGCGGAAGTTCCGGCGGAGGACGAGTTCCTCCAGCGACACCTCGCCGATGCCTTCCCGTCTCGCCGTCAGGAACTGTGCGACCTCGGCGTTCCGGAATCGATAGATCGACTGCATGGGATCGCCGACGCAGAACAGGGTCCTGCCATCCTCCGGCGACCAGCCCCGGGTCAGGGACCGGATCATGCCGTACTGTGCGAGCGAGGTATCCTGCATCTCGTCGACGAGGATGTGGCGCACCTGGTAGTCGAGCAGCAATGCAATGTCGCTCGGCGACTCGGCGCCGCCCATGGCATTGTCTGCAGCGCGGGCAATCTCGACGAAATCCGTCAAGCCACGACGGGTGAACAGCGCCTCGAGTTCGGCCGTCACCAGCGGCAGCAGCCGTATCAGCGCGACGAGCACCTCCCACTGACGATCATCGTAGCGGGCCGGCGGTAGGTCCCGGAAGCCGTGCAGGACGAGCTCCGCGCCGCGTCGGCGCGACAGCTCCTCGATCAGGTCCGTGAGCCGGGCTTTCGCCGCCTTCGCATTCGGCGGCAGCCCGATCGTCTTCGTCAGGCGGCGGCGCCAGGTGCCATCGGCCGTCAGCAGCAGTTCCGTCGCCCCGCACCACCATTCCACGCTGCCGACCGCGCGGCTCATGGCCGCGATCGGGTGCGACTCCTTGCCCTCGTCGATCAGGTTTGCCGCCGCGAACCGCCCCAGCTCGACCAGCGCGTCCCGCTGTTCCGGCGTGACGTGGAGGTTCGCATTCTCGACCTGCTCCCGGCGGATCGACTCGAGGTCGTTCTCGAGATTGCGACGCAGCGACGCGAACTCCTCGTCGCTCAGCTGCCCACTGCCGATGAAAGGCAGCCACTGGTCGCGGACACCGAGCATGTCCGCCAGGTAATCGATGTAGAGGCCAGTGTTGTTGTCGAGATGCGCGAGGAGGGTCTCGATCGCGTCGGCAAACGCCTCCCCGCTCGTCACCCATTCGAGGCTCGCGACCGCGGCCTGGCGATACAGGCCCCTGGTCTGCGCTTCGTCGGCTACGCTGTTACCCGCGACGTTGACGGCAGCCGTCACCGGCAGCATCCGGGCAATCGTCGCATTGAGGCTGTCGAGAGTCTGTATTCGCAGACGCCGCGGGTGGCGAAGCAGCTGCCAGCCCTGCTCCCGATCCCGCTCAAGCACCGAGCGCGCCGCCCGGCGAGTCGTTAGCTCATGGGCCAGAAGCCCGGTGTCGTCTTCCCCCGCCTTCTCCAGCGCCTCGACGATGCGGTTCCGCATCTCGGCAGCGGCCTTGCGCGTGAAGGTGATGGCGAGGACCTCTTCCGGCGAATCGACGAGCGCCAGCAACTTGAGATATCGCTGGATCAGGAGCTCGGTCTTGCCCGAACCGGCGGGCGCCTGGACGATGAACGAGCGAGACGTATCGAGCGCGGCGCGTCTCGCGGCTTCGTCAGCCTTGTAGAGCATCGCCTCAGACATTGCGCACCAGCTCCTGGAAGCGGCTCAGCAAGCCGTGCCACCGGGCGTCGGTGACGGCCTGGGCCGCGTTGACCCGGACGTCCCCCTTCCGGAAGGCCGCGACCGCGGCCTCGACCGTCTCGAACCAGCCGGCGAGCGTCGTGTCGAAATCGGTATCGCCGTTCAGGACGACCCCGGCGCCATCGATGGCGACCTGCCGGCTATCCACGTTGTAGAGGCCGATATCGCTGACACGCCGTTGTGCCGTCGCCGCGTACAGCACCAGTTGGTAGTCCCTCGGCTCGCCCTTTTCGAAGAATTTCTTCTCTGCACCGGTCTTGTAATCGAGGATGACGAGCGAGCCGTCGGCGGCCGTATCGAGCCGGTCGTGCCGCAACCGGAGCTCCAGGCCGCCTATCCGGCCTGGCGAAGCTCCCTCGACGCTCTCCACCCGGAATGCCGGGCGCTCGCAATCGACCGCGACGACCGCCCGCAGCAGACCGGCGATTCGCGCCTGTTCGAAATCGAGCAACCGCTCCAGGGTCCCGCCGGCAGCGACCCTGTGACGCCGCACTGCCGCCGCGCTCGCCCTGGCAATGCGATCGTCGAGTTCGGCGCCGGCCCAGCCCCGGATCTCGGCCTGCGACGGCAACTCGTCGTACAGGAATCGCAGCGCGTCATGAATCAGGTTACCGCGCAGCAGCGGCGTCAGGCCTTCGGCGAACGGATCCAGCGAGGAGAGCCCCAGCCGGCCGCGGGCGAAGGCGGCAAACGGTTCCGAAAGCTGGGCGTTGATCGTCGCGGAACCACCGCGGATCTGCTCGTCCGCCTCGACCGGTGGCACCCGTTCGTCGGCGGACGCACGCACGAGCCCCGGAGCCCGGTAGGTCTCGGCATGCCAGCCCGGATCAGGTGCCACGTCGCCAGTCAGTTCGACCAGTTCCAGCAGCGAGGGCCCCTGCTCGCTGTCGCCGTCCACCACGGCGTAACTGCCGACGACCACGTTCGCGCTCGACGAGAGCCGCTCCATGACGCTCGTGGCAAAGGCCAGGGTGTCTTCGGGCGTCGAATCCGGCAGCCCGTAGCGGCGCTGCAGGTCGCGCGACAGCAACGGGGTCGCGCCGCCGGCGCCGGGCCAGGTTTCTGCGTCGAGCCCCGCTACCCAGAGAGCATCGAAATGGAGCCCGGCCGCTTCGAGGGGGCCGAGGACGCTCAGAACGGACTCGATGTCCTCCGGCTGGAAGACCGTGTCCCGCGCCAGCCGCCGCAGTCGATCCGCCGCCGCGCCGAGTCCCAGGGGACCGGTGACGATTTCCAGCGCCGCGAATTCGCCGAGGAGTTCGCGCCACCGATTCATAAGCTGGTGTTCCCGGCTGTCGAGCGCCTCGACGCCGGGCCATCCCATGACGGTGAGTGCGCGTTCGAACAGCTGCGCCCAGTGTCCGGGCAGGCTGCGGGCAGGCTGCGACTCGAGCAAAGCGGCAAGTTCCTCTACCCGCCCCAGGAAATCGGCGGTATCCGGGTCGTGCTCCTCCCTCGAGAAGACCTTGAGTACCCGGGCCGGCGTCCAGTCCCGGGCCGCGACGCCGCGCAGTTCGATTTCGAGCCGGGCACGTCCGTCCGCTGTGTTGGTGCCGAGAAAACTACACCGCAAGAGCACGCCCAGCTGCCTGCTGGTCAGCGGGTCGTGCAGCCAGCGAATGATCAGCAACGCGACGGCAATCATCGGGTAAGTCTCGAGGGCTCGCCCCAGCGAGACATTGACGGCAGCCGACGTGCCATCAGCAGCGGTCTGCCAGCCGGGCACGAATCCTTCCCGCACCAGGCGCCCTGCCGCCGCCGGATCCCGTTCCAGCCCGGAGATGACGATGCCGACGCGGGCGGCAGGGTCTGCCAGCAATCGGTCGCGTGCCCATGCCCCGGCCGCCCGGCACTCCGCAGCGGCGTCCGGGCAGGCAAGCGTTCGGATCGACCGCGGCCGCTCCGCGGCCTGTACGCTCACGTCGGCGCCGGCCGCCGTGAGACGCTCGAGCAGCAATTCCTGGCTCGGCGTCAGGCGGTCGAATCCGGCCAGCACGACCGATTGCGGAATACGCTCAGCGGGCGCGCCCTCCAGCGCTGCAACGACGGCCGGGTTCAGCAGTGCCTCGTCAAGCCAGCCCTGCTCTCTGAGCCGCCCGGCGTAGCGCAGCGCCGCACGTGCAAATACGCGCTGGTCCCGGCTATCGATACAGCTCGAAATCTCG
>JAZBNZ010000114.1:0-5580 GCA_036350895.1 Woeseiaceae bacterium
GGAGCTGCTCGGGGTGTTCCCCGAGAAGGAGATCCTCGAGCGCACGTCGATGAATTCCTGGGACGACCAGAAGGTCCGTGACGCGCTGGCGGCGAACGGCCGCAAGAAGCTCATCGTCTCCGGCCTCTGGACAGGCATCTGCAATAACATGTTCGCGTTCTCGGCGATGGCCGACGCCGGCTACGAGATCTACATGGTCGCGGACGCATCCGGCGATACGACGCTCGAGGCGCACGAGTACGCCATGCAGCGCATGATCCAGGCGGGTGTCGTGCCGATGACGACGATCCAGACGATGCTCGAGTGGCAGCGCGACTGGGCGCGCCGCGAGAACTATGACGGCCTGATGGACATCATCAGGGAGCACTGCGGTGCCTACGGCATGGGCGTCGACTATGCCTACACGATGGTTCACAAGGCTTCGGAGCGCGTAGCGCACGGCCCGGTCCTCGGGCCGATCGCAACCTGAGAAAAAGTGTCGCTGCGCTGTCGCGCCCGCATTCGCGGGGACGCTTCATCGCCGCCACCGAGTTCAACTGCAGCGCTAACGGAGCCGCTTATGAACCAACGAGCGAAACGATCAGGCGCCGTGTCCCGGCGGGAATTCCTGGGCTACTCGGGCGCGCTTGCCGGCAGTGCGCTGGTTGCCGGCCCCGGCTCGCGCCTCGGCTACGCCGCAGACGCATCGAGCGCAGACCTGATTCTCACCGGCGCCGACATCATCACGCTCGATCCGCTTCAGCCGCGGGCCGAGGCCATTGCCATCAAGGACGGCCTGGTCCAGGCGGTCGGCCCCGAGCGCGACGTGCTCACCCTGGAGGGCCGCAGCACAGAAGTCTTGGGCGTCGATGGTCGCACGATCATTCCCGGCCTCAACGACAGTCACATGCACCCGACGCGGGCCGGGCGCTTCTACGCGATGGAGCTCCGCTGGGACGGCGTGCCGACGCTCGAGCAGGGCCTCAACATGATCCGCGAGCAGGCGGCGAACACGCCCGTTGGGCAATGGGTTCGTGTCATTGGCGGCTGGTCGCCTTTCCAGTTCGCGGAAAAGCGCATGCCGACGCCGGCCGAACTCACGAGGGCCGCCCCGGATACGCCTGTCTACGTGCTGTTCCTGTACAGCCAGGGCTTCCTGAACAGGGCCGCTGTCGAGACGCTCGGCCTGGCGCCGGAGACGGCGACGCCGCCCGGCACCGCCTATGAATTCACGCCCGACGGCGGCGCGATCATTCACGCGAAACCGAACCCGGATCTCCTGTACGGCACCATCGGTGCGCTGCCGCCGATGACCGCCGGCCAGCAGGCGATCTCGACGAAGCACTTCTACCGCGAGCTGAATCGTTTCGGGCTCACGAGCGTGATCGACGCCGGCGGCGGAGGCCATCATTTCCCTGCGGACTATGCCGGCTCCGAGGCGCTGGCAAGAACCGGCGAGTTGCCCGTCCGGATCTCGAAGTACCTGTTCCCGCAGAACAAGGGCCGGGAGCTGGCCGAGTTCCGGCAGTGGACGCGCGACTGGGAGGTCAACGTCAATCGCGCCGAGGGGCTCATGAACGCGTATGTCGTTCGCGGCGGCGGCGAGTTTCTCGTCTGGGCGGCGGGCGATTACGAAAACTTCCTCGATGCGCGACCGGACATCACGACGCGCTCCGGCTGGCGCACGCAGCTCGTCGACGTGACGCGACACCTCCTGTCGAACCGCTGGCCGCTCAGGATTCACGCGACCTACGATGAGTCCATCAACCACATCCTCGACGTATTCGAAGCAGCGCACGCGCTGGAGGTCGCCGAGGGCCGGCTCGGATTCGGCGGCATTCGCTGGGCATTGGACCATGGCGAGACGCTCCGGACGCCCACACTCGGGCGCATCAGGGCGCTCGGCGGCGGGGTGGCCATGCAGGCACGTATGGCCTATGCCGGCGAGTACTTCCTCGAGCGCTACGGTGAGGAGGCGACGCGGCGGGCGCCGCCGATGCGGGACGTCATCGATGCCGGTCTGCCGCTGGGTCTCGGCTCTGATGCCACGCGTGTCGCCAGCTACAACCCGTGGCTTACACTGTACTGGGCCACGACGGGCAAGAGCGTCGGCGGCACGGAGCTGCACGGTCCCGGCCAGCGCCTGACGCGAGAGGAAGCGCTGTTCCATCACACCGTTGGGTCCGCCTGGTTCAGTCAGGAGGAGGTGCTGAAGGGCAGGCTCAAGGCCGGACAGTTCGCTGATCTCGCGGTACTCAACGCGCCTTACCTCGAGGTCGACGATGAAGACCTTCGCTCGATCGAGAGCGAGCTCACGGTGATGGGCGGCCGGGTCGTCTATGGAGCCGGTGAATTTGCCGGTCGTGCGGCACGGATCGAGCCGGTCCAGCCGGCATGGTCACCCGTCGCTGCCTTCGGCGGGTACTTTCGGGAGCAACCCTGACCCTGGAGCGCTTTCCGGGATGCTGCGCGCTGCCGAGTCGCGCGCCCGCCGCGTGGGGCCGCTCAACCGGGATCGGCCGTTATCCGGTGTTCGTAGAGCTGTTCGTAAAGCGGCAGGCACTCCTCCAGTACGCCCTCGAGTTCGACGGGTAGCGTTTCCGTTCTCGGCTGGTAGGGGGCGAAGCCTGTGGACGCATACACCGATCCGTACCAGTGCGGTGCCCAGACGCCGTCGGAATCGCGGGGTCCTTTCGGCCAGCTCAGCATCCGGTCGCTGAACTCGATCCCGAGGCGGCGACAGACCGTCTCGAGTATCGCGCGCGGGTCCTTCAGCAGGTCCGCGGAGTCGATCACGACGGGCGCAGCACCGGCCGCAGCGAACACGTGCTCGAAGATCTCGACCTGCTGCGGAAAGCCGATGTCTTCACTTGTCGCCGTGTCACGCATCCTCGCGTAGGAGAGCAGCACGTCGCGCGGGTGCCGGATCAGGAAGCAGTGGGTCACGCGATCGAGCCAGCTGCGGTCGATCTCCGGCAGGAAGTGATGGGTCATCTGCTTCTGGTAGAAGATCGGCTTGCCGCCGGGTATCGGCCCGGTCATGGCGTCGACCACGCGACGCCAGTCGGTCTCGCCAGCGGCGATGACCGCGTCGCCCAGCGGGTGCTCGATGCCCGTGGCGGCAAGGTAGCAGGCATAGAAGGGCTCGTCGCAGACCACGGTGTCGGCCCGGTTCTCCCAGGCGCGCATCATGGCGGTCGAGACGTTGCGCGGCCCCGACCACATCGCGATCCGAAGCCCGTCCGCCCTGTCATTCATCGCGATCATCGTGCTCTGGGCAGGAGCGCTCGATGAGATCGAGGTAGAGCGACTGCAGCCTTGCCGTCACCGGACCCTTGCCGCCGTCGCCGATGCTCCGGCCGTCGATCTCGGCAACGGGCGTGAGACCCGCGAACGTGCCGGTCACGAAGCTCTCGTCGGCACCGTAGACGTCGGTCAGGCTGAAGTCCTTCTCGAAGGCGGGGATGCCGTTTGCCCGGCAGAGTTCGAGCACCTTGGAGCGGGTAATGCCGCCGAGACAGTACTTGCCGGATGAGGTCCAGACCTCGCCTCGACGGACGATGAAGAAGTGGGTCGAGTTGCAGGTCGCGACGAAGCCGTGCGGGTCGAGCATCAGTGCCTCGTCGGCACCGGCTTTCGCGGCCTGGATGCAGGCCGTAATGCAGTTGAGTTTGCTGTGGCTGTTGAGCTTGGGGTCCTGTGTGTCGGGCGGGGGACGCCGGACGTGCACGGTGAACAGGCTGATCCCGGTGTCGGCAGCGCCGGGCTTCGGTGACTTGTACTCCGGGATGATGACAATAGTGGCCTTGCCGATCGTGACACGCGGGTCCTGGTAGGGCGTTGCCTTGATGCCGCGCGTCACCATCAGCCTCACATGGACGCCCGATCGCATCTCGTTCGCGTCGAGCGTCGTCCGGATTGCCGCTTCCAGCGCGGCGCGATCCATGCCGATGTCGAGATCGATGGCCTTGGCGCCCTCGTAGAGCCGATCGAAATGCTGTTCCTGGAACGCGATCCTGCCGTTGTGGACCCGCAGTCCTTCCCAGACGCCGTCGCCGAGAATGAAGCCGCTGTCGAACACCGAGACGGAGGCCTGCTGGCGCGGGACCAGGTCGCCGTTGATGTAGATGAGTATGTCCGCGTTACGCGGGTCATCCTCGTATTCGTGCGTTCCGGTCGCCATGAATGGATCCTCGATGGTCTCAGTCGTACTCGGCGGCGCAGCTCTGCTCGCTGGTATCGATCGGCAGGCGCCCGAAGTCGGAGTCGATATTCGCCGCAACCCAGGCCGCAGTGACGAAGGCCGCGACATTCTGATCGAGGTCGTCCCGGTCGATCTTGTCGAGCGTGTCGTCGGCCGTGTGATGGTAGTCGAAGTAGTCGGTGCCGTCCTGACGGAGGCCGAGCACCGGCATGCCGGCGCGCCGCAGCGGCGTCAGGTCTGCGCCGCCGCCGGATTGATTCCCGCCGAGCTCGATACCGATGGGCTCGAGCAGGTTTTGCAGGGCGAGCACCGTCACGAGCCTGTCGTCCGCAACCCGCGATGCGAGCTGCCATACGCGGCCGGCGCCGAAGTCGGCCTCCATGCCGAGGACATGTTTGTCGAGATCGGCGCTGTAATTCTCATAGTACTGCTGAGCGCCGGACAGGCCGAATTCCTCGTTCGCATAGAGGACGACGCGTATTGTCCGCCGCGGCGCGACGCCACTGTCGATAATCAGCTTCGCTGCTGCCGTGACGATCGCGACGCCGGCACCGTCGTCGATCGCGCCGACGCCGAGGTCCCAGGAGTCGAGGTGGGCACCGAGCAGTACGATCTCGTCCGCCAGTTCACCCTTGCCCGGGACTTCACCGATGACGTTGGCGGAGACGTGATCCGCTAGCTGGCGCGCGGTCGAGTGAATGCGAATCGTCACAGGCGATTCCGAGCCCGCGGCGTAGGCGAGCATGTCGGCGTCGGCGTTGGCAATCGCGATACCCGGAATCGTCGGCGCCTGGCCATTCCTGATCATGCTGCCGGTGTGTGCGAAGCGATGCTCCGACGTGCCGGCGGACCGGATGAGCGTGGCGAGCGCTCCGCGTTCCGCGGCGAAGTAATGGGCGCAGCCGCGGATGCGCGAACCGGTGCCGTAGCCTCTGCCGGATCTGTGCCGCTCCATCACGTGATCCACGAAGACGATCCTGCCGCCCAGTTCCCGTTCGGAGAGCTCCCGCAGCGCGGCGAGGCTCGGTACGCGGACGACCTCGGCCTCTATGCCCTCGCTCGGCGTGCCGGTGCTGCCGCCCAGCGAAGCCGCGACGATCGGCTGGGCGTATGGCCCGGTCATCCTGACGTCCAGTGTGCCTCGATCCCAGTGGGGGACGACGACATCCTCCGCGCGGACGTTGCTGAACCCGAGAGCCTCGAGCTTCGCAACGGCCCAGGCGACCGCCGCGACGTCGCCGGCGGAGCCGGCAGGCCGCGGGCCGACTTCATTGACGAGCGATTCGACGACGTCCCAGGCAGCGCTGCCTGCAAGCGCGGAATCCCTGAGTTCGGCGGCTGCCCGCCGCACGTCGGAAGGGATCGGCTGAGCGAGCGCAGCGCTCGAGAGCAGGAAA
>JAZBNZ010000115.1:0-8724 GCA_036350895.1 Woeseiaceae bacterium
CTCGAGCTCCGTCATGCCCGGTTCGACCACCACGAAGGCCTCGAAGTAGAGCACCCGCTCGATCTCGCGCAGCGTCATGTCGAGCATGAGGCCGATGCGGCTCGGCAGCGACTTCAGGAACCAGATGTGCGCTACCGGGCTCGCGAGCTCGATGTGCGCCATGCGCTCGCGGCGAACCTTCGTCTGGGTCACCTCGACGCCGCACTTCTCGCAGACCACACCGCGGTGCTTGAGGCGCTTGTACTTGCCGCAAAGGCACTCGTAGTCCTTGATCGGGCCGAAGATCTTGGCGCAGAACAGGCCGTCGCGTTCAGGCTTGAACGTGCGGTAGTTGATCGTTTCCGGCTTCTTTACCTCACCGAACGACCATGAACGCACCATGTCGGGCGAGGCCAGGCCGATGCGGATCGCATCGAAGTCGTCGACCGGGTTCTGGTATTTGAAAAGCTTCAAGAGATCTTTCATTAGTCAGTCTCCAGCTCGATGTTGATGCCCAGCGAGCGAATTTCCTTGACGAGCACGTTGAAGGACTCCGGCATGCCGGCATCCATTTCGTGCTCACCGTCGACGATGTTCTTGTACATCTTGGTACGTCCCTGCACATCGTCCGACTTGACCGTCAGCATTTCCTGCAACGTGTAGGCGGCGCCGTAGGCTTCGAGCGCCCAGACCTCCATCTCACCGAAACGCTGACCGCCGAACTGTGCCTTGCCGCCCAGCGGCTGCTGGGTGACGAGACTGTACGGCCCGGTCGAACGGGCATGCATCTTGTCGTCGACAAGGTGGTTCAGCTTGAGCATGTACATGTAACCAACCGTGACTTCACGGTCGAAGCGCTCGCCGGTCCGGCCGTCGATCAGGGTCGACTGCCCGGACTCACCGAGGTCGGCAAGTTCGAGGAGCCCCTTGATCTCGGCTTCCGCCGCACCGTCGAAGACCGGTGTCGCGATCGGAACGCCCTTGACGAGGTTCCCTGCCAGTTCGACCACCTCGGCGTCCGAAAGGCTCTTGAGGTCCTCCTGCCTGCCGCCGGTCTGGTTGTAGACCTTGTCCAGGAACTGGCGAATCTTCGCCGTGGACTCCTGGGCCTTCAGCATCGCGTTGATCTTGTTACCGAGCCCCTTAGCCGCCCAGCCGAGATGCGTCTCGAGCACCTGGCCTACGTTCATTCGGGACGGTACGCCCAGCGGGTTCAGGACGATGTCGACCGGCGTGCCGTCTTCGAGGTATGGCATGTCCTCGACGGGAACGATCGTAGAGATGACGCCCTTGTTACCGTGGCGCCCGGCCATCTTGTCGCCCGGCTGGATGCGGCGCTTGACGGCAAGGTAGACCTTGACCATCTTGAGCACGCCCGGTGCCAGGTCGTCGCCGGCGGTAATCTTGGCGCGTTTCTCGTCGTAGCGGCGATCGAACTCCTCGCGCTGCGACTTGAGACGATCTGCAGCCTGCTGCAGCTGCTCGGCTGCCTCGTCGTTCTTGAGGCGAATCTCGAACCACTTGTCGCGCGGCACCTCGTCGAGGTAGGCCTTGGTGATCTTGCTGCCCGACTTGAGCTTGTTGGGGCCGCCCTGGGCGACCTTGCCGGTCAGCATGCGCTCGACGCGCTCGTAGATGTCCTCTTCGAGGATACGCAGGGTATCGTCGAGGTCCTTGCGAACGCTTTCGAGCTCGGACTTCTCGATCGAGAGCGCACGTGCGTCCTTCTCGACACCGTCGCGCGTGAAGACGCGGACGTCGATGACGGTCCCGTCCATGCCGGGCGGCACGCGCAGGGACGTGTCCTTAACGTCGGAGGCCTTCTCGCCGAAGATCGCGCGCAGGAGCTTCTCCTCCGGCGTCAGCTGGGTTTCGCCCTTCGGCGTGACCTTGCCGACCAGGATATCGCCGGCCTTCACCTCGGCGCCGATGAACGCGATCCCGGATTCATCGAGTTTTGCCAGCGCCGCGTCACCGACGTTCGGAATATCCGACGTGATGTCTTCCGGCCCGAGCTTGGTATCGCGGGCGACGCACTGCAGCTCCTCGATGTGGATCGTCGTGAAGCGGTCTTCCTGTACGACCCGCTCCGAAATCAGGATCGAGTCCTCGAAGTTGTAACCATTCCACGGCATGAACGCGACCAGCAGGTTCTGGCCGAGGGCGAGCTCGCCCATGTCGGTCGACGGGCCGTCGGCCAGCACGTCGCCGGCCGAGATCTGGTTCCCGGCCTCGACGAGCGGACGCTGGTTGATGCAGGTGTTCTGGTTCGACCGCGTGTACTTCGTCAGGTTGTAGATATCGACGCCGGATTCGCTTGCGTCCGTCTCGTCGTCATGCACGCGAACGACGATGCGCGAAGCATCGACGGAGTCGACGATCCCGCCGCGCCGGGCGACGACCGTCACGCCGGAGTCGACCGCAACCGCGCGCTCGATACCGGTGCCGACCAGCGGCGCCTCTGCGCGCAGGGTCGGTACCGCCTGGCGCTGCATGTTCGAACCCATCAGGGCGCGGTTCGCGTCGTCATGCTCGAGGAACGGGATCAGGGCCGCCGCAACCGAGACGATCTGGCGCGGGCTGACATCCATGTAGTCGATGTCGTCCGGTGTCGCCAGGGTGAACTCGTTCTTGTGGCGGACCGAGACGAGGTCGTCGGTGAACCGGCCGTTCTTGTCGAGCTCCGCGTTCGCCTGGGCGATCACGTACTGCGATTCCTCGATAGCCGACAGGTACTCGATATCCGTCGTGGCCTTGCCGTCGACGACTTTCCGATACGGCGTCTCGAGGAACCCGTACTCGTTCGTACGCGCGTAGACCGCGAGCGAGTTGATCAGGCCGATGTTAGGGCCTTCAGGCGTCTCGATCGGGCAGACTCGACCGTAGTGCGTCGGGTGAACGTCACGCACCTCGAAGCCGGCGCGCTCGCGGGTGAGACCGCCCGGACCGAGAGCCGACACGCGGCGCTTGTGCGTGACCTCGGAAAGCGGGTTGTTCTGGTCCATGAACTGCGAGAGCTGGCTGGAACCGAAGAATTCCTTGACCGCGGCAGCCACCGGCTTCGCGTTGATCATTTCCTGCGGCATCAGGCCTTCGGTCTCGGCCTGCGTCAGGCGCTCCTTGACGGCGCGCTCCACGCGGACGAGCCCGACGCGGAACGCGTTCTCGGCCATTTCACCGACGCTGCGGACGCGACGGTTGCCGAGGTGGTCGATATCGTCGACCGTGCCGTAACCGTTGCGGATGTCGATCAGGGTCTTCAGGACATCGAGGATGTCGTCCTTGTCGAGCACGCCTTCGCCCTCGGACGTGTCACGCCCGACGCGACGGTTGAACTTCATTCGGCCGACTGCCGAAAGGTCATAGCGCTCGGAGTTGAAGAACAGGTTCTGGAACAGGTTCTCCGCCGCTTCCTTGGTCGGCGGCTCGCCCGGACGCATCATGCGATAGATTTCGACGAGCGCCTCGAGGCGCGTCGTCGACGGGTCGATGTTCAGCGTGTTCGAAATGAAGGGGCCGCGGTCCAGATCGTTGACGTACAGCGTACGGATATGATCCACGCCGGCCTCGATCAGCGTCGTGACGAGCTCTTCGGTGAGCTCGGCGTTGGCGGCCGCGAGCAGCTCACCGGTCTCGGTGTCGACGATGTCGTGCGCCAGGATCTTGCCCTCGAGGTACTCGCGGGGCACCTCGAGTCGCTCGACGCTCGACTTGTCCATCTCGCGAACGTGCTTCGCCGTGATGCGGCGGCCTTCCTCGACGATGACCTTGCGGCCGAGCTTGATGTCGAACGCAGCGGTTTCGCCGCGCAGGCGCTCCGGCACGAGGCCCATCTCGATCTTGTCGCCGGCGAGGTAGAAGTCGTTGTTCTCGAAGAACAGGTCCAGCATTTCCTCGTTGGTCATTTCGAGGGCGCGCAGGATGATCGTCACCGGCAGCTTGCGCCGGCGGTCGATACGCGCGAAGACGCAGTCCTTGGGATCGAACTCGAAATCCAGCCAGGAGCCGCGATACGGGATGATCCGGGCGGAGAACAGCAGCTTGCCCGAGCTGTGCGTCTTGCCCTTGTCGTGGTCGAAAAAGACGCCCGGCGAACGGTGCAGCTGGGACACGATGACGCGCTCGGTACCGTTGATGACGAAGGTACCGTGGTCGGTCATGAGCGGCATTTCGCCGAGATAGACTTCCTGCTCACGGATGTCCTTGACCGGCTTCGGGTTACCGCTGGCTTCCTTGTCGTAGATGACGAGCCGTACCTTGACGCGGATCGGGGCCGCGTAGGTAAGGCCGCGCATCTGGCATTCCTTTACGTCGAAAACAGGCTCGCCGAGACGGTAGCTTACGTATTCGAGAGCCGCGTTGCCCGAGTAGCTGACGATCGGGAACACCGACTGGAACGCGGCGTGCAGACCGATCTCGTCGCGATCTTCGAGGTCCTTCTCGGTTTGCAGGAACTTGGCGTACGAATCCACCTGGATGGACAGGAGGTACGGCACGTCGAGAATCGTCGGACGCTTGCCGAAATTCTTGCGGATGCGCTTTTTCTCAGTGAACGAATAAGCCATTCGGGATTACCCTCTTGTGCAAGGGCTCGACGAGTACCGTGAGCCCTGACGTTGCAAAAACAATGCTGTAACGTTTGTTCCCGGTGCTACCGGCGGCCGGCGGGCGGCGCATCCGGTCCAGAAACAAAAGTTACAGACACGAGCAGGCAGCCAGCCGCATTGCGACTGGCTGCCGGCCCGACTTTAAGACCATCGGGTCTTGCGAAGGTCTGCAGAAGCAAAAGCGCTTACTTGAGCTCGACGGTTGCGCCGGCTTCTTCAAGCTGCTTCTTGATTTCTTCTGCTTCGCCCTTGGATGCGCCTTCCTTGATGGGCGACGGAGCGCCTTCGACGGCGTCCTTCGCTTCCTTGAGGCCGAGGCCCGTGATCGTGCGCACTGCCTTGATCACTGCAACCTTGTTGCTGCCGAAGCTCGACAGGATGACGTCGAATTCGTCCTTCTCTTCAGCTGCTTCGCCGGCATCGCCACCGGCAGCCGGGCCGGCCGCGACCGCGACGGGTGCTGCGGCAGATACGCCCCACTCGTCTTCAAGCATCTTGACGAGCTCGACGACTTCCATGATGGGTTTGGCGCTCAATTCTTTGAGCAGGTCTTCGTTTGACATTGCCATTTCGGTAGTTCCTCTTTATCTATTTCCTGAATCAGGTATATCCGCAGATAAGTCCAGTTAGGCCGCTTCCTGTTCGCCGCGGGCGGCAAGCGTGCGCGCCAGCATTGCGGAAGGTTCGGCCAAGGTGCGTGCCAGTTTGGTCATCGGTGCCATCATCACGCCGAGCAGCATTGCGCGCGCCTGATCCAGCGTCGGCAGTTCTGCCAACTTCGTCAGATCACTCGCGGGCAGCAGCTGGCCGCCGGCCGATAGCGAAACCGCCTGCAGAGCGTCGTGCTCCTTGGCGAAGTTCTTGATAACCCGGGCAGCGGCACCTGGATCGTCTTTTGCAAACGCGAGCAGAAGCGGGCCCTTGAGTGTCTCTTGCATACACTCGAATTCGGTCCCTTCGACGGCGCGGCGTGCGAGCGTGTTCTTCACGACACGCAGGTACACGCCGGCATTGCGCGCTTCTTTACGCAACGCCGTCATCTCTGCGACGGTAAGCCCACGGTACTCGGCTGCAACAGCCGACGTTGACTCACCGGCAACCGCGTTTACCTCTGCGACAAGAGCCTTCTTGTCTTCGAGTCTCAGTGCCATGATGTTCTCCTGGCCTACGGTTACTTCAAACAAACAGCCAGTCCAGCCGCTCCCCGTCCTTGCCGCCGTCGTGCCTGCCGGCACGCGGGCGATGCAGACGACGCACCGCTTTCCTGACTTCCCATGTCGGATGGCAACCGTCGCCAGTCCTTTCTGACTCAGGTATCACCATCTGCGCAGGCATCGAATTAAGACCAGCCGTCGGGCCGGTCACCTGCGGTCTTCGACGATTGTCGCGTCCCTGCGACCATTCACCCTGCGGCCGGAGCCACAGTGTAAATTCTTTGCTGCACGTCCCGGCGTCTACGCCTCGACGGACGTGCGGTCGATCGTAACGCCCGGCCCCATCGTGGAGGAGACCGTGAGCTTCTTGAAATAGGCGCCCTTCGACGAGGCCGGCTTGGCCTTCCTCAGGTCTGCAAGCAGAACGTCGAGGTTCTCCTTCAGCGCATCGATTTCGAAGTCGGCACGGCCGATCGGGCAGTGAATGATCCCGCCCTTGTCCGTGCGGTAGCGAACCTGTCCGGCCTTGGCGTTCTTGACCGCGGTCTCGACGTCCGGCGTTACCGTCCCGACCTTCGGGTTCGGCATCAGGCCCCGCGGACCGAGCAGCTGGCCCAGCTGGCCGACGACACGCATGGCGTCCGGCGTCGCGATGACGACGTCGTAAGCAATGTCGCCGCCCTTCATCGCCTCGGCGAGATCCTCGAAACCGACGGTATCGGCGCCAGCGGCGGTGGCCTTGTCAGCGTTCTCGCCCTGGGCAAACACGGCAACACGTACTGTCTTGCCGGTGCCGTTCGGCAGAACGGTAGAGCCGCGAACGACCTGGTCCGACTTGCGCGGATCAACGCCGAGATTGACCGATACGTCGATGCTCTCCGGGAACTTCGCCGTTGCGAGTTCCTTGACCAGCGTCAATGCGTCGTCGATCGGGTAGATTTTCGCCGGATCGACCTTTTCGATCGCGAGCTTTTTGCGTTTGCTCATGGCCATTACTTCACTCCCTCGACGTCGAGACCCATGCTCCGTGCCGTGCCGGCAACCGTCCGGACGGCCGCGTCCATGTCGGCGGCAGTCAGGTCGGGCATCTTGGTCGTGGCGATCTCCTCGAGCTGCGCCCGGGTGACCTTGCCGACCTTGGCGGTGTTCGGGGTGCCCGAACCCTTGGGGACTCCGGCCGCCTTCCGCAGCAGCACCGCGGCCGGCGGGGTCTTGGAGATGAACGTGAAGCTACGGTCACTGTAGACCGTAATCACCACGGGGATCGGCAGGCCCGGCTCGACACTCTGGGTCTGCGCGTTGAACGCCTTGCAGAACTCCATGATGTTGACGCCGTGCTGGCCGAGCGCAGGACCGACGGGCGGCGACGGGTTCGCCTGGCCGGCCGGAACCTGCAGCTTGATGTATCCAGCTACTTTCTTAGCCATCTAAGTTTCCTCTCGAGTTCGAACGGTGGGTTCGCGACCCACCTCCTCGTCCCGGTTGTGATGCCCGCCGAGGCGGACGTCCAAAATTCGCGTTCCCAGGCCTCTGGCGAAGCGCGTCAGTGCGCGCTCCCGCGGTGCCTGTCGACACGTATCAACTCTTCTCGACCTGGCTGAAATCCAGTTCGACGGGCGTTGAGCGGCCCAGAATCTGTACCGCGACCTGCAGTCGCGATTTCTCGTAGTTCACATTCTCGACGACGCCGGAGAAGTCGTTGAAAGGCCCGTCGATGACGCGGACGACTTCGCCCGGTTCGAACAGGACCTTCGGCCGCGGCTTGTCGACCCCTTCCTGGACACGCTGCAGGATGGTGTTTGCCTCCTGCTCCGTGATCGGCGCGGGCCTATCGCTCGAGCCGCCGATGAAGCCCAGGACCTTGGGGACCTCCTTCACGAGGTGCCAGGTCTCGTCGTCCATCTCCATGTTGACGAGAACGTAGCCGGGGAAAAACTTACGCTCACTGCGCCGCTTCTGCCCCTCGCGCATCTCGACCACTTCTTCGGTCGGAACGAGAATCTCGCCGAACTTGTCTTCCAGGCCGAAGCGCTGGATGCGCTCCTCGAGCGCCGCCTTCACACGATGCTCGAAGTTCGAATAGGCATGCACGATGTACCAACGTTTCGCCACGTGGGGTCCCTCTTCCTCTGTTACCGGCCTAGCTGACGAACTGCCGCGTCAGCCAGAGCAGACCTGAATCCAGGCCCCAGAAGAACAGCGCCATGACGATCGTGAAGACGAACACGGCGATCGCGGTCTGCGTGGTCTCTGTCCGCGTCGGCCATACGACCTTGCGAATCTCGACGCGCGAGCCCTGGATGAAATGCCAGAGCCGTTTGCCCTGCGTGCTCGTCATCGCGACGGCAATACCGACACCGGTTCCACCGAGCACCATGAGCACGCGCAGCGGCAAGGCCATACCCAAGGTCTCGTAGTAGTAGTAGCCGTAGATGCCGCCGATGAGTATCGCCGCCGCCAGGATCAGTTTGATCGTGTCGAGCGCGCTACCCTGTGTCGCCTCTGTTTTCGCACTCATGTGCCTGTTCCGTAAACCCGTATGCCAGCAAACTGGCAGGCCAGGAGGGAATCGAACCCCCAACCTGCGGTTTTGGAGACCGCCGCTCTGCCAATTGAGCTACTGGCCTAATCTCTATTGGCACCGCGCCAAACGATCGGCACGATGCACCCTCTTTGTAGCTGGTGGTCAGGGTCTTGCGGTCCTGCCGCTCCCTGCTTGCTCCACCGACCTGCGTTGCGCCCGTCAGGACGGGCTTGAACAGGCCTTATAACGGCGCTGCGACCGCGGGCGGCGGTTGATTCCGCCGCCCGCAGCCGACAATGTCGCTTATTCGATGATTTTCGAGACGACGCCGGCGCCGACCGTACGGCCACCTTCGCGAATGGCAAAACGCAGTCCGTCTTCCATCGCGATCGGCGCAATCAGGTCAACCACCATCTGTACGTTGTCGCCCGGCATTACCATCTCCGTGCCTTCCGGCAGC
>JAZBNZ010000116.1:0-6481 GCA_036350895.1 Woeseiaceae bacterium
CGCGGACCCGTCCAGCATCATGAAGGCCGGCTGGTTCGAAGGGGCCACGCTCAATTACGCGGAGCATCTCCTCGGCGGCACGGGCGACCGCGACGCGATTGTGTTCGTCGGCGAGCAGGGTGCGCGGCGGACGATGAGCCATGACGAACTGCGCGATGCCGTCGCGGCCGTCGCGGCCGGACTGCGGCGCGCCGTGGTACGCGCCGGCGACCGCATCGCGGGCTTCGTGCCGAACTGTCCGGAGGCGGTGGTTGCAATGCTGGCAGCCACCAGCATCGGCGCGGTGTGGTCTTCCTGCTCGCCGGATTTCGGCGTCAGTGGCGTCGTGGACCGGTTCGCCCAGATCGAGCCCCGCGTGCTGTTTACGGCCGACGGATACTTCTACAACGGCAAGCGTCACGATTCGCTGGCGACGGCGCGTGCGATTGCGGCCGCGGTGCCGAGCATCGAGCACACGGTCGTATTCGATTTCACCGACGCCGACCCGGACATCGATGCCGGCATGACGCGCTGGGCCGATTTCGCAATGCCGGGCTCCGCGCTCGACTTCGTCCCGGTCGCATTCGAGCATCCGCTGTTCATCATGTTCTCGTCGGGCACGACCGGGGTTCCGAAGTGCATCGTGCACGGTCACGGCGGGACACTCTTGCAGCACCTGAAGGAGCATGTGCTGCACACTGACATCGGCGAGACCGACCGGCTGTTCTATTTCACGACCTGCGGCTGGATGATGTGGAACTGGCTCGTCAGCGGACTCGCCGCGGGTGCGACGCTGATCCTCTACGACGGTTCGCCGTTCCTCGACGACGGGCGGCGTCTCTGGGAACTGGCCGAGCGTGAGGGAATTACCGTCTTCGGCACGAGCGCCAAGTATCTCTCCGCGCTCGAGAAGGCCGGCCGCAAACCGGGCAGCGAATTCGACCTGGCCACCGTCAGGACCGTCCTGTCGACGGGGTCACCGCTCGCGCCCGAGGGCTTCGACTACGTCTACCGGGATATCGGCAGTGATCTGCAGCTGGCCTCGATCGCGGGTGGCACCGACATCATCAGCTGTTTCGTGCTGGGGAACCCGGTCCTGCCCGTGCGCCGCGGCGAAATCCAGTGTCGTGGCCTGGGCATGGCGGTGGACGTGTTCGACGAGGCGGGCCGGCCGGTGCGTGGCGAACAGGGAGAGCTCGTCTGCACGCGGCCGTTTCCCTCGGCGCCGGTCGGGTTCTGGAACGACCCGGACGACCGTCGCTATCGTGAAGCGTATTTCGAGCGCTTCGAGGGCGTCTGGGCGCACGGTGACTTCGCCGCGCTGACGCCGTCCGGCGGACTCGTGATCTACGGTCGCTCGGACGCCGTCCTGAATCCTGGCGGCGTGCGCATCGGTACGGCCGAGATCTACCGGCAGGTCGAGGGGCTCGCCGAGATCGTCGAGAGCATCGCGGTGGGCCAGCGCTGGGAAGACGACGTGCGGGTGGTGCTCTTCGTCGTCCTTCGCGACGGTGTCGAGCTCGACGACGAGCTCAAGCAGAGGATCCGGGCGGCGATCCGGGCGAATACGACGCCGCGGCACGTGCCGGCGAAGATCCTCGCCGTCGCCGACATTCCCCGCACGCGCAGCGGCAAGATTGTCGAGCTGGCCGTCAGGAGCGTAATTCACGGTGAGCCGGTCAGGAACACCGATGCGCTGGCGAATCCGGAGGCGCTCGAGTACTTCCGGGATCGAAAGGAGCTCGAGGAAGCGTGATGACGAACGACGACCGGGAGTACCCGGGCATCATGGTCTCGCGCGGCCGCGTGCTGCCGGCGTGGATAGACGTCAACGATCACATGAACGTCGCTTACTACGTACTCGCATTCGACCAGGCCGTCGACGCGCTGTGGCAGCGCTTCGGTATCACCGCCGAGTCGATCGCGGCCACGGGGTGGTCGACGTTCGCCGTCGAGTGTCACGTGACTTACCAGGCGGAACTCGATCTCGACGACGAGTATGTCGTCACCAGCGCGATCCTTGCCTACGATGCCAAGCGTATCCACCAGTTCCAGCGCATGTTCCGGCGCCGGGACGGTGCGCTCACGGCAACCTGTGAGTGGATGAACCTGCACGTAGACCTCGGCGTGCGCAAGGTGTCGCCATGGCCCGACGAGGTGCTGGCGAAGATCGAGGCCGAGGCGCAAGCGCAGGGCGCGGTCGGGCTGCCGCCGGAGGCGGGTCGCCGCATGCTGGTGCGTGAACCTTTGTATACCTGTAACCCGGACTACCCGAGGCCAGACTGATGACCCAGAACGCTTACATTCTCGCGATCGACCAGGGCACGAGCAGCAGTCGCGCATTCGTGTTCGACAGCGAGATGAACGCCGTGGCGACCGCGCAGCAGGAATTCGAGCAGATCTATCCTCAGCCGGGCTGGGTGGAGCACGATCCCGAGGCGATCTGGGCCTCGGTCAGTGCGGTCGTCGGCCGCGCCCTGGACAAGGGCGCCATTCCGGCCGGTGCACTGGCGAGCATCGGCATTACCAACCAGCGCGAAACCACCGTCGTCTGGGACCGCAAGACCGGCAAGGCCGTGATGAACGCCATTGTCTGGCAGGATCGGCGAACCGCCGCCGATTGCGAAGCGCTGCGCTCCGCCGGGCACGAGGCGATGGTGGCGGCGCGCACCGGCCTCAAGCTCGATCCCTATTTTTCAGCGACGAAGCTGCGCTGGATACTCGACAACGTGGATGGCGTCCGTCGCCGGGCAGAGGCGGGTGACCTCGCGTTCGGTACGGTCGACACGTTTCTCGTCTGGCGGCTCACCGGCGGGCGCGCGCACGTCACCGACGCCACCAATGCGTCGCGGACGCTGCTGTTCAATATTCACGAGCAGAACTGGGACGACGAACTGCTGGAGTTGTTCGACATTCCACGCGCCCTGTTACCCGAGGTGCTCGACTGCACCGCGGACTTCGGTGCAAGCCGGGTCGACATCCTCCCCGACGGCGTCCCGGTTACGGGGATCGCGGGTGACCAGCAGGCGGCACTGATCGGCCAGGCCGGATTCGAACCCGGCATGACGAAGAGCACCTACGGCACGGGCTGTTTCGTCATCGCCAACACGGGCGAGGAGGCGCTCGAATCGGGCAACCAGCTGCTCACGACGGTCGCGTATCGACTCGGCGGCAAAGTCACCTACGGCCTCGAAGGCAGCGTCTTCGTCGCGGGCTCGGCCATCCAGTGGCTACGCGACGAACTGCGGCTGATCGATGCCGCGCCGGATACCGGCGCGATCGCCGCCAATACCGGCGTAGTGACCGATCTCGTCGTGGTACCGGCCTTCGCCGGGCTCGGCGCGCCCTACTGGGACCCGCATGCCCGCGGCGCCATCCTGGGGCTGACTCGGGGCAGCACGCGCGAGGCGATCGTGACGGCGACGCTGCAGGCGGTCGCGCTGCAAACCTTCGACCTGGTCGCGGCGATGCGCGAAGACGGCATCAGTCCCGCGGTGATCCGCGTGGACGGCGGCATGGTGGCGAACGACTGGTTTCTGCAGTTTCTCGCCGACATTCTCAGGACGCCGGTGGAGCGGCCGACGAATACCGAGTCGACCGTGCTCGGCGCCGCGATGCTGGCGGGGCTTGCCTCCGGCATGCTCGACGATACCGCCGACATTGCCGCCCGCTGGACGAGCGACCGGGTGTTCGAACCGGCAATGCCCGACGCGCTGCGTGATCAGCTGCTGGCCGGCTGGTCGGACGCCGTTGCGAGGATTCGCGGCGCGAGGTAGGCCTCGAACTGCGCGGTAGAGCGCCGCCAGCTGCGCGCTTCCGCAAAACGACGGCACGTCTCCCTGTTGAGACCGAGCGCGGCCCGGCAGGCCAACTCGAGGTCGTCGTGGAGCGCGCCCGTGGTGCCGTCCTCGACGACGTCCACCGGGCCCTCGACAGGCAGTGCGGCGACCGGCAGTCCGCAGGCCATGGCTTCCAGCATGACCAGCCCGAACGTGTCGGTCCTGCTCGGGAACACGAAGACGTCGCCGCCCGCGAGGTGGCGGGCCAGTTCGTCGCCGAAGCGGTAGCCCAGGAAGTGGCACCCCGGGTAGGCGGCGGTGAGGCGGGCACGGTCGGGCCCGTCGCCGATGATGACCTTGCTGCCGGGCAGTTCGAGCTTCAGGAAAGCCTCGATGTTCTTCTCCACGGCCACGCGCCCCATGTAAATCCAGATGGGTCGGGGCAGGCTGTACCGGAAGGGACGGTCCGGCCTGAACAGGCGCGTGTCGACGCCGCGGGACCAGGTCACGAGATTCTTGAAACCCCGCGCCTCGAGTTTCGATTTGACTGCCGGCGTCGGCACCATCGTGCGGACGGCGGGCCCGTGGAACCAGAGCAGCAGCCGGTTCGTCCACGCGATGGGAATCGGGAAGCGGGCGCGTACGTATTCGGGGAACTGGGTATGGTAGGCGGTGGTGAACGGCAGGCCGCGGCGTTTGCAGTAGCCGCGGGCGGCGATGCCCAGTGGCCCTTCGGTGGCGATATGCACGCAGTGCGGCTCGAAGCGTTCGAGGTCGCGCCGCACACCGGCGCCTGCGAACAGCGACAGGCGAATCTCCGGATACGTCGGCATCGGGATCGTCCGGCGGCCCGCCGGCGTCAGCATGAGGACCTCGTGACCGGATGCCACGAGTTCGTCGCGGGTCTTCGACAGGGTCTGCACGACGCCGTTGACCTGCGGCTTCCAGGCGTCCGTGACGATCGCGATTCGCATATGCGGATGCTTCGCGAGCGGCGTTAAAAAGCCGTTACCGAAAGGTAACAATAGCGTGACAAGGTGGTTTACACTTTCACAGTACCGTCACGAATCGGTCATTTGCCTGTCAGGGCGAGTATCCACAATCACGGGCGAGACGAGTACGGGACACCGATATGGTTGTTATTGATTTATTTGACGATTTGGAACTCAGCGCCTGTCGCCGCATCAATGCGCTGAGCCGCTGGCCCTCCGTGCGGGCGCTTTTCGCCGTGGTATCACGGCTCGGCGATTACCCCGCCTGGGTCGGGTTCGGCATCGTTTGTGCGCTGCAGCAAGGCAGCGAAATGCCGGTATTCGTCGTGCAGACGCTCGTGACGTCGGGCATCGGCATCTTCGCGTACAAGGTGCTCAAGGAGCGGCTGGTGCGTGAACGTCCCTACATCCGTCACGAGGGCCAGATCGAGTGCGGCACGGCGCCGCTCGATCGCTACAGCTTCCCCTCCGGCCACACGCTGCACGCGGCCAGTTTCGCCGTGCTCTACGGCAGCTACGAGCCGTCCATGCTCTACGTGCTGGTGCCATTCGGGCTGCTCGTCGCCGCGTCCCGCGTCATTCTCGGGCTGCACTACCCGACCGACGTACTCGCCGGAGCCGCGCTCGGCGCCGGCATCGCGACGGCGAGCGTCTCGATCGTCGGGGGCTGACCCGGGCAGCCGGGCGGAGTCGTCGAACCTGCGCCGGCGCGTCAGGAGAAGCGCAGGTAGGCGACGGTTCCCCAGCAAGCCGCCGCGAGCGCGAGGCTCACGAATACCGCCGCCGATCCCAGGTCTTTCGCGCGTCCGGAGAGCTTGTGGTGCTCGTCGCCGAAACGGTCGACGGCCGCCTCGATCGCGGAGTTGAGCAGTTCGACGATGATCACGAGCAGGCAGCTCCCGATCAGCAGCAGGTACTCGACGGGGTTCCGCCCCAGCCAGAATGCAATCGGCGTCATCAGGACCGTCAGCGTGAGTTCCTGGCGAAAGGCGGCTTCGTGCCGCCAGGCATGGCTGAAGCCCTGCGCCGAGTAGCGGGTCGCATTGAGAATCCGGCGCAGGCCGGTGTTGCCGGGTTTTCCCATATTCGGGCTGTTGCTTAGCGTGCTGGATCGCGACAAGGGTACACGCCGATGCGACCCCTGCAAGTCAGGCGGCGAGTTCCCGTGAATCCCGGCCCCCGAAGAGCGGTTCCAGTTCGATCCCGGCCCGGCGGTAACGGATGAGCTGCAGCTGCCCGTTGCCGTCCTCGGCCAGCGCAGTGCGATGCTCGACCCAGTCGCCGTCATTGGCATAGCGGACGCCGTCGATCAGCCGCGCCCCCGGCCGGTGGATGTGCCCGCAGACGACGCCGTCGAAACCGCGCTGCCCCGCGTAGCCTGCCGCCGTGCGCTCGAATCGCTCGATGTATTCGTTCGCCGCCGTCAGCCGGTTCTTGATCCGCGTCGAGAGCGGCTGGAAGCGGCCGCCGAACCGCGATCGCAGCGCGCTCAGCCAGGCGTCCGCCTCGACCAGCCGTGTGTACGCGGCCGACGCGAATCGCTCGAGATTCGTGCCGTTCCGGATCGCGGCGTCGAGGGCGTCCCCGTGGAACACGAGATAGCGATCGCCGTTGGCCATGATGTGCGTTGCCTCCAGCCTGATATCGACGCCAAACAGTGACTGCCCCGCCATTTGCCGAAACTCGCTGTCGTGGTTGCCGGGGATGTAGACCACCCGGGTGGGACCCTGC
>JAZBNZ010000117.1:0-3185 GCA_036350895.1 Woeseiaceae bacterium
CGAGCTGCTCCGTCGCCCGCACGGACAGGCCCTTCTTCGCGACCTGGCGCGCCGCGTCGAACTGCTGGATCGGATCCTGGATCGCCAGGAGCGCGCGGGCGTGGCCCATGTCGAGCGACCGGTCCTCGACCAGGGGCTTCACCCTGTCGGCCAGCTCCTGCAGGCGCAGGAGGTTGCTGACCGCGGCGCGGGAACGGCCGACTGCCGTCGCCGCCTCGGCGTGGGTCAGGTCGAATTCCTCGATCAACCGCGACAGCGCGCGGCTTTCCTCGAGCGGGTTCAGGTTCTCGCGCTGAATGTTCTCGATCAGCGCCATCGCGATCGCGTCTTCGTCCTCGATCTCGCGGACGATGGCCGGTACCTCGCCGAGCCCGGCGAGCTGGGCGGCGCGCCAGCGGCGTTCGCCGGCGACGATCTCGTAGCGAACCGTCCCGCCGCCGGTGACCGAGCGCACGACAATGGGCTGGACGATGCCCTTGCTCTTGATCGACTCGGCCAGGTCCGCGAGCGACTCCTTGCGCATGTCGACGCGCGGCTGATACTCGCCGCGACGCAGCTGCTCGACCGGGACCTGGCGCAGGACACCCTCGCCCGGTGGCGGCGCCGTATCGGTCGCCGCTTCGCTCTCCGCGATCGTCGTATCCGCGGCCGGATCGGCAGCCGGTTGCCGGGACGGCTTGCTCAACAGCGCGTCGAGGCCGCGGCCGAGTCGTTTCTTGCGTGCGTTCATCAGTGTCTGCCCTGTCTGGCGGATCAGGCCGCGCCGGCGGCCTGCATGGCGTCTTCACGGCGCAGAATTTCGCCGGCGAGCGCCAGGTATGCAATAGCCCCGCGCGACGCCCGGTCGTGCAGCAGCACGGGGCGGCCAAAACTCGGCGCTTCAGCCAGCCGGATGTTGCGCGGGATCACGGTCCTGAAGACCTTGCGGTCGAAATGCTCGATGAGCTGCATCGAAACCTCGTTGGACAGGTTGATGCGCGGGTCGAACATCGTGCGGAGTATGCCGTAAAGCTCGAGCTGCGGGTTGACGGTATCGCGAATCTGGTCGACCGTGGACAGGAGTGCCGACAAGCCCTCGAGCGCGTAGTACTCGCACTGCATCGGGATCAGCACGCCATCCGCCGCGGTCAGGGCGTTGACCGTCAGCATATTGATGGACGGCGGGCAGTCGATCAGGATGAAATCGTACAGTCCGGCCACCGGCGCCAGTGCCTTGGCGAGCCGCATCTCGCGGCCGATCAGCTTGAGCAGCTCGACCTCCGCCACGGTCAGGTCCTCGTTGCCGGGCATGACGGCGAAGTTGCCCTCGGGCGCGGAGACGATCGTGTCGGCCGCCGATGCCTCGCCCAGCAGCACGTCGCAGGTCGTCAGCTCGAGATTCATCTTGTCGATCCCGCAGCCCATCGTGGCATTGCCCTGCGGATCCGTGTCGACGAGGAGCACGCGACGATGCGTGGCCGCGAGCGACGCGGCCAGGTTGACGCAGGTCGTGGTCTTGCCCACGCCGCCTTTCTGATTGGCTACTGCCAGGATACGGGTCATAGTCGTTCTTCTTTCGCGCCCGTCTTTTTCGTCATCACCACGGCGTGACGGGATCCCGACTCGAGACCCGGTACCGCGAGCTCGTGGACTTGGGTTTCCCAGGGATCGGGCAGCTGATCCAGTTCATCGGCCGGGTAGCGCCCCTTGAGCGCCACGAACACCCCGCCCTCTCCAACGAGGTGCCCGGCCAGTCTCGCGAGCTCGGCCAGTTCGGCAACGGCCCGCGCGATCACGGTATCAAAGCCCTCGCCGGGAGCAAAGTCCTCCGCGCGCGCGCGGACCGCCTCGACGTTGTCGAGACCCAGTGCGAGGGCCGCGTGGCGCACGAACTGGATCTTCTTGTTGTTGCTGTCGAGCAGGACGAAGGACCGCTCCGGTTCGGCGATCGCGAGCGGCAGCCCGGGGAAACCCGCACCGGTACCGATGTCCAGCACGCGGCGGCCGCAGAGGTAGGGCCGCACCGCGAGGCTGTCGAGCAGGTGCAGCGTCAGCATGTCGTCGCGATCCCGGATCGCCGTCAGGTTGAACTTGCGGTTCCAGCGCCCGAGTTCGTCGAGCAGGCGGAGGAGCAGGGCCCTCCGTTGCGCATCGAGGGACTGGCCGAGCGCCTCGATACCCGCGGCCAGTGCTGCGGACTCGATGCTGTCGTTCACTCGCCGAGCAGGTAGGTCTTGAGGAACAGGACCGTCGCCTGCTGGTAGAGATCCCGGTTCTCCTTCTTGCGGTAACCGTGGCCCTCGTTGAGTGCGTTCATGTACCAGACCTGGCGCTCCTGTTCCCGCAGGGCGGCAACCATTTGCGTCGCCTCGGTCACGGGTACGCGCGGATCGTTCTCACCCTGCACGACGAACAGCGGCACGGTGATCTTCTCGACGTTGTTCAGCGGCGAAATCTTCTCGAGGTGCGCGCGCATTGCCGGGTCGCGCTCGTCACCGTACTCGACGCGCCGCAGGTCGCGCCGGTAGTCCTGGGTGTTCTCGAGAAAGGTCACGAAACTCGAGATGCCGACGATGTCGACGGCCGCCTTCAACCGGTCGCTGAAATGCACGGCGCTCGCCAGCACCATGTAGCCGCCGTAGCTGCCGCCGAAGACGGCGACGCGGTCCGCGTCGAGCGCGGGCTCCGACTCGATCCAGTCGAGCAGGGCGCCGATGTCTTTCACCGAGTCCTCGCGATTGAAGCCGTTGTCGAGCGCAACATAGGTCTTGCCGTAACCCGCAGAGCCACGGACGTTGGGCACCAGCACGGCCACGCCGAGTTCCGCGAGCCACTGCTGGTAAGTGCTCGAGAACAGCGGCCGCGCCTGGCTCTCCGGGCCGCCGTGTATCGACACGACGACCGGGTGCGGGCCCGGGCCTGCCGGCTTGTAGAGCCACGCCGGGATCATCCGCTGCTTGCCGTCGACCGTATCGAAGGTCGGGTACTCGATCAGCTCGGGGTCCCGGAACGCGCTGGTATCGAGACCACCCACCTCGCTGAAGGTCCAGCGTTCGAGGCTGCCGTAGTCCAGCGGCCGCCGGCCGAGCTCGAGCACGTAGGTGTCGCTCGGCGAGCGCGCCGTGTTGATCGTCAGCGCGAGGCGCCGGCTGTCCGGGCTGAAGTCGATCCCGTAGATGACGCCCGTCGGCAGGCCCTCGACGCGA
>JAZBNZ010000118.1:0-3670 GCA_036350895.1 Woeseiaceae bacterium
CCGATCAGCCGGTCTACCGCGTCGCCGACGCGGCTCATGACAGCGCCAGTCATCTCGAGCTCCTCGTCGGTCATGACCGACGTCATGGCCTCGACGACGCGGGTCTGGACTGCGAACGATTTCGCCACGAGCGCGTCGCCCGCTCGGGTGAGCGTCAGCCGCTTGATGCGCGAGTCGTCGGGATCCGGGCTGCGCTCGACGAGGCCGCGCGCTTCGAGCTTCTGGAGCAGTGCCGTTGCGTTGCTCTTGACGACGAGCAGCTGCTCCGAGAGTTCGCGCTGCGTCAGACCATTGTGCCGGCGGATCGTGACGAGAATCTCGTGCTGGGCGAGCGACAGGTCCAGCTCGCCGAGCAGCAGGTTGAGTGCGCGGTGGACCTTGAGATTGGTGCGTCCCACGGCGAGCCAGGTATCGAAGCCGCGAGGCGGTTGCAGGCGCTTTTGTAACGGCATGTACCAAGGCTAACAGTTCACTTGTGAACTTTCTATCCGCACGCTAGGATCGTGTTTTGTTCATAAGCGAACTAATGCGCGTGTCAGACAACACCGAACTTCCGACCGCAAGGCAACCCCGCCGCCTGGCGACGCTGCTTGAACTTCGCGCGCCGCTCGACTGGGCGACGATCGTCTTGCATGCTCCCCAGCTCCTGCGTGCACCGCGGGGCGACGGGCGTCCCGTCATGCTGTTGCCCGGCTACGGCACCGACGAGGCCTCGATGCGGCCGCTCGGCCGGTACCTGCGCTACCTCGGCTACACCGTTTTCGACTGGGGCCTCGGCCGCAATCGCGGTGACGTCGACGGCGACGTCCGGCGTATCGGTGAGCGTCTGCAGAGCCTGTCCGCCGAACTCGGTGGCGAGGCGATCACCCTGATAGGCTGGAGCCTCGGCGGCGTGGTCGCCCGGGAGCTTGCCCGGCATTACGAATCCAGTGTTCGCGAAGTGATCACTCTCGGATCGCCAATCATCGGCGGGCCGAAATATACCGCGGTTGCCGACCGATTCGCGAAGCTCGCAAGCGTCGATCTCAATGAATTCGAAAAGGAAGTCCACGCGCGCAACTCGCTCGGGATCGGACAGCCGGTGACCTCCATCTACAGCAAGCTGGACGGCATCGTCGACTGGCGTGCCAGCATCGACAGCTACAACGAACAGGCCCGGAACATCGAGGTCCAGAGTTCGCACTTCGGCATCGGGATCAACGGGCGCGTCTGGCGACTGATCGCCGACACCCTGGCAGCCTGATTTATCGGGTCGAAGCGAGCTGAATGCTGGCAGCACCGTGGGTTGGGGCGGGGCTCACAGCAAGCCGAAAACGCGGTTCGATCTCTCTTTGCTCAGATCTGTGACTCGGGCGTCGTGACCCGGAGCCCTTCGAGCTCGTCGGTCACTTCGATCTGGCAGGACAGCCGCGAGTTCTCGGTCACGTCGTCGGTGAAGTCGAGCATCGCCTCTTCCATCTCACTGGCAACGCCCGTCAGTTCCCGGAAAGCCGGGTCCACGTAGACGTGGCAGGTCGCGCAGGCGCACGCGCCTCCGCACTCGGCCACTATCCCCTCAATGTTGTTGTTGATGGCGGCCTCCATCACGGATTCCCCGTTGGTCGCGTCGACGGCCGTCTCGTTGCCTTCATGGTCGACAAAAATGATCGTGGTCATGCTGCAGTCTCTTTGTTGGGTTGAGCCTTGGTCAGGTCTTTGAGTGTCGGTGCGGCCAGCGCTTCGTCTTTGCTGATGCGAATACCTTTCTTGAACAGCTGTTTGCCGGACATGAACGAGACCGGGTCGTTGATCGCGTCGATCGCGATCAGCTGGCCGTCAGTGAAGTAGAGGGCTGAGAATTTGCGGGCGGCGACGTCGCCCCGGATGGCGATTTCGTCGAAGTCGTTGAAAAGCCCGACGGTCTGCAGCTTGACGTCGTACTGGTCGGACCAGAACCAGGGTGGATCGTATCCAGGCGCAGGGTCACCGACGATATCCGCGGCAATACGTTCGGCCTGGTCGAGCGCGTTGTGCACGCTTTCGAGGCGGAGTGTCTGCCCGTCACCGAGATCCGTTCGGGCGCAGTCGCCTGCCGCGTAGATCGCGAGGTTCGAGGTACGGCAGTGTGCGTCCACCAGGATCCCGTCTTCGCAGCGAATGCCCGCCGCTTCTGCGAGGGCCTGGTTGGGACGCACGCCGATGCCGACGAGCACGATGTCCGCTGCGAGCTGCTCGCCCGATCCCAGCGTCACGCCGGAGACGCGTGCATCGCCGGTTATAGCAGTAACGGATTCCTCGAGCCGGACGTCGACGCCGTGATCCCGATGGAGCTTCCGGTAGAAATCACTGACCGGCGGCGACGTGACGCGCGACAGGAGTCGCGGCATGCGTTCGATCACGGTCACCTCGTGTCCGAGCTGGCGCGCCGCGGAGGCGACTTCGAGGCCGATGTAGCCGCCGCCGACCACGACCAGCTTCGCGCCGTCGGTGAGCAGCTCGCGGATAGCAATGGCGTCGGCGAGTCCGCGGAGTGCCCTCACGCCCTCGAGTTCGGCGCCCGGCACCGGTATCGCGATCGGTGTCGAGCCGGTCGTGAGTACGAGACGGTCCCAGGAATACAGGCCGCCGTCCTCGGTCGTGACGGTCCCGGCGGCCGGATCGACGAAGCGCACCGCGCTGGCCTCCTGGAGCTCGATGTCCTGCCCGGCGTAAAAGGATTCCGGCTTGAAGAACAGCCTTGCCTCGGCCATCTCTCCCTTCAGGAAAGCCTTGGACAAGGGTGGCCGCTGGTAGGGCGGGTAGCCTTCGTCGCCGAGCATTGCGATGCGTCCTTCGAAGCCGCGCTTTCTGAGCGACTGCGCGACCTGGACTCCCGCCTGGCCGGCGCCGACGATCGTGACGCAATTGATGTCCCTTGCCTTCACTGGTCTCTATCCGGTGGAAACACGAAGGCTTCTTGTAACAACGCGACGGTGTCCACGCCGCGCATTTCCGGCCATTATTTGTCCGGAAATGCCAGGGCCGATGGATCGTCAGCGGCGCTCGGGAGTGCGACCGCGGCTTTTCGATACCCGGTCGGTGTCATGCCGCCCGACCAGCGCGCGAAGGCTCGCGTGAAACTGGCGGACTCCGCGAAACCGAGGATGTGGGCGATCTGCGTGACCGCGAGCGCGGACTCCGAGAGGTAGCTCTTCGCGATCTCGAAATTCACGGTGTCCTGGACCTCGCCGAAGGTCGTCCCTTCCGACTTCAGTTTGCGGTACAGCGTGGCCGCCGAGATGCCGAGATAACGGGCCATTTTCGTGGCCGTGACCGGTGCCTTGATGCGATTGCCCAAAAGAACGTGGCGAACCCGGTCCGTGAGCGTGTGGATGCGATCGCGGCGGAGTAACTCGGCGTCGAGGAAGTCCTTCAGGATGCCGGAAAGACTCGCATCGAACGCTTGGCTGCTGATCCGGGCCATCGACCCGGGGACGATGACGCTGTTGGACTCCTGGTTGAAGCGTGCCTCGGTCTTGAGCAGGCGTTCGTACTCGGCAACCGGGACGCTCGGCGAGTGCCGGAACGACACCGCCTCGATCTCGACGTCGGCGCCACCGAATATCCGGATCATGCGCGAGGTGAGCGCAATGCTGAACTCCACGTCCTGGCGGCAATCCATGTCCGGTACGCCGTACATCTGGTAGTGGAA
>JAZBNZ010000119.1:0-31109 GCA_036350895.1 Woeseiaceae bacterium
CCGAGGACTGGGGACGCTTCGAGGAACGTCGGCAGGGCATGCTGAAGTCCTGCGAGGAGCGGCTCGAAGCCGGCGTCGAGAACGAGGGTACGCCGCCCGACGCCGTCGCGGTGACGATCGAGCGGGCCCTGTTCGAGGAAAACCCGCGGGACCGCTACCTGGTCGTGCCGGAACAGGTCGAGGCCGGCTGGACGATCGCACAGGCCGTGCAGGAGCTGCTGGCCTTCAATATCGGCCACGAATACAGCTATTCCCGCGACGAGATCGTCGAACTGATCGATGCGATGTGGCCCTACCTCGACGGCGAGAAGTCCTGGGAAGACCCCGCGGAACAGGCCGAAATGATGAAATTCATGGACGCGTGGATGAACAGGGGCGCCAGCGACGTGGACTAGGCCGGATATCCCACCGATTGCACGGGCATTCGCTTGCCTTGGACCCATAATTGAGCTAAAAGGGTTCAATTATGGAATCAATTAGAAGGGCCGCCATTGGCGCGTTCCGCCTCCTGTTTCGCCCGATAGCGCGCATCCTGCTGCGAGCGGGCGTGACATGGCGCGAGATTTCGGAGATCTGCAAGTTGACGTACGTCGAAGTGGCAACGCAGGAATTCGGGATTCGCGGGCGGCCCACGAACATTTCGCGCGTCGCCATCATGACCGGCTTCACGCGCCGCGAGGTACGGCGCCTGCGTAACCGGCTCGAAGCGGAATCGGTGCCCGACTTCACTCGCATGAACCTGGCAACGCGGGTGCTGTCCGGCTGGTATTCGGACGATGACTTCACCGATACGCTCGGCGAACCCCTCCGACTGACGGTCGCCGGTGATTCTCGGTCGTTCGAAGCACTGTGCGCCCGCTACTGTGCCAACGTTGCGTCATCGACGATGCTCAAGGAACTCAAGAACGTCGGGGCTGTGGTCGAGGATGCGGACGGCAAACTGATCGCACAGCTCCGATATTACATGCCCGTCCACATGGACCCGGAGCAGATGCTCACTTCGGGGAGCGTAATGGAAGACCTGGGCGAGACCGTTGCCTATAATCTGCACCGCTCATCGAACGAGCTGGCGCGCTTCGAGCGCCGAGCCACGAATACCTGCATGCCCAGGGCAGTCATCCCCGAGTTCAAGCAGTTTCTCGACACCGAGGGACAGGCCTTTCTCGAGCGCGTCGACGCCTGGCTGACAGAACACGAAGACGCGAATGCAACCGAAAACGTGCGCCTCGGCCTGGGCACGTACTGGATCGAAAGCGCTGCAGACAAAGGAGCGCACGTATGAAGAATCGCAAACCCTGGTCACCGCTGGCGGCAGCCGCCGCGCTCGTCGCCTGCGGTGGCGGCGGCGACCCCGAAACGACCGCCGGGATCGACGCACGCGGCGCGCCTGCGCGAGTCGGCATCGCGGCGCAAGGCGCTGTCTCGGGATTCGGCAGCATCATTGTCAACGGCGTGCGTTACGACACGAGTAATGCGACATTCGATGTCGACGGGCAACCCGGCAGCGAAAACGACCTCGCCGTCGGCCAGGTCGTGACGATCACGGGCTCGACCGACGACAACGGTAACGACGCTCGCGCCGAGCGTGTCAGTTACGACAATCTCGTCGTTGGGCCGGTCGAATTCGTCGACGTCGGCGCGGCGACGATCACGGTGCTGGGTCAAAGCGTCCGTGTTAACCGCGATACCATCTTCGCTGACGCATTCGTTCCGGCCGGCATCGAGGGCGTTGCCGCAGGCCAGGTGATCGAGGTATCCGGATTCGTGGATTCGACCGGTGCTGCGCTCGCTACCTACATCGAACTCGTGGAAAGCCCGACCGCATTCGAGCTCACCGGTAACGTCAGCCAGCTGGATTCGGCAAACTTCACCTTTACCATCAACGGGCTGGTCATCGACTTCAGCAATGCGAACCTCGAAGACTTCCCGTCGGGCACCCCCGAGAACGGCCAGACCGTCGAAGCAGAGGGAAGTCTCGGCAGCAATGCCGAGCTGGTCGCCACCAGCGTCCGCTTCAAGGATATCGGCCTCGATGCCGAGGCCGGTGAGAGTGTCGAAATCGAAGGCCTGATTACCCGCTTCGTCTCTGCCAGCGACTTCGATGTCGGCGGCATAGCGGTGACAACGACCGCGAATACGACGTTCGACGACGGCACGGCTGCCGACCTCGCGCTCGACGTCCTGGTCGAGGTGGAAGGCGAACTCGATACCAACGGCGTCGTTGTCGCGCAGAGCATCGATTTCGAAGGCGAGGCAACGCTCGAACTGCGGGGGCGCATCGAGGCGACGACCGCGAACAGCATCACGCTCCTCGGTGTCACGGCCAGCGTGAGCATCGACACCTACTTCGTCGACCAGAGCAGTGCCGGTCTCGAGCGATTCGGTGTCGGGGATCTCGCCGTCGGCGACTATGTCGAGGTCATTGGCTCCGGCGCCGCCGGGGCATTGGCCCTGACGGGCGTCGAGCGCAAGGACGATCCGGGCGAGTCGGCGGTATACGGTCCTGTCAGTGCGTTGAACGCCCCCGATTTCTCGGTGGTCGGGGTGACGGTCCGGACGACGGCGGCCACGACGTTCGAGGATGCAGACGACAACAGCATCGACGCGGCGGAATTCTTTGCGACCGCGGCCGGCAAGGCCGTCGATGTCCAGGGCGCCTACGCGAGCGGTGTCCTCGAGGCGGAAGACGTCGAGATCGACGAATCGGACGCGGCGGACGACGACGATTAGGCCGCGGGGGACTGTGCGGGTGCGGCGTCCCTGGCGGTACAGCGGCGGATTCAGGCGCTCCCTGGCAGGGTAACCGGAAACCCCGGCTCTACCGCGGGCCCCATGCTCGCGAGGTCTCCGCGCTGGATGCCCGTGTTCTTGCCACCGCGCCTCGCGGCGGCACCCCTGCCCCGACTACGCCGGCAGCGGCATGAGAGTCAGGGAGCTGCCAGCCGTCGCGGATGCGCGGCAGACGCAAAGGCCGAAAGTCTCCTCCTGCAACCGCAGCACGGGCACAGGCCCGGTATGCATGGTCCTGCAGCATCTCGCTGTAAACGGAATCGACCGCCACCCTGCGGTGACGGTCGATCGGGGTCGGCATGCGGTGGGGATAAAGCTCGTTTGCTGCCCGTGTCATCGGTGAGAGATCCGGGCCAGGACAGTCCGCGGTACAGCGGTTAGCGGCCGATTCGACTGCCGATAACGGGGCCGCGGTAAGTCCTCGGCTGCTCAGAAGGTCAGCTGCAGCCGCAGCGATCCGACGGTCACGTCCTCGTCGACACCGTCCCGGTTCGGGGTCGCCTCGATCTGGGATACGGACAGCATGACTCGCAGGTACTTGTTGTAAATCCACGCTGCGCCGACGGTGGTCTCGTACTGCTTGCCGCCGGTAACGAGACCGTCGTCGAGGTCGAGCGACGCCCTGCGGGCGAGCAGTTCCAGGGACCCCCAGTCAGACTCGGGCCGAACAGTCTTGAAATTGCCGCGGCTGTGGCTGTACTCGTAGGCTCTGCCGCCGATGACGTAGGCCGCCATGACGTATTGCGATGAAAAGCCGAGTTCCCCTTCCGGTGCGTCGAGACGGGTCTGAATCATCTCCGACTGCAACCGAAAGCGTCCCCAGGACAGACCAAACTCCAGGCCGAGGCTCTGGCTCGCCTCGACGCCGTCGATGTTCCGGGTATCGACCAGCCGCCTGTCCGTCAAGCGCGTGCCGGGTCGCACCCTGAGACGAACGCTCTCGCCATCATCGACATCACGAAATTCGACGGCGCTGCCGAGATGAACGGTCAGTCCGTCTCGATTGACCGGTGCGTAGGTCGCTCTCGCGATGACGCTCTCGCCAGGAAGCCTGCGCCGATCCAGGTTGTCGAGCGCATCCCCGAACAAACCCGCATGGAAGCTCCAGCGGTCGCGCCATGTTCGCCATGATGCGCCGACCAGCATGCCGGGCGCCAGGGCACTCGCAATCGAGCGTTCGTTCAGGCCCAGGTGCCGGGACGACTTCAGCTCCTCCATCGAGAACGGCGCAACGTGATTGCCGACGACGATACGCTGCTTGCGAAACCCCCGGTACTCGAGGAACGTGCTGCGCCAGCCGGGGGCAACGCCCCAATCGTAGTCGGCGCGCAGCCGCCAGTCGTTGTAGCGCAGGTCGCTCTTTAGCCGCAGACGCCGGAAGTCGGTCGTATTCTCGAGCGGCGTCACGTCAGGATCGAAATCCACCGTGTCGGTATGTATCAGGCCACCGTAGCTGAATTCCAGGTCCGACCATGGCTTTTTCGTATCGGCGGCGAATGCAGGCACCGCGATGGCGCTGAGCAACGCGAGGCACAGTGTTTCAGGCAGATTCTTCATAGCTGATCTCCTCCCGGAGAGGTCGATGGTTGCGTTCACAAAAGTCGAAAAGTTTGTGGGCGAGGCCGCCCTGGTGGATGGCTTCGCCGAAGTCGTGTCCGGCGTCGGGTAGCAATGCGAACTCGTGCTCCACCGGCGACGGCTGCCCGGCCGCGAGACGGCGAAGCTGCCCGTGAAACCACTTCGCGCGGGCGACACGATGGCGCCCCTGAGTCGAATTGACGCGGTCGGTCTGCCGCAGCGCCGGGTCCCGCCGGGTATCCGCTTCACCCACGACAACCAGCGTCGGCGTATCCGCCAGGTGCCTGCCGTCGAACGTGAGCGCTTCGAGTTTCCGTGTCTTCTTGGTGCCGTAGGGAAAGCGCACGCGCGGGTCGGGTGGCGTGTACCAGCCGGCGGACGCCAGGATCACGGATTTCGCCTTGCCCGGCCACGCGTAGACGAAGCGATGCGCGAACTGGGCGCCGCCCGAAAAACCGAAGAGATGGAAGTCGCGCGCCGTGCCGAGACGATCGGCCATGTCCTCGACGACGGAGACGAGCGCAAGGTCGGCACGCTCTCCCCGCCCGCGACGGCCGAGTCTCTGGTAGTCGCTGTAATTCCGATAGTCGAATATCGGTGCGACGAGCGTATACCCGAACCGATCCGCCGGCTCGCTCAGCGCCTGAATGATGTAGGACGCCTGCCGCGAAATCCCGTGTACCGCGACCAGCACCTTGTCGGGATCGGGGCGTTTCGGTCGCCGCACCAGGTAGACGAGCCCCGGCCGAGACTCGACATGGCGCCGCAGGATGCGAGAGCTGCTCTTTGCAAGGGCGTTCATGCGCGGTGACTCAGCAGAGCGTCGCGCGCATCCGCGCCGAGACGCCAGGCAAGGTCCGCCGCATCGGCAAGATCGGCATCGTGCGTCGCAAAAACGATCGTCCCGGGATACTGGCCGATGCAGCGGAGCAGAGCTTCCCGTCCTGCCGCATCCAGGCCCTGTTCGATTTCATCCAGCAACAGGAGGCGGGGGTTTCCCAGCAATGCGCGCGCCAGCTTGACCCGGGCGCCCTCGCCAACCGACAGTCCGCCACCGTCCGGGCCCAGCCGCTTCTTGAGGCCTTCTGGCAGCCTGTCGAGGAGCTCGTCGAGACCTGCCGCCGAGCAGGCCTCTGCGACTTCCGCGTCGCTCGCTCCGGGTTTACGGTAACGGACGTTCTTGCTGATCGACCCCTTCATCAGGGGTATGCCCTGGCTCGCGATGCCGATGTCGCGGCGGCGATGCGATTCCCGCAACCGGTCGGTCCGTACACCGTCGAGGGTCACGTGGCCAGCCACAGGGTCCCCGAGCCCCGCAATCGCGTTGATCAATGCGGTCTTGCCACTACCGTTCGGGCCGGTGACCGCAACGCGCGTTCCCGGCTGCACCGTCGCCGATAACGCTGCGGCACCCGTTCGCAGGGCGAGCTTTTGCAGGTGCAGCAGCCCGCTGCCTTGCGGCAGCCTCACGACGTTTCCGGCAAATGGCGAGTGCCGGAAAGCGGGTGCAAGCTTCTCCCGCGCAACTTGCGCCGACTTCCAGTACTCGAACACGCGCGACAGGTCTCGCAGCGGCGCCGCGGCCAGCGACACGACACCGGTGGCCGCCAGCAGGGCGCTGGTATCGAGGGAACCGTTCAGCACCGCACTCGCCCCGTAGACGATAATGACCAGCAGCATCAACCGGTGCGTAACGTCGACGAAACCGCGTAAGCCGCCCAGCCAGAGCGCGCGCCGTTCGAGTGAGCGACCCAGTTCCTCACTGGCGTGCTCGAGCCTGCGGCGTTCGCGGCGCGTGCGTCCGAAATGCTCGAGATGATGCACGTTTCGCAACACCTCGGACACGGTATTGGCCAGCAAGCCACGGTGCCGTCGTGTCGTGCGAACACTCTTTTCGAAACCGACGCCCAGCAGCAGGAGCCCCATGCCAGCGAGACCCAGGCTGATACCGAGCAAGGCGGCCAGGCGCGGATCCAGGATGTAGAGCGCAATCAGTACCCCGGCCAGGAACAGAGCAGCGCTAACCGATCGCGAGAAACCCAGCGCAACCCACTGCCGCAGCGCCGTAAGGTCGTTGGAGAAGCGCACCATGTGGATGCCGAAGTTTTTGTCCACGGACGGCCCGGCTCGTGATGCAAGCGCGTCGAAGAGTCCCATGCGCACATCGTGAACATGGCGATGCCCCAGGCGCTCGCCGCCAGCGCGCTCCAGCCATCGGCAGGCACCGCCGACAATCGCAAGCGCGCACAGTGACGCGACGATCGGGAGACTGTTGGCGGGGAGCGCCTGCTTGTCGATCAACGTGGCGAGCAGGCCCTGCATGACAACCGCCATTCCGATCAGCGTCATTGCCTGGACGATGCCGAGCACGACGACGCCGGCGAACAGCCGGTAGCGTCCCGGGGGCAGCGCATCCGGTAACCGGGGCATGGCCATCAGAGTACGAGATCCATGATCTTCGGCGACTCGAGCATGGCCTTGGTGAGAACACGGGTGCGGGTGTATACCTGCGCCTCCTTAACCGCGAGCCCTGACGCGGTCAGAAGACCGGAAATTGCCACCGGCTTGATGCCGTGCCGCGCCAGCCACTCGACGCCGGCAACCGCACCCATCGCCTCGCCCGCGGCGAAAACGACGTGCTTCACGAGGCGCCGGAAACTCGCCGATGCGACGAGATCCGAGGTCTCGGAATGCAAAAGCCCATCGGCAATCTCCACAACCGTGACGTCGACTCCGTCGTCCGCGAGGCTGACCGCAACCAGGCACTCGAAACAGGCTTCGATCTCCGCCTGCGGGATCTTGTAGGTCGATGCGTAGCCGGCGTCCGTGAAGTCCAGCGTCCGTGCCGCCCCGGCATCTGCGTACGACCAGACGTCGTTCCCTGACCCCGTCCCGGTCGCCTTGACAGCCGCCACGTTCAGACCGGCGGACGACAATCCCTTTACGAGTGCCGCAGCCGTCGTCGTCTTGCCGGAGTTCATCGAGGTGCCGAGGACCGCGATCACGGGCTTTCCCTGCGTTTCCGCGAAGCCCGGCGTCTCGAGCCGATAATCCCGAAGGTTCATGACCTCGCCATTGGTATCGATGCAATAACCTTCCGGGCGCACGGTCGTCGGCCATTTCAGGCGAGAATGCTTGGCGACGGCTTTCGCGGCGATGCCACCGGCGGCAACGAGGTGACAGCGATCCAGGGTCCCGGGCAGCACGGCCTCGAACTGGTCCGGTGCATAGCGGTTGCCGTAGGCGAGAATCACTTTGTCGCCCGGGTACAGCAGGGATCGGCGGCTGTTGCTCAGCTGGATTCGCGTGTGCTGGGCAATCTTGTCCACGCTGGCCATGACGAGGTCCCCCGGCCTGGGCCGGTGGCTCGAGCGGTATTCGATATGGGATGCATCGGATACGGACACGTTGCGCGTAATGAAACTCCACTTCGCGTTGCGTGGAATGGACTCCGTTTCGAAGCCCGCGGGCGAATCAACGCCGTGAGCAGTCCGGGGAACCAGCGTTGCGGGGATACTCATGCGGTCGCTCCTGTCTGAGGTTGAACTCGAAAACGCCAGTCAGCGTTGTTCGTGGTTCCACAGTCTGGAGCAACCGGGTGAACAGAATCTGTCAGGGCGATTAAACGGCCCTAAAGGAAAGATGAAAAACAGTTAAACCGGCGCGGACGACGTGCGCCGTCGGGTCCTACTCGAGGTTCATGCGATAGCCGAGGCCGCGCACCGTCTCGATCAGCGATTGCTCGCGATTGGCGTCGATTTTGCGCCGCAACTTGCCGACGTAGACGTCCACGACGTTGGTGAGTGGATCCATGTCCATTCCCCAGACGTTCGACAGGATGCGTTCCCGGCTGAACAATCGGCCGGGGTTTGAGATGAGCAGTTCCAGTACCGCCAGTTCCTTCGCGGTAAGTTCGACAGGCTCGCCGGCGACGGTCACGCGCATCGATCGCCGGTCGAGTTCTACGTCCACGACGCGAACCACGTCTGTGCCGGCCGGCTCTGGCGAGCCACGCCGCGCAACCGCCTCGATGCGTGCCAGCAGTTCATCGATTGCAAACGGTTTGCGAATGTAATCGTCGGCCCCCATGCGAAGCCCTGTGACGACGTCGTCGAGCGTATCCATTGCGGTCAGCATGACGATGGGCGTCCCTACCCGCCTCGCCCGCAACTCCTGGCATACGTCGAGACCATGCATGCCCGGCAGCATCAGGTCGAGAATGATCAGTTCGAAATCGGCGTCCCTGCCGAGTTCGAATCCCTCCCGCCCATCGGCGGTGCGCACCGCGCTGTGGCCCTCGGACTTCAGCGCCCTCACCAGGAAGTCGGCTATACGATCGTCGTCTTCGACTACGAGAATGCGCATGGACGTCTTTCCCCCTCCGTAGCCGCGATCACGCGATCGCGCGGATGCTGTCCTCGGCGGGCAGCCAGACCACGGCAACAGCGCCTTCGCCGATTTCACCATCGATGTAGATGCGGCCACGGTGTGCCTCGACGATCGCCTTCGCTACCGGCAAGCCGAGACCCGTGCCTTGCGTGCTGCTCATCGCGTTGGCGCCGCGATAGAAGCGCGTAAATACCTGTTTTGCATCTTCTTTCGAGATGCCCATACCGTTGTCACGAACCCGGATTTCGACGCCCTCGTCCTGCCGCTCGAGGCTGACCCAGATGCTGCCGCCGGCTTCGGTATAGCGAAGCGCGTTGTCGATCAGGATGGTAAAGACCTGCCGCAGTCGATCGTGATCCCCGCTTACGACGACGAAATCGTCGTCGTAGCTCTCGATCACGCGGACTTGCTTCTTCCCGGCTTCGATGGCGAAGTCACTGCAGATTCCCTTGAGCAGTCCCGTAATGGCGACCGACCGCGTCTGCAGGCGCGTTTGGCCCTCCTCGACCCGGGAAACGAACAACAGGTCGTCGACCAGCCGGTTGGTGTGCATGGCCTGCTCGCGTATGCGATTGAGCGAGTCCTTGTATTCTTCGGACGTCTTGGTCTGGCCGCGCAAAGCCATCTCGGCTTCTCCATGAATGACCGTGAGAGGCGTACGCAATTCGTGGCTGATGTCCGCCAGCAACTGGCGGCGTACGCGATCCGACTGCGCGAGCTGCTCGTTGGTCTCACGCAGGCCCTGCGTCCGCTCGGCCACCAGGGATTCGAGCTCGGCCTTGCTACGCCTTTCGGTATCCCGGCGCCTGCCCAGCTGTTCCCCCAGCCGATCGAACGCATCGCCAAGCTCGGCGAACTCGGCATCGTACAGGTCATCGGTGCGGAAATCGAAGTTGCCGGATGCGTATTCCAGGGCGGTCGTCCTCAGTGTGTCCACCGCGTGATTGAGGCTGCGGGATATCAGCCTGGTAGCCACGATCCCCAGTCCGAGTACCGTGAGTATCGCGATGGACAAGCCGATCCTGATCCGTCGACCGAGCCGGGACGCCACCGCGTCCGCCTGCTCCGCGAGTGTCCTTTCCGCATCGACAGCACTATCGATCAGTACCGTGAGCCTGCCGGCGACCGCATCTGTGCGCATACGCGCAACCTCGTCGGCGGCTTCCGAGCGGCGTCCAGCCTCGAGCGCAGACCGCATTCGAATACTCGCTGCGATAATCTCTTCGGCGATACGCTCTATCTCCCCGAACCGTTCGACCCCGGGCAGCGGTTCGCCAGCACCGCTCAGGGCGGCTTCGGCACGGGTTAACCGCTCGATTCGGCTCAGCGTCTGGCGCAGCTCGATTGCATCCGTGAAGTAAACGGACTGGTCGTCGACACTGCCGCTCGACACTGCGGCACTCATCCTGTTGAGCTTCCCGAGCACCAGGTTCGAAACATCCTGGTAGGCCAGCATGACATCGTGTGCCAGCTCGCTCTGCTGGAAGAGCACCTGGTAGCGCTGGCTCGCGAAATAGAAAAGCATCGTCATGCCGACAAGCAATACGACCACGCTGGACGTCAGAAAACGTACGCGCGAGGTGAAGCGGTTGGGCAATAGCGACACTTGGGCGACTCTCACAGGCTGTCGAACGTATTTCGAGCCGCAAAAGTCTCGCAGAAAAAATGGGAAGTGCGAAATTTCCTAAATTTTCGATAAACAGTGCCGAGACGAACAACGGCCGGCGGGACGTTCGTCCACGCCGACCGCTGCTTATGCAAAATCCGGAGTGCTGCCGTCAGTTGGCAGTGATGACCTTCACCTCGCCGAGGTTCATGTCCCGGATCGACTGCTCGATCTCCTCGAGGTCGCCGACGATCATCCAGGTCAGCGACTGCGGGTGGATCACGTCGCTCGCCGCCTCGTTGAGATCGTCGACGCCCAGGCCTTCGTACTCTTCCTTGAGCGTCGTGACGTAGTCGTCCGGTCGACCGAATCGGGCATTGGACATGAGTGCGCCGAGCACGGCGCCGCCGGTCTCGAACTGACCAGGAAGACTACGTACCGAGTTTTTCACGTTCCGATCGAGTTCGTCTGCCGTGGCCGGTCGATCGTCGAGGAAGCCGTTCAGCTCGAGCATGAGTTCCTCGATCGAATCCACGGTCCGGTCCGTCTGCACCGGCGCATACACCATGAACGGACGCTGGCCGCGCGCCGGGTAGATCAGCGTGTAGGCGCCATAGGCCCAACCCTTGTCCTCGCGCAGATTCATGTTGACGCGCGCGGTGAACTGGCCGCCGATGACGTCGTTCATGGTCTGGATCGCGAGGTTGTTGTCGACGCCTTCCGGCGGCGCGACGTGACCGGCGAGTATCAGGGACTGCGGAGCGCCGGGCTTGTCGACGAGGTAGACCGTCGGCGCCTCGGGGCGCTCGACCGCTGCGATATTCTTGGTTGGCAGAGGCGTACGCGGCGTCTTCCAGTTCCCGAACTGCTTCTCGAGCATGGGTTTGATCTCATCCATCGTGACGTCGCCGACCACGAAGATCGTCGCATTGTCGGGCCTGAGCCAGGTCTGGTGGAAACCGACGAGATCATCACGCGTCAGGCTGGCCACCGACTCGCTGGTGCCGGATCCCGTGAACGGTATGCCGTAGGCATGGTCGTCGCCGTACATGATGGGCGGCAGCGTGCGCAGCGCCACGCCGACCGGCTGGTTCTTCTCCTGTTCGATCTGGGCGAGCAGTCGCTGCCGCAGGCGATCCATCTCGTCCTGGGCGAAGGCCGGATTGCGAACGACGTCCGCATAGAGTGCCAACGACGGCTCGAGCTGGTCCCTGATGGCCGACAGGCTGACGGTCGACGTGTCGAGGTTGGAGCCCGTGCCTATCTGCGCACCCAGGGACTCGGACTCGGCACTGATCTCGAGCGCGCTCCGCTCTTTCGTGCCCTCGTCCATCATCGCCAGCGTGAAGTTGGCGGTGCCCAGCGTGCCCCCGGCGTCGGCGGCGAAACCGGCGTCGAACTGCATCGCGATGTTGACGACGGGCACCGTGCTGCGCTCGGCAAGCACGATTTCGATACCGTTTCTGAGTTCGTCCCGCTGAATCTCCGGGAACACCAGGTCAGGCGTATTGCGAACGACGGGCAGCGCGCTGCGGTCCGCATCGACGCCGGTCGTCGTATATTGCGGGTACGGCAAAACATCGATCTGGTGATAAGCCTTGCCGAGCCAGGTCGCTGCTGCCCCCTGCACGTCGGCAGCGTCGGCGTCGTTCAGCCACCCGAGCCGGGTCCGGTAAAACCCCGGGTCGCCGGCGTACAGCTCGCCCTGCGCGAGAGCGCTGGCCTTGCCCGAAAAGCCGCCGACCTGCTCGACGCCGCGGATGAAGCCGGCGTTGATCTTGGTCTTCGCGCGTTCGAGTTCCTCCTTGCCAGGTCCACCGGCGAGAAAGTCGGCGAGCACCTCGTCGATCATCCGGCTGACCTCCGCGGCGTTGCCGCCGGGCTGGAGCGTCGCAGTGATCCGGAAGATGCTCGCCAGCTCGTGTGCCTCGACGCTGGCCGAGACGCTGGTTGCAACACGGGCATCGTAGACGAGTGCCTTGTAGAGCCGTGAATTCTTGCCGCTGCCGAGCACGGAGGCCGCAAGATCGAGTTCGGCGCGCGTCTCGGTCGTGCGGCCGGGAACGACCCACGAGCGGTACACTCGGGCTTGCGGAACGCGATCGTAGAGCTGCTCGCGCGTAATCGTGCTCTTCTCCGGCACGTAGGCCATGCGTTTCGCAAGCGGCGGGCCGGCCTCGATATTGCCGAAATATTTCTCGACGAGCGGCCGCGCCTCGGCGGCATCGATGTCACCGGCGAGGACGAGCACCGTGTTGGCTGCGCCGTAGTTCTCGCGGAACCACTCCTTGACGTCCTCGAGAGAGGCGGCATCGAGATCCTCGAGCGACCCGATCGTGCTCCAGCGGTAGGGGTGGCCTTCCGGGAACAAGCCCTCGAGCTCGTGGTATTCGACGAGTCCGTAAGGCTGGTTGTCGCCCTGCCGCTTCTCGTTCTGGACGACACCGCGCTGGTTGTCGAGCTTTTCCTGCGTCACCGCGCCGAGCAGGTGTCCCATGCGGTCCGACTCCATCCACAGCGCCATCTCCAGCGCCGGGGTCGGGACGTTCTGGAAGTAGTTGGTGCGGTCGAACCACGTTGTACCGTTCATGCCGGTCGCGCCGACCTCTTCGAACGGCTTGAAGTACTCGTCGTCGTAGTTCTCGCTGCCGTTGAACATCAGGTGTTCGAACAGGTGCGCGAAACCGGTCTTGCCGGGCTTCTCGTCCTTCGACCCGACGTGGTACCACACGCCGACGGCGACAATCGGCGCCTTGCGATCCTCGTGGACGATGACACGCAGCCCGTTGTCGAGCATGAAGCGTTCGAACGGGATGTCGACCGTCGATGCGGCCAGCGCGGGCAGGGTAAAGAGCACCAGCAGCGGTGCGAGCAGTCGCTTGATCAATGGAGATCCCCTTGGCGTTTTCGGAGTACTGCGGTCGACAGACCGCAATGACGCCGGGGAGTTCCGGAAGCCTTGCTGATCGGCGGGACGGCGAGCGCCAAAAAAATGGCCGCAACCGGGGGGGTTGCGGCCTGCAGTCGTTCGATTCGCCGGGGGAAATGTCTGGCCAATGAACACGCGTAATACTGCGCCAGGGCATCACTACGAACAAGTCTTACTTTCCGACGTTTTTATACGTTTTTTACGAATCTTCGTCGGGCGGCCCCAGGCCGTAGCGAGCGGCAAGCCGCCATACGTGACCGGGGATCATCGAACGCATCCGCCGCGGCGCGGCCACCTTCAGGTGCAGCACGGTCTCTATCGCCTTCATCTCGACGCGAGCCCGCGCGAACTCGAGCCCGCGGGGCCCGATCCGCGGCATCAGCCAGGCGACGATCGGCCGCACCCAGTCCGGCATGCTCCTGAGCGGCAGCCCCCCGGCCGCGCGCTCGGTGTTCTTCAGGAAGCCCTTTACCGACGAGGTCCGGTCGCCCTTGCTGTCGGGGAGCCGGGTCTCGAGTTCGTCGCCCAGGAGATCGAGCAGCTCGCGGCCGCGATCGTTGCGAACCAGGAGCCACTGGCGGCCGCTGCCGCCCATGTAACCGACCGTGATGTCCGCGAGCGAGTTGGTGTAGTCGACGCAGGTGCGGCAGGTCAGCGGGAAGAAGTCGGGAGGCAGCTTCGAGATCGGGAGCTTGAGGAACGGGATCGTCTCCTCGTGACCGTCGTCGAAGCGCAGCTCGACCTGGTAGTCGGCGCGGAACTCGAGGTAGCTGATCGTCTCGGGCCGGTCGGACAACAGCGCAAGAAAGCGATGGAAGTTCTCCGTCGTCGTGTTGTCCGAGCAGGGGGTGCCTATCACGTAGAGTTCGTCGAACCCGAGCTGTTGCTCCAGCGCCCGCAACGCATAGACCTGGCAGGGTATGCCGATGACGGCGAGACGCGAGACGCCGGCCGCCCGCGCCGGTTCGAGCAATGCCAGCAGCGGCGCATACCCCATGCGCATGCCGCGGACCTCTGCGAGATCCCCGGCACGGGTCACCAGCGTCGGCACCGGTTTCCAGCGATCCTCGGGGTCCGGACGCACCGTCAGGACGGCATCGACCGCGCCGGTCTCGAGCAGGCGCTCCGCCAGCCGGGTCGTGATCCCGCTCCACTGGGCGCCCGCCTTCGGCGGCGAAAGCCACGCCTCGAGCATCGACTCGTACACGCCGAAGAAGGCCTCGTCGCCCTGCTCCGGCCGCCGCCCACGGCCATGCACGGCCGTCTCGAGCGCCGGGTAGTCGGGCTTGATGAACTGGCAGGCGCTGCCGCAGAGACCGGGTTCACTGCTGCGGGAAATACCGCAGTCCGTGCAGAGATTTCGATGGGGCGCGCTCGCAAACGCCGGCGGCGGCGCGCCCGGTGCGTACGCCTCGAGAGCCCGGGTGTCGAGCCCGGGGTTGATGGGTCGGGTAGTCGTGATCGTCAGTGTCCTCCGCCGGCGAAGCCTAGCACGAGGAATCAGCAAGGCTGCGCGTCGCCGCGATGGCCGCCTGACCGAGGGCGAGACCGCCGTCATTCGCCGGGAAAAGGCCGTGACTCAGCACCTCGAGCCCTGCCGTGTGCAGCCTGCGGGTCACGGCGTCGAGAAGCAGGCGGTTCTGGAACACGCCGCCCGAGAGGACGGCGGTTGCCAGATCCCTGCGGCCCGCCTCGGCAACGGCGACGCTGACGACGGCATCGGCGATGCCGTGATGAAAACGCGCGGCAATACGCTCGTAGCTGACGCCATCACGAAGATCACGGAGCACGGCCTCCCACAACGGCTCCCAGCGGACGACGGCCGGGCTGCCCGCATCGATCAGGGCCCCGTACGCCGCGTCGCGCTCGGTCGCCATTGCCGGGCGCGCCAGCGCTTCCAGCGCCATGGCCGCCTCGGCCTCGTGGCGCATCCCGTCCGGGCAGATGCCGAGCAGGCCGGCGACGGCATCGAAGAGCCGGCCGGCACTCGATGCCGGCGGACAGTTCAGGGACCGCTCGAGCATTTGCCTGAGCGTCCCGACGGGGTGCGCATCGATACGGCGGATGCCGTCGAGGTCGCCCCATGAACGAACGACCTCCTCCCACCCGAAAGCGGCCTCGAGATGCGCCCAGGTGTTTCGCCAGGGATCGCGCATGGCCTTCGCCGCGCCGGGCAGCGCGACCGGGAGGAAGTGCGCGACGCGCTCGTAACCGCGGTAGTCGGCGACCAGGAACTCGCCGCCCCACAATGCGTTGTCGTCGCCCCAGCCCAGCCCGTCGAGAACGACGCCGAGCACAGGCCGGCAATTCACCGGTCTGCCGTGCTCCGCGAGACAGGCCGCGACGTGCGCGTGGTGATGCTGCACGTCGACCACCTGCACGCCGGTCGCCGCGTCGAAGCGTGACCGCGCCGTCTTCGTAGGCAGGTATTCGGGATGCCGGTCTACCGCGACGATCGCGGGCTCGAATTCGTAGAGACGCTGGTACAGCGCGAGGTTCTGCTCGGCGTCGAGCAGCGCGGTCGCGTCCTCCATGTCGCCCATGTGCTGGGACACGATCGCGCGGCCGTCGCCGAACAGGCAGAACGTGTTCTTGAGTTCGCCGCCCATCGCCAGCACGCCGGTCGCGGCCTCGAAGCCTGCCGGCACGGCCAGCGGCTCCGGCGCATAGCCCCGCGCGCGGCGCAGGACGACGGTCGCGTCGTCGACGACGGTCACGACCGAGTCGTCCAGCCGGTTGACGATGTCCCGGTCGTGCATCAGGAAAACATCGGCAATGTCTGCGAGCCTCGACCTTGCGACCTCGTTATCGATAACCTGCGGCTCGTCGCTGCGGTTGCCGGACGTGAGCACGATCGGCTGCTCCAGCTCGTCGAGCAGCAGGTGGTGCAGCGGCGTGTACGGCAGCATGAAGCCGAGCGTGTCCTGGCCCGGCGCAATGGCGTCGGGCAGGGCCTCGCCGGCCGCCTCGAGCACGACGATTGGTGCCGGCGCGCTCTCGAGCAATGCGGTCTCGGCAGCAGAGACTCGCGCATAACGGCGGATGGTGTCGACGTCCGGCGCCATCATTGCGAGCGCCTTGGCATAGCGATGCTTGCGCGCGCGCAGGGTGCTCACGGCATCCGGGTTGGTCGCGTCGCAGGCGAGGTGGAAGCCGCCGATCCCCTTCACGGCGACGATCCGCCCCGCGGCGATCAGCCGGGCCGCGGCGCTGACGGCATCGCTGCCCGGCTCGGGGGTCAGCCGGCGGCCACCGTTGTCCTCGAGCCAGACCGTGGGTCCGCACACGGCACAGGCATTCGGCTGCGCGTGGAAGCGGCGATCGGCAGGATCCCGGTACTCGGCCTCGCAGTCCGGACACATCGGGAACACCTTCATGCTCGTATTGGGTCGGTCGTAGGGTATCGACTCGACGATCGACAGACGTGGCCCGCAGTGCGTGCAGTTGGTGAACGGATACCGGTACCGGCGATTGCCGGGATCGCGGATATCGGCAAGGCAGGCCGGGCAGGTCGCCGCGTCGGCGGCGACGTTCGTATTCGCCTTGCCGTCGACACTGGCGACGATCGTAAAGTCGGTGGGCGCGGTACGCGAGCCGTCGACCAGCGCGGAGCGGCGAATCGCCTCGATGCGCGCCAGCGGCGGAGGCTCTCGCTCGAGCCTCGTGGCAAGCGACTCGATCGCGCCGCTCTCGCCGTAAGCACGGATCAGCACGCCGTCGGCGTCGTTCAGTACCTCACCGGTGACCCCGCACTCGCGCGCCAGGCGCCAGACGGTCGGTCTGAAACCGACGCCCTGTACGGTACCGCGGACACGGATCTCCTCAGCAGCCATCGCACGCGTGCCGCGGCAGGACGAGCGTGAAGACGGCACCACCCTCCGGGTGGTTCGCCGCCTCGAGCCGGCCGCCCTCGCGCTCGGCGAGCTGTCGGCTGATCGCCAGACCGAGGCCGGTACCCTCGCCCGGCGGCTTGCTGGTCACGAACGGCGCGAACAGCCGCTCCGTGTCACCTTCGCCGATACCGGGACCAGTGTCCCTCACCGAAACGGCCACTTCCCGTTCCGCCGAAGCATCGACGCTCACGACGAGCGCCGCTTCAGCGCCCTCCATCGCGTCTATCGCGTTTCTGAGCAGGTTGACCAGCACCTGGTGGACCGCAACGCCGTGCCCGCAGAGCTTAAGCTCCGCCGGCATGTCACAGGTCACGTGAACGCGCCGGCTCGACGCACAAGTGACCCAGGACAGCGCCGTCTTCACGGCCGCGCACAGGTCGTACTGGCAGGCGTCGTCCACCCGGGGAGTCGCATACCGGCCGAGCGACAGGACATTCGCCTGGATACACTCCGCCCCTTCGAGCGAGCCGTCGACCAGCGAGTCGAGATCCGACAGCACGCGATCGATCGCCAGCTGCTCGCGCAGCGATGCGAGACGCCTGTCGCTTGCGCCGCGGTCCACCGCGGCGATGTAGCGCTTGAGGCGATCGCCGTAGTTCTGCAGCACCTTGAGATTGCTGCGAATGTAGGCCGTCGGATTCGACAGTTCGTGCGCGATCCCGGCAATCAGCGCGCCGAGCGACGCGAGGCGCTCGTTGTGCGCCATCCCGTCAGCCGTCTGCAGCAAGTCGTCCGGGAAATGCTCGCAGTTGGCGCATTCCGTATCGACGAGGCGCTCGAGGCGCTCCGCCCGGCCGGGCTTGGCTGCAACGTCATTCACGCTTGCCACGGTCTCCGCCGCCTCAGGCCGTGGCGCTCCGCGGAACGTCCTGGCCGCTACTGCTCGTCTCGACAGGCTCGAGACCGTAACGCTCCAGTTTGCTCCGCAGGCCGACGCGGGACAGGCCGAGCTCGCGGGCCGCCTGGCTCTTGTTCCAGCGGTGCCGAACCAGGCTTTCCTTGAGGATGCTCGCCTCGATGGACTCGATGCGCGCCTTCAGGGTCCCGTCCAGCTCGGTGACGGCGAATACCGCCGTGTCGTCCCCGGCCGGGGCCGCACACAGGACACGCGGCGACAGGAGGTCCCCGCCGAGCTCGTTGCCGGCACACTCGACGAGCATGCGCTGGATCTCGTTCTGGAGTTCCCGCACGTTGCCGGGCCACTGGTACTGCTGCATGCAGGCGAGAGCCTCGTCCGTAAACCCGTCGGCGGCCTTGCCGAGACGGTGCGTGGCCTTCTCGAGCAGCGCCCGCGCGAGGATCGGCAGATCGACGATGCGGTCGCGCAGCGGCGGCAGCGTGATGGTGACGGCGGCCAGCCGGTAGTAGAGATCCTCGCGGAAGCGGCCGGCCGCAACGTCCGCCTCGAGGTCGCGATTCGTCGCGGCGATGATGCGGACGTCCACCCGGCGGGTCCGTCCCGAGCCGAGCGGTCGAATCTCGCCGTCCTGGAGCACGCGGAGCAGCTTGACCTGGAATGCCGGTGACACTTCGCCGATCTCGTCGAGGAACACCGTGCCGCCGTCGGCACGTTCGAACAGGCCCGTCCGGTCCTCGGTGGCGCCGGTGAACGCACCCTGCTTGTACCCGAACAGTTCGCTCTCCAGCAGTTCGTCGGGCAGCGCGCCGCAGTTCTCGACGACGAACGGCTTTTCCCAGCGCAGGCTGTTGTAGTGCAGGGCCCTCGCGGCCAACTCCTTGCCGGTGCCGGACTCGCCGGTCAGCAGTACCGAGATATCGTAGGGCGCCACCTGGTGCAGCTTGTCGCAAATCGCGTTCATCGGGCTTGCTTCGGACCTGACGATACCGTCGTTGTCGGAATAGGCTCGCCGCAGGATTTCCCGCTTTTTGCTCACCGTCTCCTCGAGACGGCGCGGCGCCAGCTTGAGCTCGATGCCCAGCAATTCGTTCTGGCGGCAGAGCGAGAACATTTCGGCCGCGTTGCGCAGCGTGAGCACCAGCTGCTGTGGGTCCCACGGCTTGGTCACATACTGGTAGATGCCGGCCTCGTTGACCGCCGCGAGGATTTCGTCCGGATCGGTGTACGCCGAGATCATGATGCGTATGACGTCCGGCCAGCGCCGCCGAACGTCTTTCAGGAACTCGACGCCGGTCGTGCCCGGCATCCGCTGGTCGCACAGGACGACCTGCACCCAGTCGGTCTTGAGCACTTTCAGAGCCTCGGCCGCCGAACGCGCCGTGCGCACGTCGAAGTCGTCGATCAGCACTCGCTCAAGGGATTCGAGCGCCCGAACGTCATCGTCGACGATAAGTACCGTGGCTTTCTCGGTTGTCATGATGCTTTCCTCACTTCGGGAGAGGGAACCCGACGGTGGCTGGCAATGGTCAGTGGAGTGTGGGAGCGCAGCACCTTGTAGACGAAGTTGTACCGCGCGACGTGATAACTGGGGTCGAAGCCGTAGAAATTGGTCCGCATGCGCTCGAGTTCGGTCTCCCGGTAGGCGGCCAGCGGCCGGGCGGCCTCGTCGGTCTCGCGGCGCCGGGCCTTGTCCCGCAGCTCTGCCGCGTAGTCCCCTGCCCCCGCCAGCGATTTCGCGCGCGCTATCGTGCGCTCGCGGAAGGTGTCGCGCCCGCCGGGGATAACGTCGTCCACGAGGCCGAGCTCGGCGGCTTCGGCGGCGCCCATCGGCAGCCTGGCCGCGACGATCGCCTGCGCCTTTTCGTCGCCGCAGGTTCTCGGCAGCAGGTAGGTCCAGAACTCCGACCCGAACAGGTTGCCCATGTCCTTGTAGTGCGGATTGAGGACCACGTCGTCGTGTGCCCAGACGTGATCGGCCGCCCGCGCAAGGAAGACGCCGCCGGCGCCGGTGTTGCCCTGCAACGCCGCCACCGTCAGGCAATCGGTCGCCTTGATCACGGCCTCGGCAAGGTCATCGATCGCGTTGATGTTCCGCCACGACTCGTCGGCCGGGCTGTCGCTCGCCTCGATCACGTTCAGATGCATGCCGTTCGACCAGAAATCCCGGCCGCCGGCCAGGACGATGACCCTCGCCCCCGCGTCGCGGCAGTCGCAGAACGCGTCGCGGAGTGCGACGCACTGGTCGCTGCTCATCGCGCCGTTGTGGAACTCGAAGTCGATAACCGCTACGCCGTCCTCGGTGCTGACCGTGATCTCGCGGTAGCCGCGCTCGTCATCGCACGGAATCTCCGGACACGCGCCGAGTTCGCTCTCGAGCACGGTGACGGCCGGCAGCTTGAACGGATGCCGGAAAGACTTGTCCTTAAGGTGCCCGACCCAGATGCCGCCGTCCCGTGTCGCGACGCCCACCGCAGGGCCGGAACGCGCGACCAGCTCGCCCGGCGTACCCGACAAGCCGGGCGCGGGCCTCGCGTCGTACAGGAATACGTCGCGGCCGGCGAGCCGGCTGCGAACGCCCGGAAAACCGTCGCCGGAGCGTATCTTGCGGAGCACGTCCTCCGTCGTGTCCTGTTCCCAGTCGATCGCGCGATCGGCCTGCGTCACCAGCGGGCGCTGCCGGCCACGGGCTGCGATCGCGTCGGGCGGCGTCGGCCGGACATCGGGGTCCCGGAAACGCTCGATTGCCTTAAGGACGGCGCTTACCGCGGCCGTCGTCACCTCGCCGCGATACAGGCTCGACTTGCTCGCCTCGCGCATCGGGAACTCGACCGACGCCCAGACGTCACCGGCGTCCATCTCGGCATTCGCCTGCAGGACAGTCACGCCCCAGCGGGTCTCGCCGTCGAGAATGGCCCAGTCGAGCGCCGAAGGACCCCGGTCGCCGACGATGCCGGGATGCACGACGAAACACGGGTAGTTCGCCCAGACCTGCTCGGGTATCGCGCGCTTCAGGAACGGCGCGACGATCAGCTCGGGATCGAAAGCCTCGACTGCCTCGAGCGTCACGCTGTCGTTGATGTCGAACTCGACGCTGACCTCGTGTCCCCTGCTCCGGAGTTCGACGAACAGGCGCTGCGTCAGGCTGTTGAACGAATGAGCGAGGAAAAGAATGCGCATGTCAGCAAATCCGTGGCAGCTGTTCCGACGATAGCCAGTCGAGCACACGGTTGCCGCCGAAGCCGGTCTCCATCTGCACGAATCCGTGGGTGTCCTCCGTGACGCGGCCGATGATCGCGGCCGATCGACCGAGCGGATGCTCGCGCATGATCTCGAGCGCACGTCCGGCATGTTCTTCCGGGCAGATGCAGACGAGCTTGCCTTCGTTGGCGACGTACAGGGGATCGAGGCCGAGCAATTCGCAGGCGGCGCTGACGGCGGGCCTGACCGGGATGGCATCCTCCTCGAGCTGCATGCCGACGCCGGACTGGCTCGCGATCTCGTTGAGCGTCGTCGCCAGGCCGCCGCGGGTCGGATCGCGCAGCACGTGAATCGACTCGACGCCGGCGACGAGATCGGCGACGAGGCCGTGCAGTGCGGCCGAGTCGGATTCGATCGTCGTCTCGAACGTCAGGTTCTCGCGGCTCGACATGATGGCGACGCCGTGATCGCCGAGTGTGCCGCTGACCAGCACGGCGTCTCCCGGCCGCGCCAGGTCGCCCGAGATTTCGATGCCGGCAGGCACGACGCCGACGCCCGTGGTCGTGATGAAGACGCCGTCGCCCTTGCCGCGCTCGACCACCTTGGTATCGCCGCAGACGACCGGCACACCGGTGTCGCGCGATGCCTTACCCATGCTGGCAACGATTCGATCCAGGTCGGCCAGCGGAAAGCCTTCCTCGAGAATGAAACCGGCCGACAGGTACAGGGGTTTCGCACCGGACATCGCGACGTCGTTGACGGTGCCGTGCACGGCCAGCGAGCCGATGTCGCCGCCCGGGAAGAACAAAGGCGAGATCACGTGGCCGTCCACGCTCATGACCATACGGCCGCCGCCGACGTCGAAGGCCGCCTGGTCGTTACCCTTGCGCAACAGTTCATTGTCGAAGTGCCTGACGAACAGTTCCTCGATGAGTTGCGCCATCGCACGCCCGCCCGCGCCGTGACTCATGTCGACGAAGCCCTTCTTGATGTTCAGCCGAACCGGGAAGCGCTTGGGATTGGCATTCATGCGGCAGCCTCCTCCGGAGCCTTGCGGAACCGGCCGTAGCTCCAGTAGGCGGCGCAGGCGCCTTCCGATGACACCATGCAAGAACCCATCGGGTTGTCAGGCGTGCAGACCGTGCCGAAGAGCTTGCAGTCCGTCGGCCGCGCGGCGCCGCGCAGGATCGACGGGCACTCGCAGCCCTTGACGTCGGAACCGCGGAGCGCCGGCACGTCGAATCGCTCTTCCGCGTCGAAGGCGGCGAATCGCGACTTGATCCTGAGCGCGCTGTAGGGAACGAAGCCGAGGCCCCGCCACTCGAACTCGCGCCGCAGCTCGAAGACGTCGGCGACCAGCTGCTGGGCCTTGACGTTGCCCTCCCGGGTCACGACGCGCGTGTACTCGTTCTCGACTTCGTGCCGGCCTTCGTTCAGCTGCCGGATCAGCATCAACGCCGACTGCATGACGTCGAGTGGCTCGAAGCCCGCGATCACGACCGGCTTCTGGTATTCCTCGGCAAAGAATTCGTAGGGCTTGCTGCCAATGATCGAGCTGACGTGGGACGGCCCAAGAAAGCCGTCGATCGACACCGAGCCGATGTCACGCACTTCCGGCGACTGCAGGATGTTCTGGATCGCGGCAGGCGTCAGCACGTGGTTGCAGAAGACCGTGAAGTTCTCGAGACCCTCGCGCTCCGCCGCGAGCAGCGCGACCGCCGTGGCCGGCGTCGTCGTCTCGAAGCCGATCGCGAAGAAAACGACCTGGCGGCCCGGATTCTCGCGTGCAATCCGCAGCGCGTCGGTCGTCGAATACACCATCCGCACGTCCGCCCCGGTGGCCTTCAGCTTCAGCAGGCTCGTCTGCCGGCTGCCGGGTACGCGGAGCAGGTCGCCGTAGATGCAGAGGATGACCTCGTCATCGCGGGCCAGCTTGATCGCGTTGTCGATCCGCCCGATCGGCAGCACGCACACCGGGCAACCGGGCCCGTGGATGAACCGGACGTTGGCCGGCATCAGGTCCTGGATGCCGTAGCGGAAGATCGCGTGGGTATGGCCGCCGCAGAACTCCATCAGCCGGTAGTCGCGGTCGGTATCGGCGGCCTCGGCGATGCCCGCCGCCAGCTTCTGCGCCACGTCCCTGGAGCGGAACTCGTCGACGAATCTCATGCCATTTCCTCCGGTGCTATACCCGCCTCGTTCATCAGCGCGAGCGTCCGCTCGGCTTCGGCAGGGCTGATCTTGTTGAGCGCGAAGCCCACGTGGATCAGCACGAAATCATCGATCGCCACGTCGTCGACGAGCGCAAGCGAGACGTCCTTCTTGACCTCACCGAGGGCGATCGTCGCCGTTTCGGTGGCGGCGTCGATGGCAACGACCTGTGCCGGGACCGCGAGGCACACCGTCAGGACCCCACTCGCGCGAACTGCCGCGCCGCGCGAATCCACTCGTACCAGGCCCCCATGCCCTCGCCCGTCGTCGCGGACACGGACAGCACACGGATGCCGGGATTCACCTTGCGAGCATTCTCGATGCACGCGTCGAGATCGAAGTCGAGATACGGCAGCAGGTCGATCTTGTTGATCAGCATCAGGTCCGCCGCGGCGAACATGTCGGGATACTTGAGCGGCTTGTCCTCGCCCTCGGTGACCGAGAGGATGACGACCTTGTGGTTCTCGCCGAGATCGAACGCCGCAGGGCAGACGAGATTGCCGACGTTCTCGACGAACAGCAGGCTGTCATCCTCGGGCGCGAGCGTCTCGATCGCGTGGCCGACCATGTGGCCGTCGAGATGGCAACCCTTGCCGGTATTGATCTGCAGGGCCGTCGCCCCGGTCGCGCGGATGCGTTCGGCATCGTTCGCAGTCTGCTGGTCGCCCTCGATGACCGCGACCGGAAGGTCGGCATCCGCCGCCAGATCGCTGATCGTTCGGGTCAGCAGCGTCGTCTTGCCCGACCCTGGCGACGACACGAGATTGAGCGCCAGGACGCCGTGCTCGCGCAGCCACCGCCGGTTGGCGCCGGCGTACTCATTGTTCTTGCCGAGGATGTTCTCCTCGATTTCGACCATGCGTGCCTGGCTCAGGCCGGGGGCGTGCGCGTGCGCGGGGCCCTGGCCGTAATCGTGCAGGCCCTCGTGCCCGTGCGAATGATCATGTTCATGGGCATGTTCGTGAGAATGAGCATGCGCATGTTCGCCGTGCGTATGGGACTCCATCGAGACTTCACCCTCGCCGCAACCGCAAACTGTACACATCACGCTACCTCCAGTGATTTCAAAAGCATGTCCTGTCCGCCGGTGACCTGCAGCTGGTGACTGCCGCACTCGGGACAGGGATCGAATCGATTCGCGATCTGAACCGTGTGCCCGCAGGGCAGGCACCACGCTTCGCCGGGAACCCGGGAAATCTCGAGCCGCGCGTCTTCGGCGAGCGTCCCGCGGCTCACGGCATCGAAACTGAAGCGCATCGCCTCGGCGTCGACGCCGGCCAGTGCACCAATCTCCAGATGCACGCTCAGGACGCGCGCAAAGCCGTCGGCGCGCGCGCTACGCTCTATGGACTGCAGCACACTTTCCGACAGGGCCATCTCGTGCATCAGTGCACCTCCAGTGACCATGCGACGCACGGATCCATCAACGTCACGAACAGCGCGGCCTGCATCTCCGCCACCTGCCGGTCCGCCGCCGGCAGCGCCGCCAGTGCCTGCGTCACCGATCCCGCGGGATGGAAATTCCACTCGGTGGGCGCAACGATCCGGTAGTCGTCGACCAGGCCGTCAGCAATCGCGACGCGATGCACCAACAGGCCGCGCGCCGCCTCGACCTGGGCTACCGCGGTCGTCGTGTTCGTCCTCTCGGCCTGAATGGCCGGCTCGATGGCCCCTGCCATCAGGGCGCGAACGTCGCGCGCCGTCGAGGCCAGTTCGTTGATCGCCGCGACCGCGCGTGCGAGCAGCGCGAAGCCGTGTTCGCTTGTGACCGACTCGAGCAAGGGATTCCCCGTTGCCCGTGTCAGCGGCGAGGTTTCGCGGGGGCGGCCTTCCCAGTCCGGCGTCTCGACGAACGCATCCGCCGTGCCGTTGGCGAGTACCTTGTCGATGGCGTCGCCCGCGAGCGCCGGCAGGGACGCGGGCGATGACGGACAGGCCGCTTGCCAGCCTTCGGCGTGCAGCAGCCTTAAGAAATCGGGCACGGCGCCCGCGGTTTCCCGCGCGTAAGCGGCGAGGGCCCCGACCGAATCCAGCGCGAGCCATTCGCCGGGTGCAATTCCCAGCACGTCCTGCTCCAGCAGTCGCTCGAGCTCGGAGAGGATCTCGTCGAGAGCAGCGGTGTCGCTCACGGCAGAAGGCTCGAGCCCGAACGGCTCGCCGTCGAACAACGCCTCTCGCGAACGCGGCAGCAAGGACTGCATGGCCGCAAGCGACGCGGAACCGAGTTTGTGCTGCGTGAACCGAGGCCAGTCCATCGAGATACGCCAGAGATGCTCCCGGGCAATCTCCAGGCGGACGAGCGCCGCGTGTGCGCGCGTCACGCGAGCGCTGTGAGCTTCGCCGAGCGCCGCTTTCAGGGCGTGGGTACCGGCCGTCGCCTGGGCAAGACCGCAGACGCTGAACAGCATGGGCAGGAGGCGCAGCGCCGTGCCGGGTGCCTTGCCGGCGAAGACGCGCGCCGCGTGCACCGGACGATCGCTCCGGATGGCCGTCTGCCGACCCTCGTTCACCACGATGTGAATGCCGGCGCCGGTCATGCCTCACCACCTCTCGCCAGCTGGCGAAACAGCTCGCGCCGGGACATGCGCCGAGGTGCCGAGGCGGCCTCCGGGTCCGTGTCATCCGTGTCTGTTGCCGCATCCGCGCTGGTCATGATGCCGTCCATGACCGCGGCGGCGGTCTCCACGGCGGCATCGTGATCGGCAAACTCGAACATCGGCGAGAACAGCGAGCACATGCGGTAATCGCCGACGCCGTCTTCGTAGCCTGAGATGAATTCGTAACAACCGGCCGGCAGCGTATGCAGCGTCTTCTCGCCCGCGCGCTGGCCTTCCCACGCCGCAGCCTCGATGGGCAGCAGCATCAGGTTCATGAACCAGGGTGTGACGAGCACGCCGAGCAGGCCCTCGTCGATTTCCCGGAAGCCGACTGCTTCGACGCCGATGGCCTCGTTGAGGATCGGCACGTCGACCATGCGCGTCGAGCGAATATGCTCGAACGTGGTTTCGAGCAGCTCTGCCATGGACTCCGGGCTACGCATGATCGATCAGTCCTCGAGCACCATGAAGTCCTGCTTGCGGCCGTCGCACTCCGGGCAGCTCCAGTAGTCCGGCAAAGCCGCGAACGGCGTCCCCGGCGGAACCTGCCACTGTTCGCAGCCTTCGGTCGGATCGTAGACGTACCAGCAGATCTTGCACTCGAGGCGGGTCGAGTCCTCGAGCTTGCTGGCATCACCGCCGTAGGAGCCGGGCAGGAACGATTCGTTCACCGGTATACCTCGAGAATTTCCTCGAGACGCGCCTTGCTGTCGGCAATATCTTCGGCAGCGGCACAGGCGACCGCGGGCACCCGGCTGACCTCGATCGAGTTGAGGATCAGCGTGTCCTGGGAATTGAAGTACTGCACCCACCAGATGTTGCGGACGGCCGTACTCGTGATGCGGCAGTTGCCGTAGCCGCGCGACAGGATCACCGTGGGTCCCCCGCCGAGGGTCGTCATCAGGAAAGCGATATCTTCGTCGGTGCACGGCAGCAGCGTCAGGTTGACGACGTGCGGCTCGTCCGAACCGGCCGCCAGCTTGTCGGCGAGCTCTGTCAGGATGGGCGCCGCGTTGCCGACGCCTGCCGGGATGTTGTCCGCGTCGAACTCGACCTCGGGTTTGGCGTCGCCGAAGACCGCTTCGCTGACGAGACTCGGGATCTCTGCCACCTCGATGACGTCGCGCTCGACCCGGTCGTCGGCATCGAGATACTGGACGCGCCAGACGCCGGCCAGCACGGATTCCTGGCTGACGGCACGGACTGCGCCCTCGTAGATCACGCTGACCTCGCCGTCGCCGAGCACCTGGTCGACGATGGCCCGGTCGTCGTCATCGAGCCCGTCCAGCGGGATGACCGCCGGGGCGTCGCCCGGTTGCCACGCGGACAGCTTCTCGAGGATGGTCTCCAGGATGCCGACACCCGCGTCGAGACCCTCGACCTCTTCCGGCTCCGGGACCGTCGGCATGGCGTAGGTCCAGACTTCCTTCGGCATGGACATGTAATCCAGCACCACGCCGTCCTCGTCGATGGGCTGGGAACCGGGTTCGACGACAACCGGTATACCGAGCTTTTTCATGGTGTTTGCTCCGTGGTGGGGACCGCGGCATTCTCCTGGCCGGGGAAGACGAACGGCGGCGGTTCGGACGGCTCCGCCGACAGGATGCGCTCGACATCGGCAAGGTAGTCCGCCCAGTCGAGAACGCCCGGAATCGCGCCGAGATATTCGCCGTCGCGCAGGAAGACCAGCGCCGGATACTTGTTAAAGCGGAATTTACGCTGCAGGTCGCGCTGTGCTTCCCAGGCGACGACCCCCACGGCGAAGCGGCCTTCGAAGGCGCGTTCGAGTTCCGGCAGGATCACCGCGACGTCCGACGTCTCCGGGACGGGCTTCATCAGCTCGGTGAAGAACAGCACGACTGTGGGATTCGCGGCAGTGAATTCGTCGAGCGTATCCAGCGTCACGACCGGGTAGCCGTGCGTCTCGATCATGGTCTGTACCAGGGGTGCGTACACGGAGAGCTCCTTCGGTTCAGTGTTCCGTTTTCGGCATGGACGGCGGCCGCGGCGGCTCACGATCGATCAGGTCGGCGAACAGGTGGTCGACGTTCGTCTCTCCCTGCATGACGAGATTGACGGCCTGGATAGCATCGCTGATGTGCCTGGCCGCGTCCTCCGTCAGGACCTCGCGCGCGGTGTCGAGGAACGTCAACACCCAGGTCCCGACCGGCTGGTCGCCGACGAGCTGCATGTTGATCTCGCGCCGTTCGCCCATGCCTTCGCAAACGGCCATGTTGTCGCGGGCCTCGACGACCTGCATGGGTATGCCGATACACATCAGTTTTTTTCCCTCGGATCGACGTCGACGCGGACGGCGCCGGGGTCGAGCGGTTGTGGACGGTAGGCGACTCGGTAGCGATCCGATGCCAGCACGCGTTCGTCACCGACGCGACAGGCGGCCTCCGGATCGGGACGTTCCGACTCGTAGCGATCGAGCTCGATCTCCCCGCCGGCGATGGATTCCTCTGCGGAGAGCGGCACATCGCGACGTACCGGGACCACGTTGAACTGCTGCAGCCAGTCGAACGCCGCCTCGATCGCGGGCTCGATCTGTTGCTTGACGACTGACGTCAGGCTGCCGCCGTAGTCCTCGATTTCGAGGGGCTGCACACCGACGAGCAGGAGTCGTTCCGGGCAGCTTTCGAGCATCGCGGCGGTCGCGAGCACTTCCTGGAAGCCGGTCTGGTGCAGGCTGACTTTCTTGGCACCGAGATAGTTGGGCACGGCATCGTCCTCGATGCACTTGAGCGTGCCCGGCTCGAGGCCGTAGTCGATGGCATCGAGGATGACGAGAATCGAGGCGCACTGGACGTGCTCGAGCAGGTAGATGCCCTGGGTGCCGCCGTCGACGACGCGGACGGTTTCGTCGAACTGCCAGTGCCGGTGAAGATGCTCGATGGCCCGGACGCCGAAACCCTCGTCCGCCCAGAGCACGTTGCCGATACCGAGTATGAGTACGGATGGTTGTTGCTGGTCGATTTCGCTCACAAGCGCCCCTCCCCTGGCGGCCTGCCCGACAGCGGCCGCCCAGGCAGGCCATCGTCGATTCGTACCCGGCTCGTCCCGATGCACAGGGACGAACATGACGGTGGTAAGGAATAAGCCAGTTTGGAACCAGACTGAATACGTGTTTACCACCATCGACGGCCGGGCACGCGTAACCGCAGCCTCGTGCCGATCTCAAGTCACTGACGGGACAATAAAAAACGCCGGGCAGGGCCCGGCGTTCTGGATGCGCGATGGCGCGGGTGGCGGCTAGTGGTGATCGTCCACGTCGCGGTCGTCCTTGAACATGCGCCAGCCGCTCACCATCGTGCTGATGATGCTTTGCCGGGACATGATGTCTTCGCGGATCGCCACGTAGGTGTGCATGATCACGAACAGCAGGATGTACCACATGCCGAGGTTGTGCCACGTGTGCACCGTCTGGCTCTGGCCGAACAGCGGGATGACCCAGGACGTGAACAGCGTATGTGCCCAGCTGCCCGCCTGCGTGCCCTCGCCGTAGAGCGCAAGCCCCGTGACCGCCATGAAGATCGAGCCCCACAGCAGGATGAAGTGCATGAACAGCGTCGCGAGCGGATTGTGGCCCGTGTATTTCTTTGGTTCCTTCTCGAGGAACATGTACCACTTGAGCTCGTGCCAGACGCCGCCCCACCATTCCTTGTTGAAGATCGGCAGCAGGAACAGTTCGCGCGCGTGGCGGTTGCCGGCGAATACCCAGTAGATCCGGACGAGAAGCCCGATGACGAAGATGTACCCGGCCGTGAAATGGGCGAAGCGGATATACCCCATCAGGAAGTGATCGCTCGCTTCGCCCGGCAGCGTCGGCAGCGGGTGCGCAATGAAGTAGCCGGTCAGCATCAGCACGTAGATACTGAGGGCGTTCACCCAGTGCCAGACCCTGAGCGGCGCCTCGTAGACATAAATCGCCGGCTGGGACTGGTGAACGATGGTCTTGGTGTTCATTCGCCCTTCCTCGCCCTGCCGGCCAGGCGCGTCGCGACGACGAGCCCGGCGACGACCAGCAGCGTGACGCCGAGGTGCCAGGGATCGAACGTCGCGTGGACCACCCGGGCAGCGAGTTCCTCGCCCTCGCCGTGATGCGCCAGCGCGAGCCCGGGAACGGCGGTCAATGCTGCACCGAACAATGCTTTTTCGAAGATTGCTTTCATGTCGTTCTCCTGATCAGACGCCGATCGGGCTCGTCGTGACGGTTGCCAGTTCCTCGCCATCCTCGGACATCACGTGCGTCGCGCAGGCGAGGCACGGGTCGAAGCTGTGGATGCTGCGCAGGATCTCCACCGGTTCGTTCGGCCGTTCGACCTTCGTGTTCATCAGCGATGCCTCGAAGGCGCCGATGTTGCCGGCTTCGTCACGCGGCGAGCCGTTCCAGGTGGTCGGCACGACGCACTGGTAGTTCTGGATCTTGGTGTCCTTGATCCGCACCCAGTGCGCGAGCGCACCGCGGGGTGCCTCGCTGAAACCGACGCCCTTGCTTTCGGCCGGCCAGTCTTTCGGGTCCCACTTGTCGCCGCTGTGCGTCGAGCTGTCGCCCGCCTTGATGTTGGCGATGAGCTTATCGAAGAAATAGAGGTTCTTGTCCGCGCACCACTGTGCCTCGAGCGCGCGCGCCGCGGTGCGGCCGAGCGTCGAGAACAGCGCCTCGACCGGGACGTCGAGCGTCTTCAGTACGAGGTTGATCTGCTCCGTGATCTCCTTGTGACCCTTGACGTAACCGATCACGTAGCGCGCGAGCGGTCCGACCTCCATCGCATGGCCGCGCCAGCGCGGTGCCTTGACCCACGAGTAACTCGCAGCCTCGTCGAGTTCCTCGATGTGCTTGGCCGTGCCTTTTGCGGTGCTAACGTCGAACTTCGGCTCGGTGATCCCGTCCCACGGATGCAGGCCCTTCACGCCGTCCGGGTACTCGTACCAGGAATGCGGCACGAATTCCTGGATCTGCTCGGGGTCGCGCAGGTCGACGTCGTAGACCTTCGACAGATCGCCGTTGATGATCGCACCACTCGGCATGAGCAGGTTCTCGGGCGAGTAGTCG
>JAZBNZ010000120.1:0-17446 GCA_036350895.1 Woeseiaceae bacterium
ACGCCGAACATCAGGAAACCGAGCGCCTTGCCCGTCGTCGAGGGCAGAGTGGTTTTTTGCACGCCGAGTATCCAGAGCCTGAACGCCGACTGAACATGATCGCACGGCAACGCGAGACGGGAACAGCGGTTCAGCGGGAATTCATCGACATCCTGCTCCAATGACAGTCGACAGGATCGACCCAGGAGGAAACGGATATGCCGAATGCTTACCGACACCAGCGCGGATTACCGCTGATCCACAACCTGGCAAGCCTCGCGCTTGTCGCTTTTCTCGCGCTGTCGTTCGCGACGGCAGTGGCCGACGAGGCGGACAGCGGCGAGCGGCTCTCACAGACCCGGAAGGCCGGCGGCGAGGCGCGGGATACTGGCGATTACGCGAGCGTGACGACCGACGAGTACAAAGCGCTCGAGACGTCCGCGGACCCCGACAAGTCCGCCGGGAATGTAGCCAAGACCGGTCCTGGCGCCGAGTACCGCGAGTCGGTTTACGGCGATTTCTGGTTCTATTCCGTCGACGTCGAACTGTTCAACGACATCGATCGCGACGGCTACTACCACGGCATCGACGTGTTATTCGACGCCGACACGATCTATTCGACCGCGGACGTCTATGCCGTAGCCTACCTGAGCTACGAGGGCGGCCCCTGGAACGAATACGCGGTCAGCGACGACATTACGCTGTTCGGCACCACGAGTACGGACGACTACGTGCTGGTCACGGAGCTGCTCCAGGGCTACCCGCCCGGCCGCTACGATGTGCTGATCGAGCTGTTCGAGTCCGACACCGGTCTGTTCGTGGCCTCGGTCGGCCCGGGCGAGTCCTTCGAGCTCAGGAACCTGCCGCTCGAGGACAGTGACTTCGACCAGCCGGTCGCAGCCGCTCCGGCGGTCGCCGTGACGCGCGGCGGCGGCGGTGCCAGCTCGATACCGTTCCTGATCGCACTGCTGGGAGTAGTACTCCTCTCCTGCCAGCGGGCGCGTTGGGAGTAGCACCGCTCCCGACCTGGCGGCCGGCAGAAAGATCTGCCGGCCGTTTTTTTTCGCGACCGCGCGCGCCGCTGTCGCTCCCGGGTCGCCAGCGCCGGTATAGTGGCGCGGCAGACGACAGGATACGAACTCATGTTTTCCACCAAGCGCAATGGACATACCCCGATCGAGCGCGGACCCCTCGGTCGACGTGGCGCTCTGGCGATCGTGCTGCTGGCGTCGATGCTGCCCGTCACGGGGCTCGGACAGGCAATCGATACCAACCGCCCCGGGTTTTCCTTTACGCCCGGCGTCGTCGAGCAGGGCGCCTGGCAGCTCGAGACCGGCATGACCTACGGCCGCTTCGGTAGCGCCTCGAGAGCGATTGCTTTGCCGAACGCGGAGTTTCGCTACGGTGTCGGCGGCGGCACCGAGGTGTTCGTGTCGGGGATCAGCTGGATCGACTCCGAGGTGGGCAATGCGGACGTCAGTGGTCTCGGCGATATCTCGCTCGGCACGAAGATCACGCTCGGCGACCCGGACAGGAACACACGCATGGCGCTCCTGTTCCTCGTGTCGGCCCCGACGGGCAAGCAGGAATTGTCATCCGATCGCTGGGACCCGGCGCTCGGCCTCGTCTGGTCGCACAGCGGTTCCTTACCGCTGGCCGGGACCGTCAAGGTCAGCGATCTCGGCAACGGGCTCCAGCTCGACAACGGGCTTAAGCTGCCGTTCGCTATCGACGACCGGCAGAGTGCCTTCGTCGAGTGGGAGGTGAATCTCCCCGAGAACGGTGGCAGCAGGCACTGGCTCAACTCGGGATTCCATCGGCTCTTGTCCGACGACGTGCAGATCGACTTCAGTGCCGATCTCGGCCTGAATGACGTCGGTGACGACTACCGCTTCGGCGTTGGATTTTCGATGCGCCTGTGATGCCCCGGCCGGTCAGGCGGTCGCACGCGCCGGGCGGCGGCGCGCCGTGCGCATGACCTTTCTGCCCCAGGCGGCCAGGTTGTCGAAGTAGACGTAGAGCGCCGGCACGACGAGGAGCGACACGAGGGTGGAGAACGCGAGTCCCCCGATGATCGCCCGGGCCATCGGGTAGTAGGGCGGACCGTCACCGCCGACCTGCGTCGTGCCCAGCGCCAGCGGCGCCAGGCCGACGATCGTCGTCGCCACGGTCATCAGGATCGGCCGCAGCCGGTCACGGCCGGCCTCGATGATGGCCTCGGTCCTCGGCACGCCCGCGATCCGCAGGTTGTTGATGTGGTCGACCAGTACGATGCCGTTGTTCACGACGACACCGATCAGGATCATGATGCCGATCGACGCCATGAACGAAAAGGTGGTCCCGGTCGCCGCGAAGAACAGGAAGACGCCGAATATCGAGAAGACGATCGAGCCCAGGATGATCGAGAAGGGCAGTAGCATCGACTCGAACAGCGCAGCCATGACGAGGAAAATACAGGCGATCCCGAGCAGGATATTCGTCGCCATCATGGCCTGCGCATCGTCCCGGCGCTCGAAACCGCGACCGAACTTCCAGCCGTAGCCGGGCGGCAGGTCGACCTGGCTCATCAGGGACTCTACGGCGGGCCGGACGTCGTCCATCGTCTTCTCGTCCTCGAGATTCGCCGAAAGCACGACCGCGGTCTGCCGATCCGTGCGCCGGATGACGTCCGGCGCATTGCCGATGTGCAGGGTTGCGAGGCTGCCGAGGATCACGCGTTCGCCCGCGGGAGTGAACAGGGGCAGGTTGGCGAGCTGCTCGACGGTCTGCTGCTCGTCATCGCGGAAGGCGATGCGGACCTCGACTTCACCGGACTCGCCCCGGAATTCGCGGAGATTCTCGCCCCGCATCGCGATGCTGATCGAGCGTGCGATCGTGTCCGCCGTCAGGCCGAGGGCCGCGGCGCGGTCGCGATCGATCGTGACCCGGACTTCCTTGTCGCCGATCTCCGCGTCCGTTCGGACGTCCTTGAGACCGTCCACCGAGGAGAGCAGGCGCGCAACCTCTCTGCCGAGCGTATTCAGGACCTTCGTGGAATCGCCGGACAGCTGCAGGCTGAAGCCTTCGCCGCCGCCCTGCTGTTCGAAGTCGAAACTCGGCTTGCCGATGGCAATCGCGGGGAGGTCGGCCTCGATTCGGTCGATAATTTCGCGGGTGGACAGCGTCGCATCCTCGTCGTCCGTCAGGAGGATCGACGACTGCGCAAGCTCCGTGTTGTAGTAGCTGTAAACCGATTCGATGTTGAATTCTTCGCGCCGCGAGAAAAGATACTCCTCGATGGTGTTGACGGTCGCTTCCATGCGTTCGACCGGGTGGCTGCCCTCGATGCGGTAGTCCATGTAGAGCCGACGGCCGACATCCGAGGGGAAGGCGTCGAACTTGACGAGATTCAGCGCGAGCGGCAGCACCCCGATGACGCAGATCATGAAGATGCCGAACGCCGTCTTCCAGGGCCGCGCGACGATCCAGCCGAGCGCCGCGACGTAGCGGTTCGTCAGCCGGGACATGATCGCCCCGGGTTTCGACTCCTTCGGTACCGACACGCGGGATGCGAGCATGGGGACGAGCGTCTGCGCGATCACGAGCGAGGCGATCAGCGCGACGATGATCGTTATGGCGACGTGCGTCAGGAAGACGGCGAGATCCGATTTTTCGCCGAAGACGATGGGCGCGAACACGATGATCGTCGTCGCCGTCCCGGCGATGACGGCTATCCCGACTTCCCGTACCCCGGCCAGCGTCGCCTTGTACGGTTCGTCCGGGTTCGCCGCGCGATACCGGAAGATGCTCTCGGTGATCACGACCGCGTTGTCGACGAGCATACCGACGGCCAGCATCAGGCCCATCATCGAAAGGATATTGAGCGACAGCCCCGCGAAGTAGAGTGCGCCGAGCGTGATCAGGAGCGAGAAGGGTACCGACGCCGTCACGATCAGCGTCGTCGAGACCTGGCGCAGGAAGAGATAGAGCACGATGATGGCGAGGATGCCGCCGACGATGCCTGCGTTCATGAGGTCCGTGAGCGACTCGCGCACGCTGTCGCCCTGGTTGTCGAGCGGGAAGATATTGATGCCCTGCATCTGCGGCAGCTTGCCGATCTCCTCGATCTCCGCGATGACCTTGTCGGATACCTCGACGAGGTTGGAGCCGGTCGTCTTGCTGATCGCGACGCCGATCGCGTAGTCACCGTCGAGGTGACGGCCGTAATTCCTGTCGGGTGTGCGGAGTTCGACGTCGGCAACGTCCGAAAGCCGCAGACCCTCGGCATTGATCACCAGTTCCCTGATCTCGTCGATCGAGCGGAACTCGCCGCTCGGGCGCACGCTCAGGCGCTGGTCGCCCGCCGTCAGCTTGCCGGCACTGACCGCGAAGTTGCTGTCGAGCAGCAGGTCACGCAGTCGAGTGATGTCGATGCCGTAGGCCGACAGCAGTTCCGGCTTCAGCAGGATGCGGACCTCGCGAGCGTCGACGCCCTGCAGGTCCACTCTCGAGACGCCCTCGATGCGCTCCAGTCGCCGTTTGAGGAGGCGGTCGAGGACATCGTAACTGTCGCTCAGGTCGCGCTCGCTCGAGATGCGCAGCTGCAGGATCGGCTGGTCGCCGAGCGAGCCCGTGAACACGAGGATGCGCCGGACGTCCTCGGGCAGCTCGTGACGGATGCTGTCGACCTTCGCGCGTGCCTCGATGCCTTTGGCCCCCATCGGCTGGTCCCAGCCGAACTGCAGGAAGATTTCGGCCTGGTCCTCGCGGGACGTCGACTGCATCCGTTCGACGCCGGAAAGCGTCGCCAGCGCCTCTTCGAGCGGCCGCGTGATCCGCCGCTCGATTTCCTCGGGCGTCGACCCCGCGTATGGCACCTGGATGAAGATGCCGGGAAACTCGATGTCGGGAAACTTCTCGAGCGGCAGCATGCGCGATGCAATCAGCCCGACGAGCGCCAGGGCCACGAAGATCACGACGATACTTACCGGCCGCTCGAGTGCGAATGCTGTGTGTTTCATCGTCGCATGTCCGTTCAGGTGGCCGGAATCGCCGCCGTGGCGGGCCAGCGCTTCCTGTCCAGCAACGAGTACACGACCGGGATGACGACGAGGGTCAGCACCGTCGACACCAGCAGGCCGCCGATGACCGTAATCGCCATCGGGGTCCGCACCTCGGCGCCTTCACCGAAGCCCATGGCCATCGGCAGGAGCCCGAGCGCCGTCGTCAGCGAGGTCATCATGATCGGACGCAGCCTGGCCTGGCCGGCTTCCATGATGGCCTCGAAGCGCTCCATGCCCTGTGCGCGCAGCTGGTTGATCAGGTCCACGAGCACGATTGCGTTATTGACGACGATGCCCGCGAGCATGATGACGCCGATGAAGGCGACGATATTGACGGTCGTCCCGGTAATGAACAGTGCGAGGACGGCGCCGACGAGTGCGAGCGGTATCGTAAACAGGATCACGAACGGATGGATCAGCGATTCGAACTGGGATGCCATCACGAGGTAGACGAGGAACACCGCGAGCGCGAGTGCAAACTGCATCGACTGGAACGACGCCTGCATTTCCTCGCTCTGGCCCGAGACGATTGCGGCCGTGCCGGCGGGCATCGGAATGCTGTCGAGGATGGCCTGCGCTTCGGCGGCTGCCGACCCGAGATCCCCGTAGGCGATGCCGGCCGTGATCACGGCAACGCGCTCCTGGGCCACACGACGAATCTCGGCAGGGCCCTGGGAGACGGTGATGTCGGCGACGGCATCGAGTGTCACCGGCCGCTGTGCCATCGGGTTGACGATCAGGCGTTCTACGTCCTCGATGCTCGACGAGCGCGTATCGACGCTTTTCACGAGCACGTCGATCTTGTCGTCCTGCCACGTGTACCGGGTCGCCACCTCACCCCGGACATTGGCGACGACGCCGTCGGCAATGTCGCGCACAGCCAGGCCCAGCTTGGCGGCGCGTTCCTGGTCGAATGCAATCTGGATTTCCGGGTTGCCCTGCTCGACCGAGGTCTTGATATCCGTGAAGCGTTCCGAGCCGTTCAACGCGTCGACGACGCGTCGGCTGACCCGGGCCAGGCTGTCCAGGTCGTAGCCGGAAATCTCGATCGACAGCGGGCTCGAGAAGCTCATCAGGGACGGCCGGCTGAACTCGAACTGGACGCCGGGCAGGCGTGCCAGCTGGCCGCGTATGGCATCCATGGCATCACTCTCCGCCTGCCGGTTCGCGCCCGGAGCGAGCGTAACGCTCAGGGTGCCCGTGTTGTCGCCGGCGTCGACCGGGTTGGCGTCGAGACGATTGCCGGTGCCGGCGACCGAGTAATCGAGTGCGACGGCGTCGACGCCCGCCGCGGCGCGCTCGGCAACCTGGATAGCCCTGTCCGTCTGTTCGAGCGTGGCGCCGGGCGCGAGCCTCAAGTCGACGTTGAACTCGCCCTGGGACAACTGCGGGATCAGCTCCGTGCCGAGGCGGGGTACGAGAGACATCGTGGCGCCGAAGACGACCAGCGCAGTCACGACGACGGCGGCGCGATGCCGCAGCGACCAGCCTAGCGCCGCCGGGTAGACGGCGGCAGCGGCGCGATAGGACTGCCCGAACAGCCAGGAGGGCACCCACAGAACGGCCCATGTCACCCAGCGAAGTCCGGTGAAGGCATAAGCGAAGATCCGGATGACGAAAGCCACCGCCCGGGTGAACCAGCCGGCCGGAAGCTCCTCGTTGTCGGTTCGGTAGCGACTCCCGGCACCCAGCGAGGCAAGCATCGGGATCAGCGTCAGCGCGACGATCAGCGAGAAGATCAGCGCGAAGGTGACGGTCAGCGCCTGGTCGCGAAACAGCTGGCCTGCGATCCCGGAGATGAAGACCATCGGGAAGAACACGGCGATCGTCGTCAGCGTCGCGGCAAATACCGCGCCGGCGACCTCGGCCGTGCCGTTCTGCGCCGCCTCGAGCACGCCCTGGCCCTGCTCCTTCTTGCGGACGATGTTCTCCAGCACGACGATCGAGTTGTCGACGAGCATCCCGACCGCGAGAGCAATGCCGCCGAGTGACATGATGTTGAGCGAGACACCGTTGGTGTACATCAACAGGAAGGTGCCGATGACAGACACCGGGATGGCAATGCCGATGATCGTCGTGGCACGCGCGTCCCGCAGGAAGCCATAGAGCACCATGATCGCGATGATGCCGCCCAGTATGGCTGCGCTCCTGACGTCGTTGACGGCGGCCGAGATGAAGCGCGACTGGTCGTAGATCTTGATCAGCTCGATGTCGTCGGGGAGCGTTTCCCGCACGCGGTCGAGCGCAGCGTCCACGCGCTTCGCGACCTGCACCGTGTTGGCATCGCCTTCCTTGTACACAGCCAGTTCGACCGATTCGCGTCCCTTGACGCGCGTGATGGCCTCGCGCTCCTTGTAGCCGCGTTCGACCGCGGCGATGTCGCGCAGGTAGACCGGCCGGCCGGCCACGTAGGCGACGATCGCGTCACGAATCTCGTCGATCGACTGGAACTCGTTCAGCGTGCGGACGAGAAAGCGCTGGCTGCCTTCCTCGAGGCGGCCGCCGGACAGGTTGACGTTCTCGGCCCGGATGCGGTCGGCGATCGCCTGGATATCCAGCCCGAGCTGGGACAGTTTCTGCTGGTCGACGCGGACCTGGATTTCGTCTTCCAGTCCGCCGCTGACCTTCACCGCGGCAGTGCCTTCCCCGGCTTCGAGGTCGTTCTTGATGCGGTCTTCGGCGAGGCGTCGCAGCGCCTTCAGCGCGGACTCGCTTGCCCCCGGGCTGGCCGCATCCTCGGCGTACATCAGGCCGAGGCGCATGATCGGTTCGGTCGACGGGTCGAAGCGGAGCAGCAGCGGCCGGCTGGCTTCGAGCGGCAGCTCCAGGATGTCGAGTTTCTCGCGAACGTCCACGCCCGCGATGTCCATGTCGGTCCCCCAAAGGAACTCCAGCGTTACGTCCGACTGGCCGGACCGGGACACCGAACGAACCACGCGGACGTTCCGGATGACACCGACCGCTTCCTCGATCGGCTTGGTCAGCAGGTTTTCCACTTCCATCGGTGCCGCGCCGGTCAGCTCGGTCCGGATGGTCAGCGTCGGGTAGGAAATGTCCGGCAACAGGTTCATTGCCAGGCGGGACAGCGACACCATGCCGAACAGGCCGATGGCGACCATGAACATAACGATCGTGACGCGGCGCTCGGTGGCGATTTCAATCAGTCGGCGCATGGCTATTCACCCCGTTCCGCATCGGCGGTCCTGAGGCGGGCTTCGGGTTGCGCGGGCTCGTTGATGATCGTGACTTTCGATTCGTCCTTGAGACCGACCTGGCCGACCGTGACGATGACGTCGTCGTCGGAGAGTCCGCTGATTATCTCGACCATGCCGCGTTCCGAATAGCCGGTCTCGACGGCACGACGGCGGGCGATGCCTTCTTCCACGACGAAAACCCGCGTGCCGGCATCGTCCTCGACGAGTGCGCCGCGCGGTATCTGGAGGGCGTTTTCCCGCTGGTCGTACACGATCGAGATGCGTCCGAACATGCCGGGCTTGATGCGCCTCTCCGGGTCACTGATCTCGATCGTGATCTTGAATGTGCCGGTGTCTGGATCGACGGTCGGGCTGACCCGCGTCACGCTCGCGCCGATACGCTGCCCGGGCAGCGCATCGATCTCGATGCCGACCGGCTGGCCGGGACCGATGTTGCGGTACTGCCGCTCCGGGATGTGCAGGTTGGTGACGAGCGGATCGAGGCTCGTTACCCGGAACAGCGCCTCGCCTGCAGTGACCGTGTTGCCCAGCCTGACCATGCGCTCGGAGACGACGCCGTCGATCGGCGCCCGGATATAGGTGTAATCGAGCTCGAGCTTCGCGAGGTTGAACGCCGCCTCCAGGGCTTCCATTTCGTACTGAATCTTCTCGAAGTCACCTTCGCTGATCAGGTCACGGTCGCGGAGGTCGCGGTTGCGCTCGAAGTCGCGCTCGAGTTTCTTGAGTCTCGCACCGGATTCGTCGAGTTCCAGGCGCAGCCGGTCACCGTCGAGTTGTGCCAGCACCTGGCCCTTGTGAACGGCATCGCCTTCCTCGACGTTGAGGAAGCGGACTTCACCGGCGACCTTGGCCACGACGTCGGCCTCGGCGTATGCCTCGATCGGTGCGGTGCCGGAGTAAACGGCATGGATGTCACCGCGTTCCGGCCGCACGATCTCCACGGGAACGGGCGGCGTTTCTTCGGTGGCGTCCTGCTCTCGTTCTGCGGTCCCGGGCGCTTCGCCGCCGCATGCGACGAGGGTCAGGCACAGCGTGGTAGCGATGCCTGCGCGAAAACGTGTCATTAACTATCCCCTTATGCTGGCTCGATACCGGGGCGGACGAGCACTGGCGTTCTGATTTTCCGGCCATCGACTGTCATGCTGGCACCGCGCCTCCCGGCTGCGCTGCGCGCCGGTCTCCCGATCCGGCACCTGCGACGGTCGCGCGCCATGCAAAAAAGAGCCGGGCCGGCGCTGGGTGCCGACCCGGACCCGTGCCTAACCGATGTAGCTCTTTCGAGCGACGCTGCTGGCCAGGACCTTGCTGCCTTCGCGAAGTGATGACTGTCCGACGACGACAACTTCCTCGCTGCCGTCGAGCCCACTCAATACTTCGACACGGCCGTCCGCGCGGACGCCGGTTTCGATGATCCGCTTGTTCACCTCACCCGCTGCGAGGACGTAAACCGAGGTCTCGGTGTCCTCGACGACCACGGCTTCGGCCGGGATGATCACGACGTCCTCGTGCTTCTCGAGGGCGATCGTGAAGCGGGCAAACATGCCCGGCGCAAGGTCGCCGCCGCTGTTGTCGATGAGCGCCGTGGCCCGGAACGTGCCGTTACGCGTGTCTATCGTCGGGCTGATACGGGCGATCGTGGCGGCGAACTCGGCTTCCGGCATCGAGTCGACGGAAAACGTCGCCGTGTCGCCCGCGGTGAACTTGGACAGCTCGGCCTGCGGAATCTTGAGGTGTGCGACGAGTTCCGCCGTATCGGTGATCCGGAACGTAACGTCGCCGGCGGTGAGGTTCTCGCCAGGCTTGATCTCGCGAGCCGCGACGACGCCGCCGATCGGTGCCCGGATCGCCGCGTAGCCATAGTTGAGCTTCGCCAGGCGATAGGTGGCCTCGAGTGCCTCTACGTCATAGCGGAGGCCGTCGAACATCGTTTCGCTCACCAGGTTACGGGCATGCAGGCCCTTGAGCCGTTCGTATTCGCCGCGCACGCGGTCGAGATCGGCTTTTGCGGCCAGCATCTCGAGCCGCAGCCGCTCGCCGTCGAGGCGGGCGAGGACGTCGCCTTTGGCGACGATGTCACCTTCCTCCACGAGTATCTCGACCACGTCACCGCCGACGCGGGCGGGGACGGGTGCGTCCGTGTCGCTGGCGATCGTCGCGGCGACCTCGTAGGTCGCGTAGATGTCGCCACGACTTGCCGGCATGACTTCGACCGGCACGGGCGCGGTGGTGTCAGTTTTCGCGGCGGCCGGAACGCTGGCTACGCCCTCGCCGCAGCCCGACAGGGCAATGGCGATTCCGGAGACGGCGGCGATGCTCAGGAGCTTGATCGTTTGCATGGAGGCAATCCGGTTTAGTTAGTTGGTGTTGTAGTTAAGTATAACACTAGCATTGTATAACGCAATATTTCCAGCGATACACGGTGCCCAGCGCCTGAAATCTCATTTAATTCAATAGCTTGATTGGCGGCACCGGTTTCCGGCCGCCTGCCTGGTCGCTGCGATTCGGGCAAATGGCCCCGAAATCCGGCGATCAGGCGAGTGTCTGGCAGCCTTCAATACTTAGATGCACGCGGCGCGCGAATGGATGCATCCCGCTACGGAATACTCCGGCGCGAGGCTTTCGACGCGGCGGCGGATGCCGCCGCGGCTAGAGGAAATACTGGGCGAGGAACGGATTGAGGAGCCGGTTATCGGGGTCGAGCTGCCGGCGGATGCGGTTGAACATGTCCCGCCGGGGACCGTAGACCTGCCGCGCATGATCGACGGACGCCGAGCGGGTGAGGTTGAACATCGGCGTGCCGCCCCAGTGTTCCGCGAACTCGGCGAGGTCGATCACGAAGTCTTCCCAGCCTCGCTCGATCGTGGACATGGTCTGCAAGGCCACCATCGTCTCGTCGAAGGAGGGCGACAGGAGCGCGCCCGGGTCCCGGGCAAGGCGATAGCCCATGGCCGGCAGATCGCAGCGGTAGCCGTGCCGGTCGAAGGACTCGAGGCAAAAATCCCGGTAGGCCCGCAGGACGACACCGAAGTCGGTCGCCGGGAAGCACCACGTCGAGTAGCGAATGCGGTTGGCGCCGAGCGCACGGTAGCGCCCCGACGTCGAGGTCGTACTGTTGCCCCTGCTGACAAAGCGGGTATTGACGGCATCGTGGGTTGCGGCACTGATGCTGTCGATCAGGCCGAAGCGCACGCCGCGCAGCGGGACGACCTTGTTCAGCGAACTGAATACGCGCGGCAGAACCGTACTTTCGCCCCAGTCCTTGATTGCCCAGGGGGTCCGCCGTCCCGCGGTCGATTCGTCCGAGAAGCGCCGGATATCGAGATAGGCACGATCCTTGTGGGGCATCAGGTAGAACATCAGCCCGACTTCGGCATCGGCCAGCGAGCCCGCCGCGTTCGCGAAATCGTCGATCGTGACCCGGCGATGGTCGGCGCGGAATACCGTGGCCGGCCTGAGCTTGAGCGTCGCCTCGACGATAACTCCCAGGAGGCCGTAGCTCATGCGGACGGCGGCCATCAGGTTCTTCTGTTGCGGCATCACCCTGAGCAGGCGCCCGTCCGCGAGCGCCAGCTTGACGCTCGTCACCGTACTCGACAGGTAGGCGCGATGCTTGCCGATGCTCGGGCCGAAGCAGGGCGCCGCAACGGCTCCGCCGACGGTCCTGCCGGTCAGCTCGAACGACCCGGCGAGCTCGAGGCCTTCCTCGGCGAGCGCCTGGTTGAGGACGTCGAGCCGGACACCCGCCTGGACCGTAACGGTGAGCTGTTCGTGATCGATCTTGAGGATCCGGTCGAGCCGGGTCGTACTGATTGAGGTGCCCATCGAACTCGTGTAGCAGTCCGTCGTGGCGCTGCGGCCGCCGCCCGGCCGCAAGGGTTTGGGGTATCCGTTGCCGGGATCGAGGATCTCGAGCAGCGCCTCGACCGTCTCGGGTTCGATCGGGCTGGCAGGGCGGGAAAGCAGTCGGTGGAAGCGTCCTGTCTGGCGCAGTCTGGCCTGGTTCATCCGTGTCTCCGGCGGATCGTGCATTGCAAAATGCTGACCAAAGACACGCCGCCCCGGCAGGGACAGCCATCGCGCAGCCGAAAGGAACTGCATCTCGACGGGTTCGGCGGCTCCGCTGTCCGCTTGGGACCGGTGGCTTTGCGACCCTGCCTCGCGACAGGTGTGCCTTTGTCAAACGAGGCACGAGCGTTGCACAGCGGCCGGACGACTGTCAACGAAGCGCCCGGCGTTTCCGGTGTTCGGTCGCAGTATGTCAAATTGCCTGCGAGAAACACGCCGGCATTGGTCGAAACGACCCGGTCACGGCGGCTCTGAGGTAGCAGGATCGCGATGGTGGAAGGCTGGTTTGGCCGCCAGGCCGGCGTTGCGCGCCGGCATGACGGGGATTCGCCCGGCTGCTAGAGTCGGGGGCTCCGTCAACAGTGAGGAGAAACATTGTGCGTAGCCCGGGGTTGCTGATAACGCTCGCCGCGCTGACGGGCCTGGCCGGCCTGTCAGCCTGTACCACGACACCGCAGACGATCACGAACGTCGATCCCGTCGCGGACTTTGCAAATTACCGCACGTTCGGATTCATCGACAATCCCGCGACGAATACCCGGGACTACGAGTCACTCGTTACCACGTTTCTGAAGGCCGCCGTTGCCCGCGAGATGGACCGGCGTGGATACGAGTACGCCGAAAATCCTGACCTGCTGGTGAATTTCTACGTGCACACCGAGGAAAAGGTCCGGACTCGACGAGTCCCGACGACCAGTGCCTACTACGGCTGGCGCGACCCGTTCTACGACACGTGGGGCAGTTACCCCGGCTACCAGACCGAGGTCGATCAGTTCACTGTAGGCACGCTGCACATCGACGTCGTCGAGGCGGCGGGCAACCGACTGATCTGGGAAGGCCGCGTCGCAGGCCGCGTCACGCAGGCCGCGGTCGCCAACATGGAAGCGTCTATCGACAAGGGTGTCCACCTCATCATGGCGGACTTCCCGGTTCGCCCGGCCCAACCCTGAGGGGCGCGGCGACCGGTCATGGTAACAGCCGGCGGCTGGCGGCCGCGGTCGGAGACCTGATCATTGGGCATCCTCAAGGCTCTCGTCGGTGCGCGACTCCCCGAGAAGTACCGCCGGTTTCTCGACCTGCCCGAGCGACGGGCATCGTTCCGCTACGGTGATACGCGCAACACGGCGCTCGGGGCAGTGTCGGCGGCCATTGCCGCGGACGGCGAGCATCGCTCGGGCGTTTATCGCCTGAAGTCGGGCCGCGAGGCCCTCGGCGCGAGGCTCGCCCTGATCGATGTCGCCGAGGTCAGCATCGACATTCAAAGTTACCTGATCCGCTACGACATCAGCGGTAACCTGCTGTCGCAAAGGCTGATCGAGGCGGCGCGGCGCGGCGTGCGGGTCCGCCTCCTGATGGACGACGCATTGACCCCGGACAGCGACGACGGTCTGACCGTGCTGGACGGCTGCGACGGCATCGAGGTGCGCGTCTTCAACCCGTTTCCGAGACACCGATCGCGGGTCCTGAGTTTCCTGCTGAACTTCAACCTGCTGAACCGGCGCATGCACAACAAGTCGTTCACCGTGGACAACGCAGTGACGATCGTGGGCGGCCGCAATATTGCCGACGAGTACTACCAGTCGAGCGAGACGGAGGAGTTTCTCGATGAAGACCTGCTCGCGACCGGCCGGGTCGTCGACGACGTCAGCCGGAGCTTCGACGAATACTGGAACGCGCGCGAGGCCTGCCCGGTGCGGTTCCTGCGACCCATGCTGCCGGAGGCCGCGGCGAATTCACTCTTCGAGGTCGGCCGCCGCCTGGTCGCGGAGCCGCGGGCGCTCGCCTACGTGGATTCGCTGGACACCGGCTTCGCCGATACACTGCTCGGCGGCGGTCTGCGGCTGGAGAAGGCCAGGGCAGAGATTATCTACGACCTGCCGGAAAAAATACGCAGTCTGGTCCGCAACAAGGCCAGCCGCACGAGCCGGCACCTCGGCCAGGTCGTCTCCGGTGCGAACAGCGAAGTGATCATCGTGTCACCCTACTTCGTGCCGAGGCGGCAGGGCGTCGATTTCCTGGCGGCGCTGGTCCGCAAGGGCGTGCGGGTCGTCGTCGTGACGAACTCGCTGGCGTCGACGAACCACTCCAGCGTCCACGCCGTTTATGCGCGCTATCGAAAGCCGCTGCTGCGCCAGGGAATCGAGCTCTACGAACTGTCGTCGGAGAATCCCGCGACCGCCGCTGACGACATCGCGGACTCCAAGCTGACGCTGCACTCCAAGGTTGCCATCGTCGATCGCCGCAAGGCTTTCGTCGGTTCCTTCAACCTCGATCCGCGTTCGCTGTTCCTGAATACGGAAATGGGGCTGGGTGTCGAAAGCGCCCCCGTCGCTGGCGAGATCGCCGATGCCGTGCTGGATGCCTTGCCGGCACTGGCCTACCGGCTCTGCTTGTCGCCGAAATCGCGACTCACCTGGATACAGTCGCGGCAGGGTGACGAGACCGCGTATCGAACGGAGCCGGAGACCCGGCTGTTGCGCCGCTGGCTGACCCGCCTGATGGGCCTGCTGCCGATCGAGAGCCAGATGTAGCCGCTGTCCTGTCCATTCAGCAGCCGCCGATGATCGCCGGAAATTCACGCTGCATCGCCAGGGCCCGTTCCTCCATCAGGTGATAGCCGATGAAGTACTTGTAGACGCTGCTGACGTAGCTCACGGTCTCGCGGCCGATATGGCGGCCGGCGATGATCTCGACGTTGTCGAACCAGAGGTTCGGGTCCTTGCCCTCGCTGGCGGCTTCGCGCCTGAGGCGTGCGACCCGCGCCGGGCCGGCATTGTAGGCGGCCAGCCCGAAAAACCACCCGTTGAGCTCATCGATATCGTCGTCCGAGAAATACCGTTCGATCAGGAAGCGCATGTATTTCGCGCCGGCGCGAACGTTGTTGCTCACGCTCGAAATATCGGCGATGCCGACGTTGCGGTCGGCGGCCGTCGACGGCTTGATCTGCATCACGCCGACGGCGCCCGCCGGGCTCTTCCGACCGTGCCGGAAGCGCGATTCCTGGAAGGCCTGCGCGGCGAGCATCAGCCAGTCGAAGTCGAATTCCTCGGCACTCGTCCGGAATGCGGTCTCGAGTTCGGTGAGCCTCTCGCTGTTCAGGACCGTCGCGGTGCAGCGAACCCGCTCCGCGTCGGCGAGGTACCTCGAATAGGTGTCGTTGCCGACCAGCGTGCCCTTGCCGTAGCGTCGCATGAAGCCCGCCAGCATGTCGGCGAACTCCGGGCTTTCCTTGCGGAAGGCCCAGGAGGTCTGGCCGTCGCGATGAACCGCGAGATCGCGGTGCAGCGTGATGTTCTCGTAGACCGTGGTCCAGAAATCGGCCTTGTAGTCGTCGACGACGGTAATGTCGACGAGCCCCGCATCGAGCATTTCGAGGATGTCGTGCGTTTCCAGCAGTTCGTCCGCGAGGACGATGTTGGGCGGCTCGACGCCCCGTGCGATGAAGTCGTCCACCACCTGCAGGAGATGTTCGTGGTAACTGCTCGATGCCCGCACGAACACGTCACGACCCGACAGGTCGTCCAGCGATTCGAGCTTCGGTGCTTTCGGCCCGGTAACGATGATCTCGTCGATGTCCGTCAGGAGGGGCGACGTGAAATCGGCAAGATTGCCCCGGCGTTCCGTTTCCGTGATGTCCGCCGCGATAAGGTCCGCGTTGCCGTTCAGGAGCGCCGGGAACAGCTGGTCACGGCTGAGCGGTATGACTGCGACGTACACCCGGATATTCTTCCGCCCCAGTTCCTGGTTGAGGTAGCTCTCGAACTGTTTGAGCAGGTCGTAAACGGCGCCTTTCGGCGCGCCGGCGTCGTAGTAGAACTGGTAGCCGCCGTAGGGAACGACGACGCGAATGACGCGCCGCTCGACCATCCCGGGCAAGTCACCGATCCACGGCTGCCAGAGCTGCTCGAAGGGGATCGTGAAGTTCGTATCGGTCGGCAGCGGGTCGGCGGGTTCGGCGGCACTGTCCATTTCCGCGGGCGCCCCGGCGTCGGCCGGCTCGCCGGCATCCGGTCCATCGTTCCCGCCTCCACAGGCCGCGAGGAGCGTGACGGACAGAACGATGATTACCGGGAGGAGTCTGATCATTATCATAGTGCGCGCCCGAGCGGGGAGGTGTGAATCGCCGAGCCGGTGTCGGCGCAGTCCGCCTACCGACGTGTCGTTTTAGACTACCATGCCCGATACCCGACGATGATCCCAATTGTAAACACAGAGCTACCGAGCATGGTGCTGCGAAATGCGCGCATCCTGCTGATCGCCTGTGTTCTGTTGCTGTCATCTGCTATCGCACTAGGCAGTGAGCTCCGCGTCGAGGTTCGCGGTGTCGACGACGCGCTCCGCGATAACGTCCTCGCCCACATCGGGAGCGTCCGGACCGGCTGGCGGGACGAGCTGTCCGCGGCTGCCAGGGCCGAAATCGTCGCGAACGGCATCCGGAAGACGCGCGAGGCGCTCAGGCCCTTCGGGTATTACCAGCCGACGGTCGAGGCGGACGTCGTGACCGGCAGCGACGGGGCCCACGTGCTCGAACTGAGAGTGAGTCCCGGCGAGCCCGTCGTCGTCAGTTCGGCGGACATCCGTGTGACCGGCGAGGGCGAGGGGCACGAGCGGCTCGAACGCTGGCTCGCCGACTGGCCGCTCGCCCCCGGCCGGCGACTGAACCAGGCCACCTGGGAGGCGTACAAATCGCAGGCCATCGAAGAGGCGGCCGGCATCGGCTTCCTGTCGGCGCAGTTCACGGTCCAGGAGATCCGGCTGGACCTGATCGACAACACCGCGGAGCTGCTGCTGACACTCGATACCGGGCCGCGCTGGGTGATGGGCAATATCGATTTCGGTGAGCACGTGCTGAAGCCGGGAATCGTCGAGTCGATCCCGCGCTTCGAGACCGGCGAATACTACCGGGCCACGCTTCTCGACAACCTGCGCTTCGACCTGCTGGCAACCGGCTACTTCACCGAGGTTGAAGTCAGGGAAGCGAGGAATGCGACGACCGATCCGCCCTCGATCGACCTGAACATAGCGCTCGAGACCGAGTTCCGGAATCGTTACCAGGGCGCCATCGGGGTCGGCTCGGATACGGGTATACGCCTGCAGACGAACTTCAGCCGCCACCCCATGTCGTCCCGGGGTGACCGCATCGAT
>JAZBNZ010000121.1:0-8403 GCA_036350895.1 Woeseiaceae bacterium
TCGCCGGGCTGTCCCCCGCCCAGCGGGTAAAAGACCGTCCTGTCGAGCGCGATACCGGAATCGGTGACAGCCGTCACCGTAGCGGTACAATCGCGCAGGTAAGCGTCATCACGAAACAAGGCTTCGGTCACAATATCTCTCCTGTGGCGTTTGGCACCGGAAGCCACCATGATAGGCATACGTATTCATGAAAATCGATATTCGCGCTGCCGGCAGCGCTGACATCTCGCAGATCGCCGACTTCAACCGGCGGCTTGCCGCGGAGTCCGAGGGCACCGATCTCGACGAGGTGAAGATCACCGCCGGCGTCGCTGCCGCGATCGAAGACGCCTCGAAGGGCCGTTACTGGCTGGCCGAGGTCGATGGCGAGGTGGTCGGCCAGATCATGGTGACCTACGAATGGAGCGACTGGCGCAACGCGACGATCTGGTGGATCCAGAGCGTCTACGTCGTCCCGGCCTGCCGGCGCCGCGGTGTATTCTCGACGCTGTACAGGAGCGTAGAAGCAGCGGCGAAGGCCTCCGGTGACGCCTGCGGCCTGCGCCTGTATGTCGAGAAAGACAACACGCATGCCCAGGCCACCTACCGGGCGCTCGGCATGCACGGGGGAACTTACCTCGTCATGGAATCGATGTTTTGACGAGAACAGAGAGGAATTTCATATGCTGAAACCCGGCGCACGTGCACCCGAATTCGTCCTGAATGACGAGGACGGCAACGAGGTCTCACTCACCGACCTGCTCGCCGACGGGCCGCTGATACTGTATTTCTACCCGGCCGATTTCACGCCGGGCTGCACCAAGGAGGCCTGCTCGATCCGGGATATCCACAACGATATCCAGTCGGTCGGCCTCCGGGTCGCCGGCGTGAGCCCGCAGGATGCAGAAAGCCACGCGCGCTTCCGCGACGAGCACAAGCTGCCGTTCACGCTGCTGTGCGACCCCGACAAGGTCGCGATCAAGATGTACGACGTCGACGGCCCCTTCGGCGTGGGCGTCCGCCGTGCGACCTACCTGATTAATCAGGACCGGACGATAGCGGACGCCGTCCAGGCCGACATACTGATCAGCCGGCATCGCGAATTCATCGACAAGGCGATCAGCCTCCGCCGTACCGCCGGCCACCACTAGCCCGACGCGCGGATTCCGGCTACTCGCCCTGCACGGTGACCACGACGCTGCGGCGATGCGGCGCCGTGCGGTGCTCCCAGAGATAGACACCCTGCCAGGTGCCCAGCGCGCAACGGCCGTCCCGGACCGGGATCGTAAGTTCGCTGGACGTCAGGACGCTGCGCACGTGGGCCGGCATGTCGTCCGGCCCCTCGGCGGTATGCACAAAATCGGGATCGCCATCGGGAGCGATGCGCTGCATGAAGGTCTCGAGGTCGCGCCGGACGTCCGGGTCGGCGTTTTCGCACAGCATCAGGGATGCGCTGGTGTGGCGGATAAACACGTGACACAGACCCGTTTCGATCCCGGTAACACGGACCGCGGCCTGGATCTCGCTCGTGATGTCGTAAGTACCGCGCCCCCGTGTCCCGACGACCGTTTCGGACTGGCGGATCACGATGCCGCCGGCGCGACCGGCGGCCGGTAGGGCTCCCCGTAACGCAGCCGGATCGTCTTGGTTTTGCCGAACCAGGGAATCGCAATGACGTAAATGTTGTCGTATTCGTTCTCGGCGATCGGCGGCACCTTCTTGCTTGCACCGAGATTGGCGATCAACTCGGGCAGCGTATTGCTGTGCGCCACGACGAGAATGATCTTGCCCTTGTGCCGCTTCAAGATGGTCTCGAGCACAGACTCGGTATCCGCGGCATCGTACTGGTTGATCGGCAGGTCGAGTGCATCCGCCAGCGGACGCGCCGTCTCCTGCGTCCGGCGATACTGGGTTGTGTAGATGGCGTCGACGCCGGCCACGACGTCGGCATCCCTGAGCTGCCGGGTAAGCTCCGCAACGCGCCGGTGGCCGGCCGCGCTGAGCCCGGGATCGTCGCCTGCGTCGAGAGCCTTTTCGGCATGCCGCACGAAGATGATCGTCGTCGTTGCCTGGGATTCGAAAAACCAGGCGAGACCGATCGCAATCAGCGTGTAGATGGCGAGGATTTGCAGGCGACGCCGCCGTCGGCGCCGCTTGGTATCACTCTCGGACATGGGTTTGCGCATGAGGCGCGACTTTACGGACTTTTGGGCGCTTTGACTACGCTTGGACTAGCCTTCCCGGCTGTCGTTGCGGCGCTCTTCCGTGACGATGACGGTGTACTCCCCCTCGATCATCGACTCGGAACCGGAGGGCCGCCGCGCCTCGTCGAACGCCCCGGATCGGCGCAGCTTCCAGCGAAACCACCAGAGGCGAATGCCGACGATGGCTGCGAGTATCAGCACGGCGCTGCCCAGCACGATCATGGCGAAGAACCCGATCACGACCGACGCACCGATCGCCAGCGCGCCGGCGACGATCACGAGGGCGTTCACCACCGGGTTGCCGGTGGGGAACCTGTAATAAGAACCATTGGCCATGAAGTCTTTGTACTCGAACGGGCGGTAATGTTCCAAGAGATGGGGGTCGCCGCCGGTGAATCAATCAGTTGCGACGGGTGGAAATGGGCGGTAGTCTTATAGGCGATTAAAAGTATTTAAATCAATTGCTTGAGAGATATTTTTAAAGTGAACCATATGAAAAAGGGCCGTGAAGGCCCTTTTTTTTATTGACTGGCGGAGAGGGTGGGATTCGAACCCACGAAGGGCTACAAACCCTTGCTGGTTTTCAAGACCAGTGCATTCAACCGCTCTGCCACCTCTCCTCTGAATTGTCTGACTGTCGAGCCGCACTCTTCGCGCGCGGACGGCGCATTGTGCTTGCTACAGAGCGGTTATTCAATCGCTGCCCGGCAGGGCCGGCTCAGGACAGCCCGGCGTTCGTGAGGTAAATCGACGAGGCGATCAGGAAATAGACGATGACCCCGAAAATATCGTTGGCTGTCGTGATGAATACGCCCGAGGCAACGGCGGGATCGACGCCGAATCTCTTTAGAATCAGGGGGATAGCTGCGCCGAGTGTCGCGGCCATGACGGTTACTGTCGCCACGGAGAGCCCCGCGGCAATGGCGAGGCGGCCGGGAGACTTGAGCACCACGAACTGCGAGATCGTCATGACCAGCAGACCGAGCACTACCGCCACCAGGATGCCGTTGATCAGGGAACCGAGAAACTCCTTGCCGAGACGGCTGCCGAAGTCGCCGAGCCAGACGTTCCCGGCAGCGAGGCCCTGCACCGTCACCGTGGATGCCTGGATGCCGGCGTTACCGGCCATGGCCATGACGACCGGGATGAAGCTCGCCAGGATCGCCGCCTGGTTGATCTTGTCCTCGAAGCCGCCAACCACGAGCCCCGCCAGCGAGGCACCGACCAGGCCGCCGATCAGCCACGGCAGACGACTGCGGATAATCCGGCCGACAGAGTCGTCCGGCAGCGCATCCGGTGCGACACCGCCCATGATCATCATGTCTTCCTCGGCCTCGTCGCGGACGATCTCGGCGAGTTCGTCGACGGTGATCCGGCCGATCACCCGGTTGTCCGCGTCGACAACCGGCACGGTCTGGAGATTCAGCCGCTGGGCGAGTTCCAGCACCTCCTCCTGGTCCGCTTCGGGCCCCACGCTCGCCGGCAATTCCCGCATGAGTTGGTTCACCGGCGTCTCCCGGTCGTTCAGCAGCAGGTCGCGCAGCTTCAGGCGCCCGACGAGCCTGCGATCCTCGTCGACGACATAAATTTCGTAGAGCTTCTGGATCTCGGTGGCCTTGCGCCGGATCATGCGCGTCGCCGTGCCGACATCCCAGTCGTCCAGCACGGCCACGAACTTGTTCGACATGATGCCGCCGGCCGTGTCTTCCTCGAACTGGAGTCGGTCGCGAAGCTCGTCCGACGATTCCATCGCCGCCAGCACCGGCTCGACGATCTCCTCCGGCAGGTCGAGCAGCAGATCGACCGCGTCGTCCTGTTCCAGGGTGTCCGCAATGCCGGCGATGCGCTCGATGCTGGAATCGACCATCAGCGCGACGCGCAGCTCCTCGCTGATGCCCGTCAGGACGACCGCGGCCACCTCGACCGGCAACAGGGCGAACAGGCTGCGTGCGCGCCGCAGCGGAAGGTTGATCAGGAGCTCGGAAACCTCGGCGGGTGAATGCGCTCGAACCAGCTCGAAAGCCGCGTGATCATCCTCGGCACGCAGCGCGCGCTCGACGTCGGCCAGCCAGTCCCGGTCGAGCTGCTCGGCACCGTCGACGGCTGTCTCGTTCTCTGTCTCCGCTTTGAGTCTGGTGTCACGCATCCCGGAATCCTGTGGCGTTCGCGCCGGCTGAGCATCCTACCGCATGCCGTGAATGAATGGCGCAACCGCGATGCCCGGCGATCTCGCCCCGGCCAATGGCGTCCGTTGCCGACCCGGGCCGGATGGCTGGTCCCCGGCCGGCTGTGCGATACTTCGCAGCGCCCGTCGCAGAACTCAATACATGTATCTGTTTTTTCTCAGCTTATGGCGCTCGCTGCTGCTCGCCGCACACGCGCTCGCCACCCCCTTCGAGAAAGGTCGCCGCCTGTCCGGCGCCCTGCTGATCATCGTGGGCCTGCCCGTCTTCCTTGCGTGGCAGGCGCTGCATTGGCTCGGCATGCTTCTCGACGAGATCTTCTTTCGTGGCTATCGCAAGGTCGAGATTCGAGAACCGCTGTTCGTCGTCGGCCCGCCCCGCACAGGGACGACTCATCTCCACCACGTCCTGTCCGCCGACCCGCAGACGACCACGTTCCGCACCTGGGAGTGCCTGTTCGGCCTCTCGGTAACGGCGCGTTACTTAGCCCTCGGACTCTCCCGCGGGCACCGGATGCTCGGCTCTCCGTTCAACCGTGTCGGGCGCTGGCTCGGGCAGAAAGTGGTCGGCGATCTCGAGGATATCCATCCGATCCGGATGACGGATCCGGAGGAAGACTTCCTGGCCCTGATGCCCGCCCTCGCCTGTTTCCTGATTGCCGTCCCGCTGCCGCGAGCCCACTGGCTGTGGCGACTCGCCCGCTTCGACACGCACGTGGGGCGCGCCGAGCGCACCGCATTGCTTGCCTATTACCGCCGGGCCATCCAGAGGCACCTGTATGTCTTCGGCGAGGACAAGCGCTTCCTGTCGAAGAACGCGTCGTTCGCCGGCATGACCGACGGCCTCCTCGAGGCCTTCCCGGATGCGCGAATCATTGCCACGGTGCGCGACCCGCTGAGCGTCGTGCCATCGCAGCTCAGTTCGCTCCGCCCGGCGCTGTCGCTGTGCGGCTATCGCGAGGTCCCGGAGCGGCTGAGGGACGACCTGTTGCGACTGCTCGAGTATTACTTCATGAATCTCAAGCGCTCCGCGGCCGAGCACCCGGGCCGGATCGCCTTCATCGAGAACGCCGCGCTTCGGGATGCGCTTGCAGTCTCGGTACGCCGGGCACTCGGAGAGCTCGACCGGCCGGTATCCGCCGATCTCGATCGACGGCTCGAGGAGACGGGCGCGGCGACGGCGACCAAGGTCTCGAAACATCGCTACACGCTCGGCGAATTCGGGCTGACCGAGACCGTGATCCGGTCACGGTTCGCGCCCGTTTATGCTAGCTTCCGCTTTGGCCCCGCTCAGCCGGTTACCCCGCAAGAAGACCAGTGACCAACCCGAGTACAGCGACTGCCCTGTCCGTCAGGGAATTCATGGAGACGCCGCTGTCGATGCCGGACGGCGACATCGGGCCGGTGGTCATCGTGTCGGACGCCCTGCCCGAACGGAATGGCGTCGGGGCCTACTACAAGGACCTGCTCGACCACCTGAACGAGCTGGGCTACGAGGCCACGTTTCTGTGTCCCAACGCGGACAAGTGGCAACTCCTCAAGTTTCCGCTGCCCGGGGACGCGACGCAGACGGTCTACCTGCCCTCGCTGTTCCGCTTCTGGCGCGTCATGCGCGCGGTGCGGCCACGAGCCATCGTCGTGGGCACGCCGGGTCCGTTCGGCCTGCTGGGCACGTTCTGGGCGCGGCACCTCGGCGCGCGTCTGCTCGTCGGGTTTCACACCCACTTCTCCAGCGTGACCGACCTGTACCGGAACCGCTGGCTCAGGGCGTTCAGCCGCTTCTACTTCAACATCGCCGACAGCCTGCAGTTCCGCTACGGCGACCAGATACTCGCGAACTCCGACCAGATGGTCGATCTCGCGCGCTCGCTGGGCGCACGCAACGTCGAGATCATGGGGACGCTGCTGCCACCCGCCGCGCTAAAGCCCTGCCGGCCGATCGGCGACTCCGTCGAACACGTGCTGTTTGCCGGCAGGCTCGCCCCCGAGAAACGTGTCCAGCGGGTCGTCGATGCGGCGCGCGCGCTCCCGGAGATACGGTTCACGATTGCCGGCGAGGGGCCGCTGAAGGACGAGATCAAGCGGCAGGCCGCCACGATACCGAACCTCGAGACGCTGGGCTGGGTCAGCAGGCAGCAACTCCTGGACGTGATGGACACCGCCGACCTTTTGGTCCTGCCGTCGACGGTCGAGTCCTTCGGCACCGTTGCCCTCGAAGCCATGGCGCGCGGCCGCCTTGCACTGGTGTCGAAAAACTGCGGCATCGTCGACTGGCCGAACCTCGTCGATCACATCTTCCGGATAGAATCCGAGGAGACTGTCGCGGACGCGATCCGGCGGATCGCGAATCTCGACAGCGAGACTCGCCGCGATACCGCGGCTGCCGCCCGCGCGGCGGCACTGGAGCTCAATCACAGCAGCATCGTGCACTGGGTCAACATGCTCAGCAGTACCCGGGACGAGGCACCGGCCGGCCAGGCGCAATGACCGCAGCCCGTCATGCGCTGTTCTCCATCCACGACGTCATGCCATCGACGCTCGAGGCAACGGAATCGATCGCCGCGACGCTACGCCGGTCCGGTATCCACAAGTTCACCCTGCTCGTCGTGCCGGGGACGGGCTGGGATGACGACTCCCTGGAGAGGCTGCGATCCCTGCACGCCGGCGGCGCGGACCTGGCCGGGCACGGCTGGCGACACCGGGTCGAGCGCATCCGCGGTTTCGGGCACTGGCTGCACAGCACGTTCATTTCCCGCGACGTCGCCGAGCATCTGGCGCTCGACCGCGACGGCGTTATCGAGCTGATGCAGCAATGCTACGACTGGTTCGCTGCCTCGAAGCTGCCGCAGCCCGCGCTCTACGTGCCCCCGGCATGGGCCATGGGCCGGGCTCGCCGTGCCGATCTCGACCGCCTGCCCTACCGCCGCTACGAAACCCTGTCCGGCATCTACGACGCCGAGAGCCGTCGATTCGAACGCACCCCCATGATCGGCTTCGAGGCCGACACGCGGTTTCGCGCGCTGGCCTGCCGGGTGTGGAACCGGCTCAACCTCGCCCGGCGGCGCAGGCCCGTCCGGTTTTCGATCCATCCCCGCGATCCCGAACTCCTCCTGGGCGACGATCTCGCGCGCCTGATCGAGCATGACTGGATCGACCTCTATTACACCGACCCGCTCGCCGCACCGGCACGCTGAGCGCAATACCCGACAACCGAAGGAGGCATTCATGGCACACATCGTTATCACCGGCTGTAATCGGGGCATCGGGCTCGAACTCGTCCGTCAGTACATGGCACGGGGTGACACCGTCACGGCGGTCTGTCGCCATGCCGGTCCGGAACTCGAAGCCACCGGCGCAACAATCCTCGAGGGGATCGACGTCGCCACCGACGCAGGCGTCGCGCGCCTGGCCGAGGCCCTCGGCGATACGCCGATCGACATCCTGCTCAACAACGCCGGCATCCTGAGGAGCGATACCTTCGATACGCTCGACTTCGACGCGATGCTCGAGCAGTACAAGGTCAACACGCTCGGGCCCCTGCGCGTCACCCGCGCGCTCAGCGACAAGCTTTCTGCCGGCAGCAAGATCGCGATTGTCAGCAGCCGCGTCGGCTCGATTGAGGACAACGGCTCCGGCAACAATTACGGCTATCGCGCGTCGAAGACCGCGGTGAACCAGGTCGGCATGAACCTGAAGCACGACTTCAAGGATCGCGACATCGCGGTGGCGCTACTGCACCCGGGCCTCGTCGCCACCGACATGACCGGCGGCACGGGTATCGCCCCCGCGGATGCGGCGCGCGGCCTTATCGACCGCATCGACGAACTGACGCTCGAGACCTCGGGCGGTTTCTGGCACGCCGAGGGCTACCGCCTGCCCTGGTAAGCCCGCGCGAAGGCGGCGGAGAGAACGTTACCCGGGCACTATTCCGCCCCGTGACTCGGGAGTATGATCCGCGGATTACTGTTTAAAGGATCGCCCGTACACCGTGAGTAAACGCAAACAGGACTGGCTCGACGAACTGCCGGAAGCCTTCAA
>JAZBNZ010000122.1:0-7702 GCA_036350895.1 Woeseiaceae bacterium
ACGTTCAGCTTGTTGCCGTCGAGATCGCGGAAGTAACCCGCGTAGAACCCGGCGCCACGCTCACCCGGCGCACCCTCGTCGGCACCCCCGAGCGCGAGGGCTTTTGCATGCACCGCATCGACCGTGGCGGGCGCATCGGCAAGAAGTGCCACCATCGTGCCGTTGCCGACGGTTGCCGGCTCGCCGTCCCAGGGTCGGGTCACCGAGAGGCCCGGACTCTTTGGCCCCGTCGTCCAGGCGACGAACTGCTCTTCTTCCATGAAGCGCGCCGCGCCGAGCGGCGTCAGCAGCTCATCGTAGAAAGCCACGGCCTTCTCCAGGTCATTGGTCCCCAGCGTTACGTATCCGATCATCGTTTTTCCCCTCTGTCATTCTGCGGCAGTCGCTCGGCGACTGCCGGTATCGCCGCCGACAGTGCACGGCCCCAGCGCCGCGTCTTCTCCTCGAGCGACATTGCGGCATAGGCCGGGCTGGTCGACGGCAAGGCCTCGAAACGGACCGTACCCCGGACCGTGTCGCGACCGACCAGGCGGTCGAACAGCCCCTCGGCGGTCTTGCCATTAAAACAGACGAGCAGGAGGCTGCCGGTCGCCTGGATGAAGTCGTCCAGGGGATTGGGGTATGCCGAGTCGATGTCGATATCGGCATCCATGCTGCCCGGCCGGACCGATTGCGCCAGCACGTCCCAGACCGCGATGCCGTGGTGCACGAGCGTGGCGCAGCGTTCGGCATAACTGCCCCGGGCACCCACCAGTGCCTGCATGATCGGCCAGAAGCCGTTTCGCGGGTGCCCGTAATACTGTCGCTTCTCGAGCGACAGCCGGCTCGGCAGCGTCCCGAGAACGAGAACGCGAGGCGCGGTGCCGAGGATTGGCGGAAAGCCGCTCTTCGACGTCGCATCGTCGCTGGCTGGATTCATTTCGGCCTGCTTTGCACGGTTTCAGCGCGTGCCCGGCCGCATCCGCAGGCGTACAACGGGCTCATGCGCCTCTCAATCGTTTCCATCGGTCTCGCTATTGCGCTCGCCATGACGACAAACGGCCACGCTCTTGATCGCAAGCGCGAGGCCGAGTGCCGGAAGATCGACGAGCAAATCCGCAATATCCAGTCACGCATGCGTCACGGCTATTCCGCCGCACAGGGTGTCCGCTACGAAGAGCGGCTCCGGGCGCTCAAGGAACGCCGCTGGCGACGCTGCCGCTAGGCGGCTCCAGGGCAGGTCTGCTGTCGCAGCTTGCGGGCGCCGCCGTCGCTAGTACCCGGCTTCGGGATCGACGACGTTCAGCAGTCGATCGCCGGCCAGGAACCGTTTCAGGTTTTCGCGGATCAACAGGCGGTGACGCTCGCTGCCTTCGCCGAAGGCCGCAACGTGGGGTGTAATGATCACGTTGTCGAACTGCCAGAGCGGGTGGTCGGCCGGGAGCGGCTCCGGATCCGTCACGTCCAGTCCGGCGCCGGCGATCCGCCCACTCTCGAGCGCAGCCACGAGGTCGTCGGTGACCGTGCTGCCGCCACGACCAACCGTAATGAAGAGAGCGCCCTCCTTCGCTGCCGCGAAGAATTCAGCGTCGAAAATATCTTCGGTCTCGGGCGTCAGCGGCAGGGCGTTGACGATGACGTCCGACTGCGCCGCCAGTTCGTGCAGTTCATCCGACAGCCCGACGTAGTCGACGTAGTCGGGTCCGCTGCGCGAGCTGTTGCGCGTTGCGAGCACACGCATGCCGAGTGCATGCGCACGCACCGCGACCTCGCGGCCGATGCCGCCGAGACCGACGACGAGCAGCGTGCGATCCGCGACTGACATCACGTTGGGCGCCCCGCCGAGGTCGCGATCCCATTCACCGGATTCCATGTGCTTCGCCAGCGGGACCAGCCCGCGCGTCAGCGAGAGCATCATCGCGATGGCGTGCTCCCCGATGACGGGCGACGACATCTTCTGCATGTTCGTCAGAACGACCGTTCCGTCAGCGACGTCGTCAGCGGCGAGGCAACGCTCGGCACCGGAACTGAAGATCTGTATCCAGCTCGCGCGGGGCGCCGCTGCGACGAGCTCGGGATTACAGAAACCGATGATCGCATCGGCGTTTGCCGCTGCGGCCAGCGCTTCGGCATTGCTCGATGCCGCCACCAGCTCCACGCCAGGGGCCGCGTCGCCCAGGCCGCCGACGTAATCTGCGTAACCGCGGACGATGATCGTCTGCGGCGGCTGCCACCGCTCGGCCTCGCGGATGGGCTTTGCACCGGCTTCGATGCCGGCCTCCTCGATCAGTTCGTCGATCGAGAGTTCGCCAAGAGCGAGGGATGGCAGCGTCGCGAGGAGTGCGAACGCAAGTAAACGGGCATCGGCCACGGCGGAATCCTCGTTGCTTCGTGAGGCCGGCAGCATAGATCAGCATTGCCGCACCCGCAACGATCCCCAGCGGCGCGGCGAGCCGGGGGTCACGCCAGGCCGGCGCTGCCGCGCCCGGCCCGGGAGCCGACAGACGGTCGGCCAAAGGGCCGTCAGGCCGGGAAGAAGTCGATCGGTTTCGTCGTCGTGATCGGCTCGACGTCGCGCGCTTCGAAGCGGAACAGCTTGATGCGCTGGACCAGTTTCTCCTCGAGCTCGCTGTCGCCGAGTTCGCTCGAGACGACCTCGCAGAACGTAACCTCGCCGGTCGGCGCGATGGTCAGGCGAAGGACGAGTTTGCCCTCGAGCGACGGGTCGCGACGCAGTGCCCGGTTATAGAGGGCGAATATGGCGCCCTTGTTCTTGTCGAAGACCAGCTCGATTTCCTCGCGCGAACGGGAGCCCTTGTTGCTCTCGCCCGTCCGCCGAGCACCGCCGGCCTCCTGGCGCTCTGCAATGGCCGCGACATCGCTTTCGACGCGGGTCGTGTTACGGGCCGCGATACCCGTACCACCGGTGTTCCGGCTCATGCTCGCGGTGTTGATACCGCCGGAGGACGTGCCGACCTTCGACGTGATCATCGAGCGCTCGTTGCGCGCCGCTTCACCGACGGTGCCGGTCAGGGGCCGGTCGTCGGCCATCGTCTCGACGAGATCCTGGTCGACGAGATCCGCAAGGTCCTCGGCAAACGGCATCAGCGCTGCCTGCGCCTGCTCACGCGCAACCTGGGTCTGGTCGGGAACGGGCTCGGGCTCCGGTTCCGGCAGCGGCTCCGGCGGCGGGGTCTCCTCGACCACGCGCTCGGGCTCGGGTTCGGTCAGGGGCTCGGGTTCCTCCGGCTCCGGCTCAGGCTCGGGCTCGGGTGGCGGCGGAGGCGGCGGCTGAACCTGCTGCTCCAGCATCAGCTGGACGATCCGCTCCGGCACCTCCACGACCTCGGTCGGATCGGGTTCCGGGCTCGGCAGGAACGGCCACACGAGGGACACGACGAGTGTCGCCAGCAAAATGCCGCCGAGCAGACGCTTGAACTTGCGCTCCTGGCCCTGCTCGGTCGTCCATGGCAGGTCGTACTCTCTGTAAAACGGTAAATCCAAAGCCGTTTCTCCTAACCTGTCCCCGTAACCCGCCGGTCCCTAGCGGGCCGCCGCCTGCAGATCATCGAGCTGGTCGGAGCTCTTCTGCATGACAGCCAGTGAAATCTGCCCGTACTCGGACTGCGAGCAGGTCGCCATGACCTTTTTCAGCAGCCGATACGGAATGTCCTTGTCGCCCATGATCGTGACCTCGCGACCGGCGATGTCCTGCTGCGCCTCGCGGCGAAGCACGCGGTCGTTCTGCGACTTGAGGGCTTCGCGAAGCTCGGGAATGTCGTTACCCTTGCGCGCCATCACCTCGGCGACGCTGGCAACCGGCGTCCCCTGCACGAGGATGTCCTCGTCGCCGATGAGGATCACGACGGTCTCCTTCGCCTTCTGCTCGGCGATCGACTCGGGAAGCTGTATGTCCTTCGCGTTCGGCAACACCTCGACGTCCGACGAGTTAACGAGCAGGAAGAACACGAGGATGGTGAAGATATCCATCAGCGAAACGAGGTTCAGGGCACCGGAACCCTTGTGGCGCCGGTGGTGTTTCTCCATGCGTTTTGCGCGCGCCGATTTAACCACCGTCAGGCACCTCCCTCACTGACCGGTGCATCACCGATCGAAATAACGGGGAACAGGTCGTAACGCACGATCGTCCCCTCCTCGATCTCTTCGCGAACGCTGACACGATCGTAGACCTGCACGAGCGTGTCGTACGCGATGTCGCCCTCGAGCAGGATCGCCGCATCGGTCTTCTCGGGATACCGCTGCTTGATCTCGCGAAGCTTGGTCGCCAGACCGTCGTAGTCGTAGCCGTCCGGCAGATTCGGATAGACCCCCATTGCACCCTGGTTGCGATCCCCCACCTCGAGACGATCCCTCCTGACCGTCACCTCGAGCTGGAAGGTCTGTTCCTGCGGTTCCGCCGCCTCGGTAGAGGAGCCCGGCAGATTCAATTCGAGAATCGCCAGTCGCGAGAACACGGCGGTAATCAGCAGGAACGGCACCAGGATCACCATGAGGTTCATGAATGCCGTGATGTTGAGTTCGGCCGTCTCGACGTTCCGACGGCCGCCCCGGCGGCTACTGAGCATGGTCTAGGCTCCTGCGCTCTGCAGCTGGCGCTCGGTCACGGCATTCAGGAACTTGACGCTCGCCATCTCGAGGCTGTCCACGAGCTGGTTGGTCTTCGTCTGCAGCAGCGCATGCACGAGCAAGAGCGGAATCGCGACCATCAGGCCGAAGGCCGTCGTGTTCATCGCGACCGAGATACTGGCCGAGAGCATGTCGGCCTTGTCGGCCGGGTTGGCATTCGATACGGCGGTAAACGCCGAGATGAGGCCGATGATCGTCCCGAGCAGGCCGAGCAGCGTAGCGATATTCGCCAGCGTGGCGAGATAATGCGTGCGCTTCTCGAGTCGCGGCAGGACCTCCATGAGGCTCTCTTCCATTGCCTTCTCGATGTCGTCGCGACGGCGTGCAGACTTAACGCGGTACAGGCCGTAGGTCAGGATGGAACCGATCGCCGCCTTCGACTTCGACGTCAGCGCAGCCGCTTCCTGGAAATTGCCGGCCTTGAGGTACGGAACGATTTTCTTCCACAGCGCGCGGTTGGCAGCACCCGACAGCGTGAGATAAGACCAGCGCTCGATCGCGATCGCCAGTCCGAGGGCGAACACGATCAGGATGGGATACATGAAAGGCCCACCCTGCTGGAAAAAGTTGATTAAAGTACTCACTTGATTACTCCTCTAACTAATCAATGGTCTTGCATCCCTACCCTTCCGGTTCGCCGTGCAGGTCGCGGTAGTAGTCGACCTGGCGAATAAACTCATCGCGGTTCAGAGGCGCGAGAACCTCGTCCAGGAGTGTGTTGACGGGCTTGCCCATCAGGTCACCCGGGTCGGATTTCTGCCACGGTACGATGTACAGCACCTTCGGCAGCTCCTGGTTACCGGTAATCTCGGTCCGACCCAGGTCCATCTCGTCCATCACGCCACTCGTCGTAGCGCGCCGACGCACGTCGTCGGCGATTAGTGCCGGCTCCGGCTCCGCGGCGGCATCGCCTTCCGCCGCTTCGCCATAATCGACTGCGCTCGTGTCGACGCCGGGCTCGATCGCATCGAGGTCGTCGTCGACGTCCTGGGCAAACGCGGCAAACGTCGCCATCAATAGCGTGGCAAGCATGAATCCGGAGCCGAACACGCTGTGTGCGCGAGTACTCATGTCCATCATTCCGCCACGTTTGCCGTCCGCTGGTTCGCCGCTACGCGGCGCCTCAGGTCGGAGACCCATTTATCGACCTGGGCATCGTCACCGACGAGCGACAGGTAGATCTCGAAATGTTGCAACGCAGCATCAAGGCGCTGCAGATACAACTCGTTAAGAACACCCAGGTTGTAGTGTGCCAAGGCGTAATCCGGACTCGCTGTGACGGCCTTCAAATAAGCGGCCTCCGCATCGAGGAAATTGCCGGTTTTGCGAAACAGGAGGCCTTTCTGGTTCAGGGCGACGGCATTGTTGGGATCGATCGCGAGTGCCGCCTCCACGTCGTTCATCGCCTGGTCGACGTCGCCCGCCTCCCGATGAATGATCGCGAGGTTCACCCAGGCCCCCGGATAGCCGGGAAACTGCAGCAGGAATTCCTTGAACCGCAGTTCGGCGTCGACAAAATCGCCGGCGGCCATCACCGCGACGGCCTGCTCGTACAGCGTCCGGGCTTCGGGCGGTATTTCCGCACCGAAAGCCGCCCCATCGATACCCGCCGGCACACCGCCCGCCTCCGCCCGGGAAGCGTCCTTCGAGCCTGACGACGCGCAGCCGGCCAGTGCCGTGGCGATCACCAGCAGCCAGAGGGCGGGAACCACCCTGCGGCAAGCTTCCCTGTCAATACAGCGCCGTAACAACATCTTCGCTGCGCTCCGTTTTCGCATAGCGCGCCGGTATCAGGCCGGCGAGCCGTTCAAAGCTTTTCTGCACCCATTCGTCCCACACGCCATCGGCAGCGCGGTCCGCGTTGACCTTGTAGAGATCGATCGCTTTTTCCTCGATAGGAAACACCTGCTCTTCGAGCAGCAGCTCGTACTGTTCGAGCGCCGCTTCGTCGAGTTCAGGTGGCCGCTCCGACGTCATCAGGTCGTCCGCGAACACCTCGTAAATCTCGCCCAGCCGGAACGTGGCGGCCGTCGTCACCTCGGCCACGCCGTAGTCCGCGGCCGCGGTGTAGGCATCGATCGTGTTCTGCATCAGGCTGCGCTTGACCTTCATGCTCTCCTGGAGCGGCTGCGACAACTCGAAGACCTCGAACTGCTGGCGAACCGGCTCCGCGAGCTCGATCGATGCTTTCGCCGCGAGATAGCGCGTCCGATCCGTGCGCTCGGCGCCTGCCGATGCATCTGCGGCAACGATATCGCGCAGGCGCCGCATCCGCGCCTCATAGTCACCGCTCGCCTCGGCCAGCTCCAGCAACCGGTAGCGTGCCTCGATCGACTCGACGACCGGACGGGGGAAGCGGGTGACGATGCGATCGAGAACGCGCATCTCGCTCGTCACGGTCCCGCTGGTCTTGTACAGGTCGGCCGCCTGCCACAATGCCTCACGCTGCACGTCGATGCCCGAGTCCGGGTCGTCGGCGATACGCTCGAACTCGCTCGCCGCCTTTGCGCTGTCGCCCGACTCCATGTAGGTCACGGCGAGCTTCTGGGTAATGTCGTCTGCGAACTCGCTGTCCGGGTAATTGACGCGGAACTGTTCGAGGACCGCAGAGGCGCGGTCCCAGGCCTCAAGGTTGATCAATGCGGCAGCCGCGTCGTAGTCGGCCGTCGCCCGGATTTTCGAACCCGGCACGACCGTGCCGAGACGCGTGAAGTGCCCGACCGCGGTTTCGAGATCGCCGGCGGCGCGTGCCGCCTCGCCCTGCTTGTAGATCGAGGACGCTATGCGCTCGTCGATTTCCGTCCTTGCGGCAGGGTCGTCGGCCGGCGTGTAGTTCTGCAGGCTGTAGTACGCCTGCTCGGCCTCGACGAAGTTCGCGAGATCGAACTGGGAATGGGCGATGACCGTCCAGGCGGTCCGCATCAGCGGCGGCTCGACCGGCGGCTGCTTGCCGACGACGGCCTGGCCGACGGCAATCGCCAGGTCGAACTGGTTGTCCGCGAAAAGTTCCTCGGCGACCGTCGTCAGCACGGCGCCGGACTCGGGATGCTCGGGATAGGTATTCGCGAAACGCAAA
>JAZBNZ010000123.1:0-8801 GCA_036350895.1 Woeseiaceae bacterium
CTGCCGACGATTTACTCGACCGTCACACTCTTTGCGAGGTTGCGAGGCTGATCCACATCCGTGCCCTTCAAAACGGCAACGTGGTAGGACAGTAACTGCAAGGGTATCGTGTATACGATCGGAGCAATCAGCCGGTCGGCATGCGGCATGTCGATGACGGTGACACCCTCTTCGCTCTTCACACCAGACTCCTTGTCGGCGAACACGTAAAGCTGACCGCCGCGTGCGCGAACCACCTGCATGTTCGACTTCAGCTTGTCCAGCAACTCATTGTTCGGTGCCACGACGACCACGGGCATGTCCTCGTCGATCAGCGCCAACGGGCCGTGCTTGAGTTCACCGGCCGCATAAGCCTCGGCGTGGATATAGGAAATCTCCTTGAGCTTGAGAGCGCCCTCCATCGCGATCGGCCACATCGGTCCACGGCCGAGGAACAGGGTGTGATGCTTCTCCGCGAAGTCCTCGGCGAGTTCTTTCAGTTGCTCGCTCATGCGTAACGCCTCGTCGCTGGCGCTCGCCGCATGCACGATGTACTTCACGAACTCTCTTTCCTTCTCTTCGTCGAGACCGCGGTAACGCGCCAGCATCAACGTCACGAGGAGCATCGACAGGAGCTGCGTCGTAAACGCCTTGGTGCTCGCGACGCCGATTTCGGGCCCGGCCTGCGTCATCATGACGAGATCGGATTCATGCACCATCGAGCTGTGCGCGCTGTTGCAGATCGTCAGCGAGCCCGCATAGCCCGACTCCTTGGCCAGCCTCAGCGCCTCTAGCGTGTCCGCGGTTTCGCCAGACTGGGACAGGGTGAGGAACAGGGTGTTCCGTGGCACCACGATCTTCCGGTAGCGGTACTCGCTCGCAATCTCGACGCTTGTCGGGATGCCCGCGATCGATTCGAGCCAGTACTTGCCGACGCAGCCGGCATGGTAGCTCGTGCCGCAGGCAACGATGTGAATGTTTTCGATCCGGCTCAGGAGGTCGGCGGCCCTGGGGCCCAGAGACTCCGGTACCACGCGCTGGTTCTCGATGCGTCCGTACAGCGTATCGGCGAGTGCGGCGGGCTGCTCGAAGATCTCCTTCAGCATGAAGTGACGATACGGCCCCTTCTCCGCCGCCTCGCTGTCCCACTGCGTCTCGTGCACGTCACGCTCGACCGGCTGGCGGTCGGCGTCGAGGATCCGGATGGAGTCGCGGCGGATCTCCGCCAGGTCACCCTGTTCGAGATAGATGAAGCGCTGCGTGACGGGCAAGAGGGCCGGGACGCCGCTGGCGACGAAGTTCTCGCCAATACCGAGGCCTATGACGAGCGGGCTCGCGACCCGGCTGACAACGATCCGGTCCGGGTCTTCGGCATCGATGACGAGGAGCGCGTAGGCGCCTTCGAAACGCTCGACGGCCTTGCCGACGGCTTCGACCAGGTCCATACCCTCCTTGAGGAAGTCATGAACGAGATGCGCGGCGACCTCGGTATCGGTCTCGGAGTCGAAGCTGTAGCCCTTGGCGACGAGCTCGTCCTTGATCTCCTGGAAGTTCTCGATGATGCCGTTGTGAATCACGGCGACGCGGCCGCCGGAGAGGTGCGGATGCGCGTTGGCCTCCGTGACGCCGCCATGCGTCGCCCAGCGCGTGTGCGCGACGCCGGTGTTGCCTTTGAGCGGCTCGGCGTCGAGCCTGGCGACGAGGTCGGAGACCTTGCCGACGGCACGCCGGAGCCCGATCTGCCCGTTCGCATCGACGACGGCGACACCGGCGGAGTCGTAACCGCGATACTCGAGTCGGCGCAGGCCCTCGATCAGGATCGGGACGATATTACGTTCGGCGACGGCGCCGACGATTCCGCACATGTTGTTGTCTCCGTTAGCGGTTAGCGGGCGGGCGCACACCGTGCATCCCGCCGCAATACTGGGCAAGGTAGCCTTCTATGAATGCTACTGCGTTGATAGGCATCACGTTTTCTTTTTCGGCCGCTGCCAGCCCTTGACGCTCATCTGCTTGGCGCGACCCAGGGTCAACTGTCCCTCGGGAGCCGGCTTGGTCAGCGTCGTGCCGGCGCCGATGGTGGCATCCTTGCCGATCTCGAGCGGCGCCACGATGAGGACCCCGGAGCCGATGAACGCACCGTCGCCGATAACGGTCTTGTACTTGTTGGCACCGTCGTAATTGCAGGTGATGGTGCCCGCGCCGACGTTCACGGCGGTGCCGATCTCGGTGTCGCCGATGTAGGTCAGGTGATTGACCTTGCTGCCGTCGGCGATCGTACTCTTTTTCACCTCGACGAAGTTGCCGATCTTGACCCGGTCGGCGAGCTCTGCCCCGGGCCGCAACCGGGCGAACGGACCGATCTCGCAGTCGGCGCCCATAGACGCGCCCTCGATGTGGCAGTTGCTGTGCACGACCGTGCCGCTGCCGATGTCGGTGTCACGCAGCAGGTTGTTCGACTCGATACGGACGCCGTCGCCCAGCCTGACGTTGCCCTCGAAGATCGCGTTGACGTCGATGAACACGTCGCTGCCGCATTCGAGCGTGCCGCGAATATCGACGCGTGCCGGGTCCGCGAAACCGACGCCGGCCGTCATGAGTGCCGCGACGCGGCGACGTTGCAGGGCGCGCTCGGCCTCGGCAAGCTGTGCCTTGTCATTGATGCCCATGACTTCTTCTTCGGATTCAGCCTTGATGCCGAGGACGGTGACGCCGTCGGCCGCCGCCATCGCGATCACGTCGGTCAGGTAATATTCTCCCTGGGCGTTGTCGTTGTCGAGGCTGTCGAGCCAGCTCCTGAGCCGATCCGTCGGGCACAGCATCACGCCCGTGTTGATCTCGCGAATCGCGAGCTCTGCGTCACTCGCGTCTTTCTGCTCCACGATGCTGACGACGTCGCCGTTCTCCCTGACGACACGGCCGTAGCCGGTCGGGTCGTCGAGGTCGACCGTCAGCACGGCCATCTCGTCGGCGGGGGTCTCGGTGACGAGGCGCGAGAGCGTCGCCGCGGTCAGGAGCGGTACGTCGCCGAACAGGACGAGCACGCGGCCGCCCGCGGGCGTTCCGGGCATTGCCTGCTGGACGGCGTGACCGGTACCGTGCTGCTCGGCCTGCAGGGCCCAGCGGACGTCTTCGCCCGGGAAAGCAGCGAGCACCTGCTCCGCGCCGTGGCCGTAGACGACGCAGATATCAGCGGCGCCGAGTTGCCGCGCGGTCTCGAGGACGTGGCCGAGCAACGGCTTTTCTGCGAGCGGCTGCAGGACCTTGGGAAGACGCGAACGCATGCGCGTGCCCTGCCCGGCCGCCAGGATGACGATCGATAGTGACAATGCTGCCCCCAGCGAATTTGACTAGCCGCACATGATACAGGAGCTATCCATCAAGCGCGTGACACGCCTGCATTATGGCAAGCGTTCAGGATTCGTTAATGAAACGGCGGTAGAGTAGCCCCCATGCTTCGTGTCGCCCTCCTGATCGTCACCCTCGGACTCGCCGGCTGCAACGGCGAAATCTACGTTCGCGATGGCGTCACGGACGGGGACACCTTCTACCTCTCTCCGCAGGCCTTCTTGGACACGGACCCTGCCGCCCAGGCGTGGGTCTCCTACAGCCTCACCAAGAGTGCCTGCCAGCTCGAGATCAGCGCCGAGAACCCGTCCCGCGCGAATTCCTACGGCTGCGAGATGACGGCAAGGAAGCACCTGCTCGAGACCTGGGAGGAGCTGCGGCTCGACGCCGATTCGGGCAACCGCGACGACTACCTGGAGGCGCTGCTGGCCGTCCGGGACGCGGGGCATCTCGACGAATACGTCGTCTACTATTTCGGCGCGCCGGGCTGGCGGGTGCCGGCGGAAGTCGACATGGAGGGTTTCGACGACTGGCAGCGCCGTTATTTGCGTAGTCACCGGGCCAGTACACGGATCATCGGCTCCTGGAATTACCGCGACCGCGTCACCGAGGCCATGCAGGCAACCCTCGAGTAAGGTCGCGGAACGGGGTACAAGCGACTCGAACCCTGAGGTAAGCTCGACGGCGCTCGCTTGCTTCCGAAGGATTAGTTTATGCCGTTCCGGGTGTTCCTCCTCAGCCTCCTGCTCCTGTTTGCCGCCCCCATCTTCGCCGGCGTCGTCTTCGAATTCGAGATCGTGGACACGGCCGCGGAAGGCGAACCGCCGGACGTGATCAACACGGTCGTCGACGGCGACAACATCCGCATGGACGTCAAGGGCCCGCGCGGCGCCAATGCCGACATGATCTTCCGCGGCGCAAGCCAGGAGATGCTCGCGGTCGATCACGACAGCCGGACCTACGTGCTGCTCGACTCCACGAGCATCGGGCAGATCGGCGAACAGCTGAGCGCGCTCGAGGCCCAGCTCCAGGAAATGCTGAAGGACGTGCCGCCGGAGCAACGCGCCGTGGTCGAGCAGATGCTGGCAGAGCAGATGCCGCAGTCCGGCGACGCCGAACCGGACATCGAGCTGCGGGAGACCGGGCAGACCGGCGAGCAGAACGGTTATCCGGCGGTCAAATACCAGCTTTACCGCGACGGGCGGCTCGAGAAGGACTTCTGGATAACCGACTGGGAGAACGTCGAGGGTGGTCGCGAGGCGGCCGGTGCCTTCGAGAGCCTCGCGGTCTTCATCAAGCGTCTGCAGGATGCCATGCCGGATTTCGCGAAGAGCCCGGCGGTCGGCAGCCATGCCTATGAGCATCTCGACGAGCTGGATGGTTTCCCGATCGTCACGATCGACTACGCCGACGATGGCACGGTGCTCGGCGAGAACCGGTTCACCGGTTCCCGCATCGCAGCGGTAGATGCCGATGAGTTCGAGCCGCCGGCGGACTATGCCGAGCAGAGCATCGCACCGAAGATCGGCGTGCAATAAAAAAGCCGGCGTCGCGAATGCGAGGCCGGCCCTTCGGAACAGGAGTCGCTCGCCCGGGGGCTAGCGCTTGCCCTTGAGTTTCTGTGCCGCGCGGTAGCGGGCTTCCGCCTCGGCAAGTTCTGCTTGCGCCCGAGCCAGGTCCGTCTCCTCGGAGATGCCGGCGAGGGTGCGTTCGGCTTCCTGCTTGGCGGCAAGCGCCGCGGACTCGTCGAGCTGGTCACCGCGCAACGCCGTATCGGCAAGCACCGTCACCTTGTGCGGCTGCACCTCGAGGATGCCGCCGGTGATGTAGTAGAAGTGCTCCTTGCCCTCGGTGTCCTCGACACGCACCTCTCCGGGCTTCAGCGTCGTCAACAAGGGTGCGTGGCGGGGCGCAATGCCCACCTCGCCCATCTTCGCCGGCGCATACACCATGTTGGCGACGCCGCTGTGGATTTCGCCCTCAGCGGAGACGATGTCGACGTCGATTGTGGCCATAGTCGTTTCCGGGTTGTCTTGTCGTTCGGCCTTTTTGGTCGGGGCTTGGAGTGCCCGTCCTGCAGAGGCTGCCTGTGTTCGTTCTGCGTCGTTTGTCGCCCGTCGGGACGGGCATCCAGCGATGCTTTTCTATGTTCGCTTTACTGGAACTTCTTCGCGTTCTCGACGGCTTCGTCGATCGTGCCGACCATGTAGAACGCCTGCTCGGGCAGGTGATCGTAGTCGCCGTTCGCGATGCCGTTGAAGCCGCGAATCGTCTCTGCCAGGGATACGTACTTGCCGGGCGCGTTTGTGAAGACCTCGGCGACGAAGAACGGCTGCGACAGGAAGCGCTGGATCTTGCGCGCACGGCTGACGATCAGCTTGTCTTCTTCCGAGAGTTCATCCATGCCGAGGATCGCGATGATGTCCTGCAGCTCTTTCTGGCGCTGCAGGATCGCCTGCACGTTACGCGCACAGTCGTAGTGCTCCTGGCCGATCACGAGCGGGTCGAGAATACGTGACGTCGAGTCGAGCGGGTCCACGGCCGGGTAGATGCCGAGCTCGGCGATCTGGCGCGAGAGTACGAGCGTCGCGTCCAGGTGAGCAAACGTCGTGGCGGGTGACGGGTCGGTCAGGTCATCGGCCGGCACATAGACGGCCTGGAAGGACGTGATCGAACCCGTCTTCGTCGACGCGATGCGCTCCTGCAGTACGCCCATTTCTTCGGCGAGCGTCGGCTGGTAGCCCACTGCCGACGGCATGCGGCCGAGCAGTGCCGATACCTCGGTGCCGGCCAGCGTGTAGCGATAGATGTTGTCGATGAACATCAGGACGTCGCGGCCTTCGTCGCGGAACGCCTCGGCCATCGTCAGGCCGGTCAGCGCCACGCGCAGCCGGTTACCCGGCGGCTCGTTCATCTGGCCGTAGACCAGTGCGACCTTGTCGATAACGCCCGAGTCGGTCATCTCGTGGTAGAAGTCGTTGCCTTCGCGAGTACGCTCGCCCACGCCGGCGAATACCGAGTAGCCGCCGTGCTCCTTGGCGATGTTGTTGATGAGCTCCATCAGCGTCACCGTCTTGCCGACGCCGGCACCGCCGAACAGGCCGACCTTGCCGCCCTTGGCGATCGGCATGATCAGGTCGATGACCTTGATGCCCGTCTCGAGCAGGTCCGTCGTGGCCGCCTGGTCTTCGTAGCTGGGCGGGTCGCGATGAATCGGCAGCATCGTGTCGGAGCCGATCTCACCGGCATTGTCGATCGGCTTGCCGAGGACGTCCATGATGCGTCCGAGCGTCTTCGCACCGACCGGCACCGTGATCGGCTGGCCCGTGTTCGAGACTTTCATGCCGCGCTTCAGGCCCTCGGATGCGCCCATCGCGATCGTGCGAACGACACCGTCGCCCAGCTGCTGCTGGACTTCGAGGGTCAGGTCGACTTCGTCGATCTTGAGTGCGTCATAAACCTTGGGGATCTGACCTGCGGGAAACTCTACGTCCACAACAGCGCCAATAACCTGCACAGTAGTTCCGGTGCTCATTTTTTCGGTTCCTCTTTATCCGGGCGCCTGCGACGCCCAAGAAAACAAATTCTTCGCCCGCTCTAGCCGGACACGGCGGCTGCGCCGCCCACGATTTCTGAAATTTCCTGCGTGATCGCCGCCTGGCGAGCCTTGTTGTACTGCAACTGCAGCGTGTCGATGATCTCGCCGGCGTTGTCGGTCGCCGATTTCATCGCCACCATCTTGGCCGCCATTTCGCAGGCGAAGTTTTCGACCGCACCGCGGTAGATCTGCGACTCGATATAGCGCATCAGGACGTCGTCGAGCAGCTCGCCGGCGTCCGGCTCGTAAAGGTAGTCCCAGTGAGCGGCAAGCGACTCGTCGCCGAGATCGATTTCGCTGACCGGCAGGATGGACTGGACGACGGGCTTCTGGCTCATCGCACTCACGAACACACTGTGGAACAGGAACAGGCGGTCGATGCGGCCTTCTTCATACGCATCCAGCATGATCCGGATCGAGCCGATCAGCTCGTTGACGGACGGCCGGTCGCCGAGGTGCGACGCCGTGCCGAGCACGCTGCCACCCATGCGACGGAAGAACTGCACGGCCTTGGCGCCGACCAGGACGAGGTCGACGTCTACGCCCTGTTCCTTCCACTGGCGCATCTCGTTGATCACCAGCTTGAACAGGTTGCTGTTCAGGCCGCCGCAGAGACCGCGGTCGGTCGAGATCACGATGAAGCCGACGCGCTTGGCCTCGCGTTCGATCAGGTACGGATGCTTGTAGTCCGGGTTGGCGTACGCCAGGTGACCGATCACCTGGCGGATACGCTCGGCGTACGGGCGCGACGATTCCATCTGCGCCTGTGCCTTGCGGATCTTGGAGGCAGCGACCTTTTCCATTGCGCTCGTGATCTTCTGCATGTTCTTTACAGAAGAAATCTTGGAGCGTATTTCCTTTTCGCCGGGCATAAAAAGTCTCTGTCGTGTCCGTCTAGTTTGTCGTCAATCCGTGCGTCTGCAGCCGGCCTGGAAATAAGATCCGGTGCCGGCGCGAAAGCGCGATCAGAATGCGCCCTTGGCCGCGAACTCCTCGCAAATGCCCTTCAGGCTCGCGGCGATCTCGTCGTTGTAATCGCCCTTCTCGTTGATCGAATCCAGCGTCGCCTGGTGATTCGCACGTGCGAAGTCGTGCAGGGCCGCTTCGTAATCGACGACCTTCTCGACGGCGACGCCGTCGAGGAAGCCCTCGTTGACGGCGAACAGCGACAGCGCCATCTCGGCGACCGAAAGGGGCGAGTACTGCTTCTGCTTCATGAGCTCGGTGACGCGCTCGCCGCGCTCGAGCTGCTTGCGGGTTGCCGCATCGAGGTCGGAGGCGAACTGGGCGAAAGCCGCCAGCTCGCGATACTGCGCGAGCGCGAGGCGGACGCCGCCGCCGAGCTTCTTGATGATCTTCGTCTGCGCGGCGCCGCCGACACGCGAGACCGACAGGCCGGCGTTGATGGCCGGGCGAATACCCGCGGCGAACAGGTCCGACTCGAGGAAGATCTGGCCGTCGGTAATCGAGATCACGTTGGTCGGTACGAACGCCGAGACGTCGCCGGCCTGCGTTTCGATGATCGGCAGCGCCGTCAGCGAACCGGTCTGTCCCTTCACCTTGCCGCCGGTGACTTCCTCGACGTAGGCGGCATTGACGCGTGCCGCACGCTCGAGCAGGCGCGAGTGCAGGTAGAAGACGTCACCGGGATAAGCTTCGCGGCCCGGCGGGCGGCGTAGCAGCAGCGATACCTGGCGATAGGCCCAGGCCTGCTTGGTGAGATCGTCATAGACGATCAGCGCGTCCTCGCCCTTGTCGCGGAAGTATTCGCCCATCGCGCAGCCCGCATAGGGCGCGATGAACTGCTTGGCCGCGGACTCGGACGCCGTGGCGGCCACCACGATCGTGTGCTCGAGAGCACCATGCTCCTCGAGCC
>JAZBNZ010000124.1:0-6126 GCA_036350895.1 Woeseiaceae bacterium
CACCAGCGATGAATCGCGGACTGTAGGAGCGGCTCTTCAAGCCGCGACCGCGCCGCAGCAGGCTCATGGCACGTTGTCACCGATGCCGAAACGCCGGTGCCACAGCGCAAATACCCACCAGCGATGAATCGCGGACTGTAGGAGCGGCTCTTCAAGCCGCGACCGCCTCGTCTATTTCTGCGGCACGATCCTGAGCGACTTGAGGAACTCGACGACCGCCGTCTGCCCGTTGACCGAAAGCCCTGCGAATGCGTCGCGGGACGCACGCCCTTCCCCGCCGTGGACGAGGATCGCTTCGGTGATCGTGCTGAGGTCGCCACGGTGCCCGTAGGGAGCCGTGTTGCCGACGTCCCAGAGCTTCCGCGTCAGGAAGAATTCCGCACCCGGCCTGCCGTCCTGGTCGGCACGCCCTTGCGCGAGCTGCTCGTTGCAGAACCAGCGGATCGCGCCCGGGCCCGGTTCGTCACAGAGATTGTGCCGCTTGAGGTCGGTATAGGCGCGCACGATCGCCGTGCCACGAGGCCCCTTCTCCAGCCGTGGCAGCGCGCCCTCGACGGTCATATCGAAGGCCACCTCGGCGCAGCCCTCGGCCGCGCCCGCACAGGTGCCGGGCGGATTGAACGGGTTCGGCTCCACGAAGTAACGCGAGGACAGCTGCATGACCGGTCGGTGACAGTCCGCACAGCCGATCTCGCCAAACAGGCGTTCACCGGTTTCGACGGCTTTCCGGCGCCCGGGATCCCGCGGCGCGACCTGCGTGGGCACCGACAGCTGCGCCTGCCAGAGACTGATCGCGGTCTGGTCGCCTATCGTGAGTTCCCGGCTGACCCCGTCGTTGTCGAAATCCGGCCCCTTGGCGGGATTCAGGTCGAAACGCTCCTCGGCCTGCATGCCGAAATGATGGTTCATGGCATTGGTCGAGAACTCGCGCAGCGAGACGACCTTGCCGGCCTGGTGGAACGGCCGGACGACGAGATCGGCGTCGATGCCGTCGGCGTGCGCGACCTCGCCTGACGCGATCGTCACTGCGAACTCGACGCCCTTGGTCATCAGTGTGTGCGTGCCGTCCGCGAGGCCTGCGGCCTGCGCCTGGAGATCCATCGTCATCTCGCGCGCCAGCATCTCGATCGCGCCCGAGCCGTGCATCCCGAGCGTGTTGCGATTGTTTCCGCGCGCCGCGCTCGAAGACAGCGCAACCGGGTCCAGCACCTGCGCGAGGACGAACACGTTGGCGACGAAGTCACCGGCGCCGCCGACTTCCGGGTCGTTGTGGCAGCCCGCGCAGGAATCGGAGTCCGGTGCCGAGACGCGCAGCTTTTCGACCTGACCAGGCGTCAGCGGCTCCCCTTCCTCGGAGAATGCGGGAATCGCGCGCTTCGCACCGCCGCCGGTCGTCTCGGGCCGCCCGCGGCCGTCGCAGGTGTTGAACTTGGCCGTGAACAGCCTTCGGCCATGCTCCACCACCTCGGCGAAACGCAGCCTGCCGCTGACGATGTCTTCCTGTTCGATCGAACGTGCGACGACCGGTGCCTCGGCAGCGAGCTCCGGCGGGCAAGTTTTCGCTGCGGCGGCCGTCGCGTCGTGCGCGCTCAGCAACAGCGCAAAACCTGCAATGGTGAATGTGCTCATCGTGGACATATCCCTGGTCTCCCTTGTGCCTTCCTGGCGTTGAGCTTAGAGACTAGGGCGCCCGCGGTGACCGACCAAGCGGCGAAATTCGGAGTATGTTCGGGATTTGTTCGTCGCACTTCGTACGGGTGGCCGTCCGGAACCCGGCCACCCGTGCTCCCCGCCAGCCATCCCGACTTGATTTCCGGACGGCCGGGCTTACGTCTGGGTTTACAGCCCGAGCGGAGTAGCCGATGACCTATACACTCCCCACCGTGTGGACCTACGACACCGAGAACGGCGGCAAATGGGCGGGTATCAATCGACCGACCGCCGGCGCCCGCCACGAGCAGGCACTGCCCGTCGGCGAACATCCCATCCAGCTCTACTCGCTCGCGACGCCGAACGGCCAGAAAGCGACGATCATGCTGGAGGAACTGCTGGCGCTGGGGCACGGGGACGCCGAATACGACGCACACCTGATCGAGATTGGCGAGGGCGACCAGTTCGGCAGCGGCTTCGTCGAGATCAACCCGAACTCGAAGATCCCGGCGATGCTGGACGTCTCGACGGACCCGCCGACGCGCGTGTTCGAATCGGGCTCGATACTCGTATATCTCGCCGAGAAATTCGGCGCGTTCCTCGCAAGCGACGGACCGGCTCGCACCGAGGCCTTAAACTGGCTCTTCTGGCAGGTCGGATCGGCACCTTTCCTCGGCGGCGGCTTCGGTCATTTCTACAAGTACGCGCCGGAACGATTCGAGTACCCGATCGATCGCTACACGATGGAGGTCAAGCGCCAGCTCGACGTTCTCGACAGGCATCTCACGACGTGTGAATACCTGGCCGGCGGCGAGTATACGATCGCCGATATCGCCACCTGGCCCTGGTATGGCAGCCTCGTCATCCACGATCTCTACGAGGCATCCGAGTTCCTCGACGTCGCGTCCTACGCGAACGTGATCCGCTGGGCGAAGGCGATCGCGGCGCGCCCGGCCGTCGAGCGGGGACGACGGGTCAACCGGACCTGGGGCGACGAAGCGCTGCAGGTCCGGGAACGGCACAGCGCCGAGGATCTCGACGACGGCTAAAAGTTGACTGGGGATCGAGCGGCAACGCGGCTATAGTAGCGAGCAATGAAAGCCTTCACCCTGCGGCAGAACGCCGCCATCCTGCTGCTGGCGCTCGGCGCCACCGCCTTCTCCCACGAGCACGTCAGCTCGCGCGCACATTATCTCGGCAACGAGGCCGTCATGGTCGAGCGCGGCGACACGAAGATCGTGTTCGATCCCCTGTTCCGCGAGGACTACGGTCAGTACCAGCGGGTACCGGCCGAGATCGAGGCGGCGCTGATGGCGGGCACTCCGCCCTTCGACGGTATCGACGCCGTTTTCGTCAGTCATTACCACGACGATCATTTCGATCCGGCACTGATGCTCGAGTACCTGGAGGCGCAGCCCGCCGTCGAGTTGTACGGGCCCGAGCAAGCCGTCGCGGGTCTCCGCGCGGCGGCGGACCCGGAGTCTGATCACCTCTTCGAACGGATACACAGCCTGACACCTGCCTACGGCGACGCGCCGATGGCCGTTGAGTTGGCAGACCTCCTGATCGAGGCCGTGCACATCCCGCACGCGGGCTGGCCGAACCGCCGAACCGACGTCCAGAACATCGCGTTTCGGGTGACGCTCGACGGAACGACGACCGTGACGCACCTGGGCGATGCAGACGTCGACGCGGTGCACTTCGACGCCGACTACTGGGGCAGGCGTCCGTCGCACCTGGCGCTACCGCCTTACTGGTTCTTCGGGTCACCGGCGGCGCGAGCCATCCTGAGCGGCACGATCGGTGCGTATCACTCCGTCGGCATCCACGTGCCGACGAACGTCCCGAAAGACGCCGAGGACCGGCAGCCGCCGCTCGACGACGCGGATTTGTTTACGCGGCCGGGCGAGACGCGGGACATACCGGGACCGGGCGGCTACCTGGAAGACTGAGTTAGCCGGGCCCGAAACGAGAAAAGCCGGCGCCCCGTTGCGGGGCGCCGGCAAGTACGCTCTCGTCTAGACGAACATACGATGACGAACGCCGAGTGCCAGCAGCGCTGTCAGCAGCATCAGCGGAAGCGTCGAATCAGCCGGAGTATCCGGGTTGTAGACGCAGCCGCCGCCACCACCGCCGCCGCCGAGGTTTTCGACGATCTGGGGATTGATCGCCACGGCGACCGACACTTCGTTGTTCGTCGTGTCGGGGTCATTCTCGTCGGCGACCACCGCCGCGCTGACCGTTGCCGTGCCGGTCCTGTCGGCACTGAACCGAATCGCGAAGGACACGCTCTCGTCGACCGCTAGCGCGTCGCTGGTGCACTCGAGTACGCCGTCGACGACGTCACAGCCGGTTGCGGACACGACACTGGCCTGTGTCGGTACCGGTGCCGTGAGCAGGATGTTGCTTGCATCCTGCGGACCGGCATTGGTGACCGTCAGCGTCAGGTCGTACTCACGACCGACGACGATGTTGCCCGGGCCCGTCCCCGTCAATTCGAGATCGGCATTCGCAATCGCCGTAATGGTAGCCGTGACGGTGTTGTTGCTGTCGTCCGGATCCACCTGGTCGGCGCCGGCAATGGCCGTGTAGTCGAACACTCCGGCCTCATCGGCCACGAGCTGTATCTCGATGACGGCACTTTCGCCGATACCGAGCGCCCCGATATTGCAGAGGACCTCGCCATCACTCTCGGCGCAACTGCCTGTGGTCGACGTTGCCGAGACAAACGACGCACTCGTCGGGACGACCATGCCGAGCCGGACAGCCGATGCATCGTCTTCACCGTTATTGATGACGGTGTAGCCGAAGACGATCGTGTCACCCTGGTCCACCGTATCCGGAACCGGATTGCCCGTGACGGCGATATCTGCATCACCCAGCGCGAAGAATGTCGACGTGACGATGTTGTTTTCCGGGACTGGATCCACGACACCGTCCGTGGCGACGAGCGATTCGAAAGCGTAATCGCCCTGCTTCACGCCGACGACGCGAAGATTGACCGTAGCGATTTCGCCAACAGCCAGATCGCCAAGAGCGCAGGTGACCGTGTGCGTCGGAGCGTCGCAGCTGCCTGCCGTCGGTACGACTGCAAGGATTTTGCCGTCGACCTCGTTGTCCAGGGTTGCCGTGAATTCGACGCTCGGAGCTACCGAATTGAAGTCGTCGTTGTGGACCTCTACCGTGACGTCGAATTCCTGTCCCTTGCGGACCTGGTTCGGAATCGTGACGTTGTTGATATGGAGATCCGCCCTCGGGATGAAGAGTTCGAAGGCCCCGACGTCGCAGTCGTAGTTTCGATCCCCGTCACCGTCATCGGGCCTGAGCGATCCTCTCTGGTCGTTGTTCGAACAACGCGTGTTGTCCCCGCGGTCGATTGCCGGACTCGTTACCGGGTCCTGCATCATCTTGGCCGTCGAAGGCAGTGCATGCGTTTCCGTGAGACCGCCATTGTTCGTGAGCGGCTCGAGCAACGGATCCGTTGCGACCTGGTCGCCCAGGGCGAGCATCGAGCAGGTGTCCACCGCCTCGTCGCTGACGTTGTAACCCAGCGATATCATCCTGCCGTCCGGACATGCAGCGGCACCACCGGAGCAGCCGCAGTTGGCTTCGCGTTCCGCCTCTGCACCGGCCACGACGTTGTTGCTCAGGATCGTGTTGTAGAACGTGTAGGTTCCACCGCCGAAGGAGTTGAGACCGCCACCGCCACCCGGTGCGTCAGTCGTTGCGACGTTGTCAGCCACGGTAACGTTACGGAGGTTGACCGTGCCGTTCGTCGTGATCCCGCCACCGACATCGGTACCGGTATTACCGCTGATCGTCGAATTCGTGATGTTGACGACGATCAGTGAACGAGCGGCGATACCGCCGCCACCGATGGCCTCGTTGCCGTTGATCGCACTGGATTCGATATTCGTCGTATGGAAGCCCGTATCGAATATGCCGCCACCGTTCTCGCCCCGATTGGGAACGCTCACGAGCTCGGCTGACAGTGCGCCGGATTCGAACGGAACGTCTGTCGAAGACGTGCCGATCAGGGTGCCGAAAATGGTCGTCGCGGAGTCGATATAGATTGCGCCACCGTTTGCAGCGGACAGGTTGCCGCTGAACACGGAGTCGGTGATCGTCATTTCGGCCGCGGCAAGCAGTGCGCCACCGTCTGAGCCGGCCTGGTTGTTGATCATCGCGATGCGTTCGAACTCGACAGCCGTGATGCCGCCCTCGGTTTCTTCACCTTCATCGCCGCCGGGGTTGTCCGGCTTGTGGCTGTCGCCACCACCGCCGCCGCTGCCGGGGCCGTGCTCGGACTCATCGAAGAAGAAGACGGCGCCACCCGGACCGGCGGCGATGCCGCCACCAACGCGCTTGAACTGCCAGACCGACATTGCACCGGGTTCGCCGGTAGGCGGTGCGCAGTTATACGCATTCGAGGCTTCCAGCGAATTGGGGATACCGACACTACCGTCGCGGATCATC
>JAZBNZ010000125.1:0-41420 GCA_036350895.1 Woeseiaceae bacterium
CCTTCGGGTTCAGGCCGAACCCGCCCGAGTGGTTCGCCGAGCACGGCATCGAGACGCTGCCGAGCGGACGGCTGCGCGTCGCGACGCTCGGCGAATACCCGTTCCAGACCACCAACAAAAAGATCTTCGCCGGCGGCGACATGGTGCGCGGCTCCGACCTGGTCGTGACCGCGGTGTTCGAGGGCCGCGAGGCCGCGACGGGGATCGCCCGCTATCTCGGGGTGGCCTGAACGGCCTGGCCTGGACTATTCATGAATAGTCCAGGCTAGAGGTCCTGCGGGAGGACGATGCCGAGCCGGCGCCGCTCCGCGCGCCAGAGCTCGATCAGTTCTTCGTATTTCTCCGGGTGGGTTGCCGCCAGGTCGTTGGTCTCGCCCGGATCCTCGACGATGTCGAACAGCTCGAACGCGGATTCGTCGAACGGCGGATCCAGCGTGACGATCTTCCACGGACCCTGCCTGAGGAATGCCCGGCCGCGGTGGTACAGGGTGGTCACGTAGTCGTCGTCATGCACCCGGTCGCTGGTCCCGGCCAGGAGGCCGGTCATGCTCTCGCCGAGCATCGGCATGACCGAGCCGTCGTCGGGATAGCGGGCACCCGCGATCGCGAGGAACGTCGGCGCGAGATCCATGACCGTTACGTAGCCATGCTCTATCACGTCGCTGCCGGTGACGCCTGGGCCTGCAACAATCATCGGCGCGACGATGCCGCCTTCGCGCGTGTAAGTCTTGGAACGCGAGTACGGCGCGCTGCCCGCTTCCGCCCACTCGTAGTCGTAGGAAACGAAGGACGCGCGTGTCCCCATCTTCTCGTAAGCGTTGTCGTAGTGGTCGCGGACGTAGTCGATGAACGGGCCGCGATTGTAGAAGTCCTCTCCCGCCGCGCCGTTGTCCGCCATGAACACAATTAGCGTGTTGTCGCACAGGCCGCTGTCTCGCAGGTAATCGACAAGCCGGCCCACATGGTCGTCGAGATTGTCGACCATTGCGGCGTAGAGCTCCATCTTGCGCGATTCGCGTCTTTGCTCCTCCGTATCGAGTGACTGCCAAGGCACGATCGACGGGTTGCGAGGCGGTAAAGCCGAGTCGGCAGGGACGATGCCGGCCGCCTGCAGCGACTCGAAGCGGCGCTCGCGCAGCGAGTCGTAGCCGTCGTCGTAATGGCCGGCGTAGAGATCGAGATACTCGTCCGGCACCTGCAGCGGCCAGTGCGGCGACGTGTAGGCGGCAAACGCGAAGAAGGGCTTGCCGGTCTCCCTGTCAGCCTCGATGAACTCGATCAGGCGATCGGTATACACCTCGGTGGAATAACGTCCGGCCGGGTATTCCCCGAAATCATCGTCTGCCCACCATGTCGTCGGTCCGTTCTCGAAGCCGATGCTGTCCCAATGGTTGCCGGCACCCTCCATGAGGCTGAACGAACGCGTGAAGCCTGCCGCCGCCGGGCTCCTGGCGGCGTCGGTGCCGAGGTGCCATTTGCCGGCCGTGTACGTGTGGTAGCCCGCATCGCGCAAGAGCCTCGGCAACGGCGCGATCCGGTCCGACAGCCCGTCTTCGTACCCAGGGTACGGAACCCCGCGGATGCCCTGGCGCTGCTGTCCTGCCATGCCGGCAACGTGGTTGTTGTTTCCGGATAGCAGCATCGCGCGCGTCGGTGCGCACATCGGCGCCGTGTGGAACTGCGTGAACAGCATGCCGCGGGCGGCCAGCGCGTCGATGTTCGGCGTGTCGATGTCGCTGCCGTATACACCGAGATCGGCATAACCGAGGTCGTCGGCGACGATCAGGAGGATATTCGGCCGGGGATCGCGAAGACCCGCCTCCACGGAGTCGGCTGAGACCGGGCCGGGCAGGGCGACGGCAAGCACGATGCAGCCTGCTGCCAGGCGGGCGAATGTCCTGCTGCTAAACACCTGAGGATGACGGGCGGGAGCCCGGGCTCCCGCCCGTTCGTTTACCGTGCCTTCAGGGCGTCGCGGATTTCGGTCAGCAGTTCTTCTTCCTTGCTGGGCTTCGGCGGCGCCGTCGGCGCTGCTTCTTCCTTCTTCTTGACCGAGTTCATCGCCTTGACGACGAGAAAGATCGCGAAAGCGATGATCAGGAAGTCGACTACCGTCTGGATGAATACCCCGTAACGGAGCAGCACTGCGTCGGCGCCGTCGGAGGCGGCCTTGAGCGTCACCGCGAGGTCACTGAAGTCGACGCCACCCAGGACGATCCCGATCGGCGGCATCAGCACGTCGGCAACGAACGACGACACGATCTTGCCGAAAGCGCCGCCCATAACGATACCAACCGCCATGTCGACGACGTTGCCGCGCATGGCAAATTGTTTGAATTCACTCATCATACTCATGGTCGAGTTTTCCCCTTATGCCGTAAACGTACGCCCGCTCGGAAATCGATACGAGCGGGTCAATTATTGTTGTTCCGCTCCGGGCGCGGCCAGTGTAGGTCGAATTGCCGGCGTGTTCCATTCCAAGCAGCTAGTCCGACGGAGCGGCGGCCTGCAGTCGTTTCCAGGCGAATGCCAGCAGCAGTCCGACGTACAGGATGACCAGTCCCTGCACCGGTCCCCACCACGCCTGCCACGCGGGTGCGGTGCCGTTTCCGCAGATGGCCTGCCCGCCCGCCTGGACCCGCGAAAACACCTGCCAGGCGGCGTAAAGGGAAAACGGCGCGATCGCGAGCAGCGGTGCGGCCAGCCAGCGCAGCATTGTGTGCACGTCGTGAAGCGGGCGGGTCGACAGGATCAGCGGTCCGATGAGGAGCGTCAGCGGAATCAGGCCGAGGAGCACGCCGTGCAGTTCGGCGCCTTCGTCACCACAGGGTATCCGCGGCGTCACCGCCAGCCAGAGCATGTGCGCATACAGAATCATCCAGGCGACGAGAGCGAGGCCGAGGCGCAGGAAGACTTCGGCCAGTCTCACGTTTTCGACTCGTCGGGGACCCGGAACATGACGTCGAAGCGTACGCCGCTCTCCGTGTTGGTGCCACTGATCGTGCCGGCGTGACCCTCGGCAATCAGGCGGGCAATGTAAAGGCCGAGGCCCAGGTGCCGGGCGTCGGCGTCCGCACGAAACGAAACCAGCGAATCGAAAAGCCTGCCCTTGAGTTGCTCGGGCAGGGACGGGCCAGGATTTTCGACGGCCAGGTCGAGCCCGTCCTTGGTGCGCTCGAGCCGGATGGTGATCGTTGCCCCGTCGTCGCTGAAGCTCACCGCGTTGTCGACAAGCTTGTCGAGCATCTGGATCAAGAGCTCCGGGGAGCCGTCCATCGGTGCACCGTCGCCGGGGCCGGTGTAATCGAAGCGATACCCGGGGTACGCATCCCGGTAGGCATTCACCGTCGATACGAGGACCGCGTCGAGGTCGAAGCGAACGATCTCGGCATTCTCCATCAGCTCTTCGACACGGTTGGCTTCACTCATGGCATTGAGGATGCGGCGCAGGCGCTCGGCGCCGTCTTTCGCCCGCCGCGTGTAGTTTTGCGCCGACTCGTCGAGATTTTCGTGCTCCAGGTTGTCGAGCGAGGAAGTCACGATCGCGAGCGGCGTGCGCAGTTCGTGCGACAGTTTCGACGCGAGTGTCTTGAGGTAGGCGTTGTATTCACCGAGCGCGCCGAGCACGTTCGAGAAGCTCCGTGACAGGTCGCCGAGCTCGTCGCGGGCGTCTGCGCTCGGCAGCGTTACGTCGGCGGCGTTGCCCGAGAGTGCCGCGCCGGCGGCAACGCTCAGGCGCCGGATGCGCCGGGACAGCCACGTTGCGTAACCGAGCAGGCCGAGTGCTACGGCCACGGTCGCAATGATGCTGAAGTTCAACAGGCGGGCGAGGCCCTGGTTCGTCAGGCTGAGGATCGCATCGGTACCCTGCTGCAGCACGACCGCACCGACGACGTCGCCGTCGACCACGACCGGCCGGGCGACGGCCACGATCGCGTTGCCCGACGACCCGGAGCGAAACCAGCTCGCGGTGGACGCACCGGCGAGAGCGTCACGAATGTAGCGCTGCTGCTCCCGGCCGCCGGGATCGGGAGCGGCCAGCGTCGCGTCGGTACCGCGCTCCACGATCGCGTCATAGACGAGCCGAAGCCAGTTGGCGACGACGGCCTCGCTGCGGTTGGGCCGCGATGCGAGGCTGCCGGTCTCGGCGAGCCGCCACCCGGAGCGGTCCGTCACGACCAGGCGCATGCCCGGCTGAACGAGGCTGTTGCCGATCCGGGCGAGTTCGCGCGACGTGCGGACGAAGCTGCCCGGGTAGGCACGGTCGTAGTTCGTGACCGTCGCGCCGCGCGCCGACGTCGCCTCGGTGTTGGTGACCGCGATGCCGAGATTGACGCCGAGGAGGCGTCGTGGAATCCGGGCTTCGACGTGGTAGCCGCCGGGGACGTCCTGCCAGTGCGCATGGACGGACGGTTCCGGCGTGGTGCCGTTCGCCGAGCGGATGTAGGTGACGATGCGTCCGGGCGCCTCGGCGGCAAACACGAAGGTCTCGTCGAGATACGGGGGGCTGACGCTCTTGAGTTCGACGCGGTCGACGTGCGGCCGGCCGGTTCCGGGAACGCCGCCGGGCGGCAGGTAGACGAGGCTGCGATCGGCCACCGCCACGTAGAGATAAAGATAGCCGCCGTGTACGCCGACGACGGCGCGGACCGGACCTTCGCTGCCGGTCATCGTGATGAGTGAGTCCGCGTCCAGCGGCCAGTCGTCGACATAGCCGTCTATGCGCGGCGCGACGTCGAGGTCGTGACCGTAGAGCTGGTCGCCGCTGCGGAAATCGGCCGGCGGCCGCGCCGGGAATTCCTCCGGGTATCGTGACAGCGAGTCTGCGATTGCCCGGGCCGTACCCGCCAGCATGTCCTGCTGGCCCGCACGCAGTGCGCTCTCGGTCTCGCGGATGAACTGGCAGCCGCCCCAGGGCAGTACCAGCGTCAGCAGGCTGACGATCAGAAGCTGGCGCTTGAGGTTCACCGGCCGCTACTCCGCCAGCCAGCGGTACCCCATGCCGTAGACGGTTTCGATCGCGTCGAAGCGTTCGTCGATCGCGAGGAACTTCCGACGGATGCGCTTGATGTGCGAGGTGATCGTGTTGTCGTCGAGCACGGCCTGCGCCGCATCCATCAGCTGCTGGCGGTTCTTGACGTGGCCGGGGTAGCGCGCCATCGCGTGCACGAGCCAGAACTCGGTCAGCGTAAGGCCGACCGGGCTGTCGTCCCAGTGGACGGTCATGCGTTCGGTGTCGATGACCAGGCGGCCGCGCCGGAGGCGGCTTTCCTTGCCCTCGGGACGCTGCATGGCCTCGAGCCGGCGGAACAGTGCCGCGACCCGCGCCATCAGGTGCGGGACGCTGATGTCCTTCGTCAGGTAGTCGTCGGCGCCGAGGCGCAGCCCCGAGACGGCGTCGAACTCGCTGTCTCGCGCCGTCAGGAAGATGATCGGCAGGTCGGCGGACAGCGTGCGCAGCTGGCGACACAGTTCGAAGCCGCCTTCGATATCGTTCTCGAGATTAATGTCGATCACCACGAGGTCGGGTAGCCGCGACGCGAACGCCGAAAGCGCCGGCTCGCGTGCCGCGTAGCCGTCGACGCTATAGCCCTCGCGCTCGAACGCTGCGGTGTAGTTGTCGCGGATTGCCGCTTCGTCCTCGACGATCGCGATGCGTTTGCCCAAGTTCCGTCCTCCTGCTGCGGCCACAATTTGCCACATTCGATCGTTGCAATGCCATGACGGCGGCCTCGTCCTGCCAATGCCGTCAGGTGTCATGGGAGCTCGCCAGAACGAGGAGTCACCGATGCACCCGAAGATTCGTCACTACCCGTCACGCCGGCGGCCAGCTCGCCGCCATGTATAAGACTATGACCATGAGTTGTCTCTTATGTCTCGGTTTTTTTGCCCCGGTCGAGGCGGAGCATCCGCTGGCCGACGGGGCGCTCGCACAGGGCGTCATGCAGCGGGCGTGGGCGGGCGCCGAAGCGCCCGGTCTCGAGCAGCGCTGGCCCGGCGCCTTTCCGGTCTTCAGGCTGTTTGCCGCCAGGGGCGACATCGACCTGGTCGTCCTGTCCGGCAGCAGCGCCCGGACGCTTGCCCTCGGGCCGGGCCACCTGCCGGCGAGCGCCCTGCCGGGCGAGCCCGGCAACACCGTGATCACGGGGCGCCGCGATACCTACTTCCGGTTTCTCGCGGACCTGGAGCCGGACGACTCGATCGTGATCGAGACGCTGGCCGGCCGAAAACACCTGTATCGCATCGTGAACATCGACGTCGTCGATGCCCGGCGCTCGCGGGTCGTGCTCGACACGCCCGAGCCGATGCTGAGCCTCGTGACGGCATACCCGTTCGATCCGGCCGAGCCGGGGGAGAAGTTCCGCTACGTCGTTACGGCGCGGATGCTCTTTTGACGGCGAGGCAAAGCAGTCCCGCGACCGAGAGCGCGTCGGTGATCGTGCCGTCGAGGCAGAGCTCTATGGCGTCGTCGACCGGCAGCCGCCGGATCGCGAGGTCCTCGGTCTCCTCGAAGGCCGTCTCGCCCTGCTCGAGATCCCGGGCGACATAGATTATGCCTTCCTCGTCGGTGATCGAGTTGCTGGTGTAGAGGCGCATCAGTTCCGTCCAGCGCTCCGCGGTCAGCCCGGTTTCTTCCCTGAGCTCCCGGCGCGCCGCGTCGAGCGGCGCTTCCTCGAGCGGCGCACCGCCCATCGGCAGCTCCCAGGAGTAGGTGCCGAGCGTGTAGCGCTGCTGGCCGACGAGCCAGGTGTGGTCTTCCTCGTCGATCGGGATGATCCCGACGGCGCGGTTCTTGAAATGGATGTGCCCGTACCGGTTCTCGCCGCCGCCCGGATTGATGACGCGATCCTCGAGCACCCGCATCCACGGATTCTCATAGACCGTCCGCGAGTCGAGCTTCTTCCAGCTCATGACGCGGTGTCCGCCATTGCCGATTCGACGAAGAGCTTGAAGCGCTGCAGATCGTTCTCGGTGCGTTCACGGATGGACTTCGCCGAAAACACGCCGAGTACTTTCATGATGCCCTTGAAGAAATGGTTTGCGTAGACGACCCAGCGGGTCTTGCCGTCGCCGGCGTCCTCGAAGTGATTGACGACGATCGTCTTGCCCCAGTCGGTCGTATAGACGGCCGCAATGAAGTCCGGTTCGCGGCGCTCGGTGATCGTCTCGGTCATGCGGACCTCGCGGCCCTTTTCGTCGTAGACGAGTTCGGTCACGGCGCCGGGGTTACCCGGTGTGCCCGAGCAATGTGCATACTCCCGGAGATTCGGCTGCCACCGACGCATGTTGTCCCGGTTGTCGAATGCGGCCCAGACGATGTCGTGCGGGGCATCGATAAGGATGTCGTGGCGGGTCTTCATGGCGGCGTTTGCGGGACTTCCGGGACCGTGATCATTCATGATACCCGACACGGGCCGGCGATTGCGTCGTCCCGCCGTACCCGTCATAGTCGGTCGGTCGTCGCGACACCCCACCCCCGGTTTTCAGGCTTTCTATGTCCAGGAAGACATCACGGCTCGCCAGTGGTCCTGTCGGCCAGCACCTGGTGAACATGACCGCGCCCGTGCTGCTCGGCATCGCGACGATGATGGGGCAGGCGCTGATCGACGCCTGGTTCATCGGCCAGGTCGGCATCGATTCGCTCGCGGCCTACAGCTTCGGTTTCCCGATACTGATGATCGTGACGAGCGTCGCCATCGGGCTGGGTGCCGGCACGTCGTCGGTTGTCGCCCGAGCACTCGGCAGGAACGATCGAAAACACGCGCGCCGGCTGTCGACCGACAGTATCCTGCTGTCGTTCATGATCACGGCCGCGATCAGCGGCGTCGGCGTTCTGACGATCGACCCGCTGTTTAGCCTGCTCGGTGCTCCCGGGGACATTATGCCGCTGATCCGCGGCTTCATGACGATCGTATACATCGGCGTGCCGCTGATTGTCGTCGGCATGGTCGGCATGGCGAGCATGCGGGCGACCGGCGACACGCGCCTGCCGGGGATCCTGATGGTGCTCGCGTCGGTGCTGAACATCATCCTCGACCCAATACTGATCTTCGGCCTCGGGCCGATTCCGGCGCTCGGGCTGAACGGCGCGGCGCTGGCGGCGCTGCTCTCGCGCGGGGCGATCTTCCTCGGCACGGTGTACTTCCTGCGGGTCAAGCTCCGCCTCGTGACGCTCGCCCGGCCGAAGCGGGAGGTGCTGTTCCGGTCGTGGCGGGAAATCCTGCACGTCGGCCTGCCGGCGGCCGGCACGAACGTGATCGTGCCACTCGGCGCCACGCTGGTCACGAAGATGATTGCCGCCTTCGGGCCGGAGGCCGTCGCCGGCTTCGGCGTTGCGAGCCGCATCGAGTCGATGATGCTCGTGATCTACTACGCCATCTCGTCGATCATCGGCCCCTTCGTCGGCCAGAACCTGTCGGCGCGCAAGGAGGAACGTATCCTGCGGGCGCTGTGGCTGTGCATGGCCTTCTGCGTCGCTAGCGGCATTGGCATCGCCCTGTTCCTCGCCGCGCTGTCGGGCGTGCTGCCCGGGCTGTTCAGTGACAGCGCCGACGCGAATCGCGTGACAGAGCTGTTCCTGTGGATCGTGCCGGTGAGCTACGGTGCCTACGGCATCGTGATGGTGATGAATGCGGCCTACAACGGACTCGGCCGGCCGATGCCGGGCGTCTGGGTGAGCGTCATGCGCATCCTCGTGCTCTACGTGCCGCTGGCCTTCATCGCGAAGCAGTTCTTCGGGGTCGTCGGCATCTTCGCGGCCTACGCCGCCGCGAACATCGTCACTGGCGTCGTCGCGTACGTCTGGGCGCGCGCGATCGTGAGAAGCCTGTTTATCGCCCCGCCCGCGACCGAGCGCGCGGTCTGACTCGGTCCCCGTTCGAGTTCCCCGGCGCGTTTTGCCGACTGCACGCAGGCCGCCGGCCCGGGCACTGCGGGTTTTGCTACGCCAGGTGGCTGCTTACGACTTAGGCTGCCGTTCGAGTTCCCGGAAACCCTCGAAGATCCACTGGCGGATCGCGAGGACCATCGTCGTCCCGTGGCGTTCGTTCGCCGGCAGCTTGCGCTCTTCCCAGGTCGTGTCGTCGAACAGTTCGCCGATCGATTTCAGTTTCTCGCGCAGCTGTGCCTGCGCCTTGGTCGAAAGCATCCCGTTCTTGGCGATGCGGATCGCGCCGTCGGCGGTGAACCCGTGGCGGAAGAAATCGGTTTGTACCCGCTCGTTGAAGAAGCGCTCCATCGCGCCGTTCTTCCGCCACCTGAAGTTGTTCGCGATCAGCAGCCGGACCCGGTCGCCCGGCAGTACCTCGACGATCTTCATCTGGTCGAGCCGCCTGAGGTATTTGAAACCCTCGGCCCGGGAGATGTCGTAGCGCTCGATGATCTCGTCGAAGCTCCAGTAATTGACGAGGCAGTAGGCCACGAGCAGGAAGCGGGTGTCGGCGACGATCTCTTCCTCGTACTCCGCCGGCAGTTCCTCGATGCGCGGCTCCTGGGCCTCGCTGAGGCTCACGAGTTCGCCGAGATCGATCGCCAGCACCTCGCAGACCTGGTCCAGGCGCTTCAGCGAGAAATTACCCGTGGAGAACATGTGCTTGACGGCGGACTCGGAGAGCCCCAGCCGCCCCGCGAGCTCGCGGTAGGTCAGCGAACGCGACTTGAGCACGCGCTTGAGCGCCGCAACCAGGCGTGTCGAGGTCGTCATGATTCGCCAGATAGTACAATATTTTTATACTTTTGGTTTGAAAAGGCTCACTTTTTAGAAAAACGTTGCCGAAGATAAGCCTTCGCCCTAGCGTCGACTCCGCACACACCATCGCAAGGAGTCGTCATGAGTCTTATCCAGAGAATTTCAGCAACGATCACGTCATCGGTGGATCGGGCCGTCAGCCGGGTCGAGAACCACGATGCCATCATCAACGCCGCCCTCCGTGATACGCAACGGGCCGCCGCGCGCTCACGGGTTCGCCTCGCGCGTGTCCGGAAGGACGGCAGCGCCCTGAAGGCCCGCTACCGCGAGCTCGAGGTGGCGTCCGGACGCTGGCGCGATCGCGCTCGCGCGGTCGCCTCCGAGGACGAGGCCAAGGCGCTCGAGTGCCTGCGCCGGCGTCGCGATTGCGAATCGCAGCTGGCGAGTCTCGAGGAGTCCATCGCGCGTCATGACGAGCTGGAGCAACGCATCAGCGAACAGGTCATGACCATCGAGGAGCGCATCAAGGAGATCGACGAGCAGCGCAACGTGATGCGCTCCCGGCAGTCCGTCGCCGATGCAATGCACGTCATGAACAAGCTGCAGGGCACGGCGGGCGTCGATATCGAGGATGCCTTCGACCGCTGGGAGATCAACCTCGGCGAGACGGAGATCCTGTTCGGCTGTTCGTCGCCGTCGGATCCGCTGGACACGGCGTTCCTCGAGGAAGAGGACAAGGCCGAGCTGCGCGCCGAACTCGCGGCGCTGCTGGATGATGACGAGGAGGCCAGGTCATGAACACCGTTACATCCGCTCGCAGCGACAGCGAGATCTTCAGGCGCAGCGATCCGAAGGCATCGCGGCCGGTTTTCGAGATCGACCGGATCGTCGCGTCGCTGCGCAATATCACCACCGTGTCGGAGATGCTGCGCATACTCGGCGCCGCCGTGATTCTCGCGTCGATGTCGCTGTTCCTGATGCAGGGCTGGAGCGAGGGCAACGACATCCGCCGCTACCTGCTGCTGCTGGCCCAGACGGGCCTGCTTGCCGGCGCCGGCTTCGCGCTGAGTCACGGGCTCCGGGAAACGAAGGGCGCGAGGATCTTCTTCGGCCTGGCGCTGATCTCGATCCCGGCCAACTTCACGATCCTCGGCGCACTCGTGTACTCGGTGTTCCAGCTGGACGGCGCACTGTCGACCTACCCGGGTTTCGCGACCTGGCGCATCGACGACGTTGCCGGTATCGGCGTAACGATGCTGGGTGCTTTCGCGCTGCTCGTGCCGGTCGCCCTGTTCTGCTACGCGATCATGGCGCGGCACTCCGCGCGGGCCCTGACGCTGGCCTTCGTTCCGTTGAACCTGCTCCTGCTGGTGCCCGTGCGCGAATCGATCGTCGCCGGCGCACTGGCGCTCGCCGGAACGGCCTGCGCGCTGTGGGTCAGCGGCAAGCTGTCGCAGAGGGACACGGCTCTCGCGACCGCGGAGGGCCGCTTCGCACTGCTGACGCTGTTCATCCCGGTGGGGATCGTGCTGTTCCGCAGCGTCTATTTCTACGACGTCGACAGCCTGATGGTCGCCATGCTGACCGGGGCACTGTTCCTCGCCCTGCGGCCGACGGCCGTATCGCCCCACCGGCATCGCGTTGTCGCGGCACTCGTCGACATTGCGTCACTGCCGCTCGCGCTGGTCACCGCAGCCGCGGCCTGCGGGTCACTGGGCTTTTTCGGGGACGAGGTGCTCGCGCCCCTTTCGGCCCTGCTCTACGCCCTCATGGCGGCGGACGTGCTGAGGCGGACGGGTAGCCGCGTCGTCAGGGCCTTCACGGCGTTTACGATCTGCTTCTTCGTGGCCGCCGGCTTCATCTACAGCGTCGCGATCGACGCCTCCGTCGCATCGGCTTTCTTCGCGATGCTGGCGGGCCTGGCGCTCGGCCTCGCCGGTACGTGGCTCGGAAGCCGTACGGCAATGGCGGCGGGTGTAATCACGATGCTGGCGGCGGCGGCACTCGGCTTCGAGCCCATCGCCGAGCTCGTCATGGCGAGCAGCTGGATGGCGCTGGCCATCTTCGGTGCGGCGTCGATCGCGCTCGGGTCGCTGGTCGAACGCCACGGCGTCGCGATCAGGCTGTTCGTAGTCGAGCGCGCCGCGGCGCTGCAATACGAAAGAGAGGAAGACGTCCTGGACGGCTAGCGCGATGTTGCGTGCAGGACGGGCCGCCGCGGTCGCAGGATCGCGGCGGTTTTTTTAGTGGTCTGCCGACGTCTGGCGGTCGTCAGGCCGGCATGCGGACTGCACGCCGCGGCGACCCGGCCGCCGGGGACTTCCAGCCCAGCCACGACACTGCGGCTCCGAGCAGGAAACCGGCGATGAGGGTTACCGGCGCCGGGATCGTTGCATAGGCTGCCAGGCCGGCGCGGACCCAGTCGATACTCGTGCCGACATACATCGACACGGCCTGCAGGGACATCAGCCCGGCCGCGACGAGAAAGGGCACGCCGGATTTTCGGTCCCGGAGGTACATCACGATCGCGAACGCGATCGCCATCGCCATGCTGATGACGATCGCGTCGAGGACGCGCTGCGGGAACTCCGAGCCGGTGAACACGAGGAAGGGCAGGTAGGTCAGCATGACGCGGCTGAACGGGGACTCGAAAAGCACGAGCGGCGTCGTCAGCATGTAGCCCGCGTGCAGCCGCACGCTGCTTCGATTCCGGAGCGCCCGGTAGTAGAGCACGAGGTAGGCGAGGATCGCGAACAGCATTGACAGCGCGAAGCTCGGGCCCAGGAAACCGTCGTTGTCCCGGGTACTCGCTACGTAGTCCGCCGCCGTCTTGTTGATGATCATGACGAAGCCCGTGATCAAAAACGGGAACAGGAAGAGGCTCAGCATGCCGCCGATCCTGTGCAGCTTGCGTCGGCCGCTGTGTATGGCCCAGTTCTGGAGCATCAGCAGGACGACCCAGGACGTCGCGGTGAACGCATGGACGTGGAACGCCAGGGGCACCTCGGCGATCGGCCGGAAATAGCTGTTCCAGAACCCCGTGACCAGCACGGCGAGCACGAAGGCCATGAAATAGTTGGCGTGACGATAGGGCATGCAATGCTCCCCCTAGGCCTCGTAGGTCGTCCGGCCGCCGAGGATCGTCCTCAGGACCCGGATGTCCTTGATCGCGTCCGGATCCACGTCGTGCGGGTCCTTCTCAAGAATCACGATGTCCGCGAGCTTCCCGGGCGTGAGCGATCCCTTGATGTCTTCCTCGAAGGACGCGTAGGCGCCGTGCAGCGTGCAAATCCGGAGCGCCTCGGTGACCGAGATGCGCTGGCTCGGTCCCCACACGCGGCCCTGCATGTCCTTGCGCGTCACCATGCTCTGCACCGCCATCATCGGCTCGTAGGGGCCCGGCGTGAAGTCCGATGCCGGTGCAACCGGGATGCCGTAGTCGAGGAAACTCCGGTGCGCGAACATCCACTCCATCATTTCCTCGCCGTAGTCGACCCACTTGTTGCCGTGATAATGCGCGTAGGTATAGAAGGGTGTCGGGACGACGCCCGCCTTCCTGATTCGTTGGAGCAGCGACGGGTTGACGAGTGAGCAGTGCTCGATGCGAAAGCGCGGGTTCTCGCCCTGCCAGTCGGCGAGCACCCGTTCGTAGGCTGTGAGGACACGATCGATCGCGACATCGCCATTGGCATGGATGCCGATCCGGAAATCGTGGGCGACGGCATCGTCGACCGCGGCGTCGATCTCCTCCTGTGTCATCGTCAGGATGCCGTAGTCCTCGGTTCGGCCATGGTAAGGCGTGCTGCGGCTCATCGTGCGCTCGGAGGCGGAGCCGTCGGCCGAGAACTTGACGGCGCCGATGCGGAGCATGTCGTCGCCGAAGCCGGACGCCATCCGCGCGAGTTTCAGGCCCTGGTAAACCTCGCTCTCGCAGTACGGCATGAAGCTCAGCCGGTAGTGCATCTCGCCGGCCGCCCGGGCGTCCTGGTAGGCGATGAAGTCGTCGAGCATGCCGAAGGAGTCGGTCGTCGACGTCAGGCCCGCCGCCGCCATGCGCTTCGAGGTCAGCAGTACGGATTGCTGGCGGGCGGCCCGGTCCATGACGGGCCAGGTGCCGACCTGCTCGAGCGGCCCGATCGCGGCGGCCTCCGCGACCTTGCCGGTGAGTTCACCGTTCTCGCGGAAGTAGCGGCCGCCGACCGGGTCGGGCGTGTCGATCGTGATGCCGGCCAGTTCGAAAGCCCGTGAGTTGACGACGACGGTGTGACCGCCGCGGTGGCGAACCATGACCGGGTGGTCCGGTACGGCCTCGTCGATGTCCTGCTTCGTCAGCGGCCGGCCCTCCGCGAACTTGGTGTCGTCGTACATCGAGCCGAGGACCCATTGGCCCGGCGGGGTCTTTGCGGCCAGCGCCGCCAGCGCCTTCTTGACGCCGGCAATCGTCGCCAGGTTGACGTTGGCCGAGATGGCGTCCTGCGCCATCAGCGGGTGGCTGTGGGCGTCGATGAATCCTGGCGTGACGGTGTACCCGCGGCCGTCGACGACTTCGGTATTCGGACCGGCCAGGTTCATCACGTCGTCGTCGCTGCCGACAGCGAGGATGCGTTCGCCGCGGACCGCGATTGCGGTCGCGGACGGAATGGCCGGGTCCATCGCAAGTAGCCTGGCGCCGCGGATGATGAGGTCGGCCGGGCCGGTCGCGTCCGTGCTTGCTGCCGAAGCAGACCCGGGTATGGCGCCGATGGAGGCGGCAGCCGCTGCCGTGCCGAAGAACTGCCGTCGGGATAGCCGGGTCATTCGTTTTCTCCGAGTCTTCGGCACGAGCGCCGCTGAAAAGCCAGACTACCCCGGAACGAGCCGTGGGGTCGAGAAGGCACGCTGCGGCTCACGCAGTCGCTATCGCCGGCAGCACCGCGCGCCGGTAATACACGTGCATGCCGATGCCCCGGGCCGCGAGGAACACCAGGAACGACAGCCACAGCCCGTCGTTGCCGAGCGGTGTCGAAACGTACCACGTCGCCAGGAACACCACGGCCGAGGCGATCATGATGTTGCGCATCTCCTTCGCCCGCGTCGCGCCGACGTAGACGCCGTCGTACAGGAACGACCAGACCGAGATCAGCGGCGAGGCGATCAGCCAGGGCAGGTAGCGCATTGCCGTCGTGCGTATGTCCTCGAGGTCGGTGAGCACGCGGACGAGTACGGGGCCGAGCACGACGTAGAGCAGCGCCAGCGCCACCGCGAAACCGAGCGACCAGCGGAGCGTGAGCCGTACCGATGCCTCTAGCGCATCGCGGCGTCTCGCTCCGATCGCCTTGCCGACCAGCGCCTCGGCCGCGTGCGCGATCCCGTCGAGCGCGAACGCCGTCAGGTTCTGCAGGTTCATCAGCAGTGCGTTCGCGGCGAGGATCGTGCCGCCCATTCGCGCACCCTGTGCCGTGATGAAGGTCAGCGTGAACATCAGTGCCATCGTGCGAACGAACAGGTTCGCGTTTACCGAGAAGAAGGCCGCGTACTCGCCCGGTCGCGACAGCTTCCCGGCCAGCCATTCGCCCGGGTGGGCGCGAAGCATCCCGACCACGAAGGCGCCGCCGACTGCGGCGCCGGCGTACTCGGCAATCACGGAGGCGAGCGCAACGCCCTTGACCTGCATGCCCAGACCGACGACGAAGACGAGATCGAGGACGATGTTGGTGAGGTTGATCGTCAGGAATATCAGGAACGGCACGCGCGCGTTCTGCGCGCCGAGGAACCAGCCGATCAGCGCGTAGTTGACCAGCGTGCCGGGCGCGCTCCAGACGCGGACGTTGAAATAATCGCGCGCGAGCGCGTTGATCGCCGGGTCGTCGCCGATGATCCCGACGGCGAGCGTGCCCAGCGGCCGGTGCACGAGGACCAGGAAGCCCGCGATCGAGAGGGCGACGATCACTGCCTGGCCGAGGGTAGTCCTGAGCCCCGTGTAGTCACTCGCGCCGCAGGCCTGCGCGGCAAGGCCCGTCGTGCCCATGCGGAGAAAATTCACGCCCGTGTAGAGCACGCTGAAGATCGTGGCGCCGATCGCAACGGCGGCGAGATAGATTTCGCTGTCGAGGTGGCCGGTCACGCCGGTGTCGACCATGCCGAGCAAGGGCACGGTCACGTTCGAGAGAATCATCGGCAGCGCAATGCGCCAGACGTCCCGGTTCCCCGGCAGGCTTTGGGCCGGTTGTTTCAACACCGCGGCTAGACCGGGATGCCGAGCCAGCGGTACAGCGAGGCCAGCGCCCAGGCCGGTGCCAGCATGACGTGCTGCAGGTCGCCGAGCATGCTCCTCAGTCCGCCGCGTCTGCGGTGGGCCAGCCAGAGGCCGCCGATGCCGATCGCGAGCAGCGATATCGACGTCTCGAACGCGACCGTGGTGGCGCCCGCCAGCCACAGTTCAAACGCCGCGAGGCCGACGAGAAACGGCAGCAGCCCGATCGCGAGCGACAGCGAGATGATGAAGTAGTAGACCGCGGTCACCATCAGGAAGGCGCTGCCCCAGTTGAACAGCGGGGAGATCTCGTAGAATTCGCCCGGGATCGGCAGTGACCAGAGCGTACCGACGGCGCCCGGAATGATGCAGCCGACCGCCAGCCAGTAGACGAGCGGCGCGGGCCGGTCATCTGTATCGAATCGCTCGAGCCAGCCATCGCGGTCGGTCATGCGCGGTCCGGGCCCCCGCGGGTGAGACAGAGCTCACGTTTCAGCATTTCCATGCGATTCGTCATAACATAAGGTGGCGAAGTTGGCGGGTATTAAGTATTCGTTCAGCCTGTGGCGGCCTACAATGCCACGCATATCGACAAGCCCGGTTGCCGCTAGCTTAGGTGATCGGACGATCATAGCAAGCAAGAGGAATTATCATGCACACTCGAGCAGTAAAGACGCTACTCACCGTTCTTGTCGCAACCGTCGTGGTGACGGGCTGCGAAACGCTCGATCCGTACACGCGAGAATCGCAGACCAGCTCGGCAACCAAGGGCGCGCTGATCGGCGCAGCTGCCGGTGCGGTCGTCGGTCTCGTCTCCGGCGACGATGCCGTCGAGCGGCGCCAGCGTGCGCTGATCGGCGCGGGCGTCGGCGCACTGGCCGGCGGTTCGATCGGCTACTACATGGATCGGCAGGAGGCCGAGCTTCGTGCCGAACTCGAAGGCACCGGCGTCAGTGTGACCCGCATGGGCGACAACATTACGCTCAACATGCCCGGCAATATCACGTTCGCGACCGACAGCTCGGACCTGTCACCGGCGTTCTTCAACGTGCTGAATTCGGTCGGCAAGGTTCTCGACGAGTTCGACCAGACGGTCGTCGAGGTTGCCGGTCATACCGACAGCACCGGCTCGGACGCCTACAACCAGGCGCTCTCGGAGCGGCGCGCGAGCAGCGTGGCGACGTACCTCACCAGCCAGGGTGTCATGCAACAGCGCCTGATCACCATCGGCATGGGCGAGACTCGCCCGATCGCCGACAACGGCACGGCCGAGGGGCGCCAGCTTAACCGGCGCGTCGAGATCACGATGGTACCGGTCACGTCCGGCTAGTCCCGGAGCGTAGTGAACGAACCGGGCGCGGCCTTCGGGTCGCGCCTTTTTTCGTAGCTTGCCACGCCGCCCCGGGACCGGAAGAATCGCCCCATGGGTACGAAGCAACGGACGTCGGCTCGTGCGGGCAATGGGCCCGGCGTCTACGACAAGTCGTCATGGGACGAGTGGATCGAGGACACGGGAATCGTGATTCGACTGCTCAACGACGCCGACGACGAGGGCCCGCACCAGCGCTTCGTGGTCCGCCTCGCGAGCGGACAGACGCTGCTCGTGGCGCACAACCTCGAGATCGCGGAGCGGGTGCCGCTCGGCATCGGCGACCGGGTCGGCTTTCGAGGTGTGTTCGAATGGAATCGCGAAGGCGGCATCCTGCACTGGACGCACCGCGACCCGCAGGGCCAGGGCGAGGACGGTTTCCTCCGTTTCCGCGGCACGACCTACCGGTAGCGGGCGCTTTCTTTCGTCCGGGCATCTCCGCAGTCGCGGCTTGAAGAGCCGCTCCTACAGCAGAAGCGTTCGACATCGACGAATCGTGGACTGCAGGAGCGGCTCTTCAAGCCGCGACCGCGCGGACGCCCGACCACCGCGCGATCGACGCCGAACCCGAACAGGCCCGACGACGCCAGACGCGCAAGACATCGACGAATCGTGGACTGCAGGAGCGGCTCTTCAAGCCGCGACTGCGCAGACGCCCGACCACCGCGCGATCGACGCCGAACCCGATCAACGCTCCCCGGGGACTCGTCAGGGGCTCGTCGCGGCCGCCTTCTGCCGGTCGATCTCTTCGTCGCGGAGCTCCCGTCGGAGGATCTTGCCGACGTTGGTCTTCGGCAGCTCGTCGCGAAACTCCACGTGCTTCGGACGCTTGTAGCCGGTCAGGTTCTCGCGGCAGTGATCGAGCACCATCTGTTCCGTGATGGCGTCATTCGTTCGCACGGCGAAGACCTTCACGATCTCGCCCGAGCGCGGGTCGGGCACGCCGATGGCCGCGGCCTCGAGGATGCCGTCCATCTCGACGACCACGTTCTCGACCTCGTTCGGATACACGTTGAAGCCCGAGACGAGGATCATGTCCTTCTTGCGATCCTCGATGTAGACGAAGCCGTCATCGTCCATGCGACCGACGTCGCCGGTGCGGAGCCAGCCGCCCGGCAGCATGACCTGCGAGGTTTCCGCGGGGCGTTGCCAGTAACCTTCCATCACCTGCGGCCCGCGAATGCAGATCTCGCCGACCTCTCCGAGCGGCAGCGGGTTGCCGGCATCGTCCGCGATCATGATGTCGGTCGACGGTACGGGCAGGCCGACCGAGCCGTTGAACTCGCCGTCGATCGGGTTCGACGTGGCAACCGGCGAGGTTTCCGTGAGCCCGTAGCCCTGGTGGATCGTCACCCCGGTTACGTCCTCCCATTGCTTCGCGACGGCCGGCTGCACCGCCATGCCCCCGCCGATGGCACTCCTGAGCTGGCTGAAATCGACGCTCTCGAAGCCGGGGGTGTTGAGCAGCCCCGCGAACAGCGTATTGACGCCGGTGATCATGTTGAAGGGGTGCGCATCGAGCTCCTTGACGAAGGCGGCCATGTCGCGCGGGTTCGTGATCAGCACGTTGAGCCCGCCCTGCGCCATCATCGTCAGGAAATTCGTCTGCAGCGAAAAGATGTGATAGAGCGGCAGCGCCGTGATCGCGACCACCGGTTCGACGCCGTCGTAGAGGCCGCCCTGCCAGGTCATGGTCTGCTGCACGTTGTAGACCATGTTGCGATTACTGAGCATTGCCCCCTTGGAGACGCCCGTCGTGCCGCCCGTGTACTGCAGGAACGCGAGGTCGGCGTAACCGAGTTCGACCGGCGCCAGCGTCTCGCCTTCGCCGAGTTTCAGCGCCTGCCGGAGTCGGTGGTGGCCCGGCAGTGAGTAGGCCGGCACTTCTTTCCGGACGTGGCGAAGCACGAAGTTCACGATCCAGCCCTTCGGCCGCGCCAGGAGGTCACCCACGCCGGTGACGATCACCTGCCGGACGTCGGTGTCCGCGATGATTTTCTCGAGCGTGTGCGCGAAGTTCTCGAGGATCACGATGCACTTGGCACCGGAATCCCTGAGCTGGTGCTTCAGCTCGCGCGACGTGTAGAGCGGGTTGACGTTGACGACGACGAGGCCCGCGCGGAACGCCCCGCACAGCGCGACGGCATACTGGAGCGTATTGGGCAGCATGATCGCGATGCGTTCGCCACGGACGAGCCCCAGCGTCTTCTGCAGGTACGCGGCGAAGTGCTCGGAGAGTTCGTCGAGGTCGCGGTAGGAGAGCGTCGTGCCCATGTTCGCGAATGCCGGCTGCTCCGCGTATTCGCTGAAGCTGTTCTCGACCAGGTCTCGAAGCGACCGAAACGGCGGCTCCGGCACCTCTGCCGGCACGCCGGGGGTGTAAGACTTCAACCAGGCTTTTTGTTCCAAGGACAGTTCCCTTTAACACGCTCCGGGACGAAGCGTTACCAATTGAAACAGACGGAAGAATAGCGCATCCGTCAGACTAGAACACGCGACCTAGTGGTTGTTTTCGAGGGCTTTTTCGATGATCGGCCAGGCGTTGTCGAGCAGTATGGGCTGAGCCTCGGCGTTCGGATGAATGCCGTCGGCCTGCATCAGTTCGGCGTCGAGGGCAACGCCGTCCATGAAGAACTCGATCCACGGCACGTTGTTCGCCGTGGCGACGTCCCGGAATGTGCCCTCGAAGGCCTTGATGTAGCGCGGGCCGTAATTCGGCGGGATGCGGATGCCGAGCAGGGCCACCGAGGCGCCGGCGGACCTTGCCGTTTCGATGATGCGGTTCAGGTTGTCACGCGTCGTGGACGGCGGGAAGCCGCGCAGGCCGTCGTTGCCGCCGAGTTCGACCACGACGACGGCGGGTGCCAGCCGCTCGACGATATCGCCGATGCGGGTCACGCCGCCCTCGGTGGTCTCACCGCTGATGCTGGCGTTGACTACGCGATGTTCGTAACCTTGCTCGGCGAGTCGCGCCTGCAACAATGCCGTCCAGGACAGGTCTACGTCTATGCCGTAGCCGGCAGACAGGCTGTCGCCCAGCACGACGATCACGGGCGCGGAGACGGTGGCGTCTTCCGCACGGGCAACGTCCGGCAGCACCGTCGCCGACAGTACGGCGACGATCACGAAAGCAGACAGGGATTTAACAAAGCGCATGGGCAATTCGTCATCCGGTGACGCCGCGGTACTCGCGGCTTTCAATCTCACGAAGCAGGTTAGCAGTCCCGAAGGGTCTCTGACCATTCTCGACGACGTGAGTTTCAGCGTCGCGCCCGGTGAGTCGATCGCGATCGTCGGTGCGTCCGGTGCGGGCAAGTCAACGCTGCTGTCGCTCCTGGCCGGCCTCGACGTGCCGACCCGCGGTCACGTCGTCCTCAACGGGCAGGACCTCGGCAAGCTCGACGAGGACGGCCGCGCCATCGTCCGGGCCGAAAGCGTCGGCTTCGTCTTCCAGTCGTTTCACCTCGTGCCCTCGCTGAACGCGCTGGAGAACGTCATGCTGCCGCTCGAGCTCGCGGGCGCCGCCGATGCGAGGGCGAAGTCCCGCGACATCATCGACAAGGTCGGCCTCGGCCAGCGCTGGTCGCACTACCCGGCGCAGCTCTCGGGCGGCGAGAAGCAGCGGGTTGCGCTCGCCCGCGCGTTCGCGACCGAGCCGGCCGTCCTGTTCGCGGACGAGCCGACCGGCAACCTCGACAGCCGCACCGGCGAAAAGATCATGCAGCTCATGTTCGACCTCAACCGGAGTTCATCGACGACGCTGGTGCTCGTGACCCACGACAACGGGCTCGCCGAGCGCTGCGACCGCATCCTTAGCCTCGACGCCGGCAAGCTCGTCAGCGACGTCCGGGCTGCCGCATGAGCGCACTGCGCTTCGCCATCCGTTCCTTCGGGCGCGAGCTCCGCTCGGGCGAAGTGCTCGTCCTGCTGGCGGCCGTCAGCCTGGCGGTGGCCGCACTCACCGCGGTGGGCTTCCTGACCGACCGCATCGGCAAGGCCGTCGCGCGCCAGGCCAACGAGGTCCTGGCAGCGGACCTCAGGCTGCGATCCGCCGAACCGATCCCGGACGACTGGCGCGAGCTCGCGGCGAGCTACGAGCTCGAGATCTCCGACACGATGTCGTTTCCTTCCGTGGTCTTCCACGGCGACAGCAGCGCGCTGGCGACGATCAAGGCCGTGGATGCGGCTTACCCGCTGCGTGGCGCCATGCGCACGTCGGCGGACCTGTTTACCGAGCAGCGCGAGGTCGACGGCGTCCCGGCGGCCGGGGAGATCTGGGCCGACGCCGCGCTGCTCGCCAGGCTCGATGCGGACGTCGGTGACCGGCTTGCCGTCGGCGAACTCGATCTCGCGGTCTCGGCGGTCCTGACCTACCGCCCGGACCAGTCGATCGGTTTCGCCTCTCTCGCCCCCTCGCTGGTCATGAACATCGACGATATACCGGCGAGCGGCCTGATCGCCGAGGGCAGCCGCGTCAGCTACGCGCTGCTGGTTGCGGGCAGCCCGGACTCGGTCGAGGACTTCAACGAGGCTATAGCCGGCAAGCTCTCGGACGATGTCCGCCTGCGCAGCGCCGAGGAGTCGAGCGAGCGGGCCTACGCGGCGGCGGACCGCGCGCAGCGCTTCCTGTCGCTGACCGCGGTGATCAGCCTCCTGCTCTCCGCCGTTGCGATCGCGATGTCGGCGCGGCGCTTCGCCCAGCGGCGCATGGACACGGTGGCGCTGATGAAGAGCCTCGGCGCCACGCAGGGCTTCGTGATCGGCGTGTCGATCATCCAGCTGCTGGCGCTCGGCGTCATCGGCGTCGTGGTCGGCAGCCTCGGCGGCTTCCTCGCCGAGAAAGCGCTGACCATCGTGCTGGCGGACCTGATCCAGGGCGATCTCCCCGAGCCGGGCCTCACCCCGGTACTGCTGGCGTCGGGCAGCGCAATGGTGCTGCTGATCGGGTTTGCGCTGCCGTCGTTGCTCCAGCTCAAGGACACGCCGCCGCTCCGCGTCCTGCGCCACGACGCGGAGCCGCCCACGCCGTCGCGTCTCCTGGTCTCGGGCCTCGCGCTCGCCGCGGTCACCGGGCTCGTCTACAACTCGGTCAGCGATGCGAGGATGCTCGGCATCCTGCTGGGCGGCATCGTCGTCATCTCGCTGGCGCTGTACGTCGTTGGCCGCGGCCTCGTCTTGGCAATGGGGCGGTTCCGGTCGGGCGTCGGCGTCGCCTGGCGCTACGGGCTCGCGAACGTGGCGCGACGCGGCCGGGCCAGCGCCGTGCAGGTCGTCGCATTCGGCCTCGGCATCACGGTACTCCTCTTGCTGACGCTGGTGCGCACCGACCTGCTCGAGGGCTGGCGCCAGACGCTCGACGAGAACGCGCCAAACCACTTCATGATCAATATCCAGCCCGACGAGCGGGAGTCGATCGCGGACCTCTTCCGGGCCGAGGACATCCCGGCGCCCGAATTCGAGCCGCTGGTGCGCGCCCGCATGACGACGATCAACGGCACCTCGGTCAAGGATCGTGAATACCCGGACGGCGGTGGCCAGTGGTTCGCGAATCGCGAGCAGAACCTGTCGTGGTCGGCGGAACTGTCCGACAGCAACGAGATACTGGCCGGCGACTGGTGGCCGTCCGGCTACAGCGGGCCGCCGCTGGTGTCGATAGAGGAAGACGTCGCCGTGGAGACCGGGCTCGCGATCGGCGATGTCCTCGAGTTCAGCGTTGCCGGCCAGAGCGTCGAGGCGACGATCACCAGCGTGCGCCGGATCAACTGGGATTCGTTCCAGCCCAACTTCTTCCTGGTTTTCTCGCCCGGCGCGCTCGACGACTTCCCGACCAGCTACATCTCGAGCCTGCGCGTTCCTGCCGACAAGAAGACCGTCTTCGCCGGTCTCGTCCGCAAGCATCCCAGCGTCTCGGTGATCGACCTCGATTCGATCATCAACCAGGTGCGCGGCATCATCGAAAAGGCGAGCCTCGCCGTGCAGGCGGTGTTCGTGTTCACGATCCTCGCAGGTATCGCGGTGCTGTTCGCCGCCGTCCAGTCCACCATCGACGAGCGGCGATTCGAGAGCGCCATGCTGCGCGCCCTCGGTGCCAGACGCCGGATCGTGTTCGCGGGCGTCATGGCCGAGTTCGCGGCGCTCGGCCTGGCGGCGGGTTTCCTGGCCGCCGCCGGCGCCTCGATCCTGTCGGCCATCGTGGCCGTCCAGCTCTTCGAACTGCCCTGGGAATTCAGCCCGACGCTCTGGGCTGCCGGCTTGGCGGCAGGCGTGGCGATCGTCTGCTTCAGCGGCTACTTCGCGGCTCGCGGCGCAATCAACGCGGCGCCCGTCGACGTGTTGCGGGGGGCGGGGAATTGAACGGGACGTCCGGCCAGGCTGCCGGGACGCTCTCCTGCGGCGTCGTGATCGCGCGTCGTGACGATGCAACCTGGAAGACGCTCCTCTTGCGCGCGTTCCATCATTGGGATTTCCCCAAAGGCGTCCGCGAGCCGGGCGAGGATCCGCTCGAGGCGGCGATCCGCGAGGTACGCGAGGAGACCGGTATCGCCGATCTCGAGTTCGCGTGGGGCGAAGAGCGGTACATGGAAACCGGGCCCTACAGCCGCGGCAAGACGGCGCGTTATTACCTCGCCGGGACGGCGACGAGCGACGTCGTCCTCGGGCCGTCGCCCGACACCGGCGAACCGGAGCACCACGAATGGCGCTGGGTCAGTTTCGACGAGGCGCACGACCTGACGGCGCCGCGCGTGCGCGACGTCGTGCGCTGGGCGCGGCAGATCATCGGGACCTGACGACGCCGGCTACTGCGCCGCGTCCTTGCAGTCGTCGTATTCGAAGCAGAGATCGTCGCCGTCGAGCGGGACGTGGCCGGTCTTGTCGAGAATGCCGGGCAGCAGCAGGTTGGCGATATCGACGCCGTCGGCGTCGACGGTGACGAGGGCGACCTGGTCCATCGAGCGTCCGGCCGCCGGGTTCCACGCGCCCCCCGTCGTGCCGAGGCCGATATAGTCCCGGCCGTGGCGCTCTTCGTAGTCGTAGGCGTGGAAGTGGCCGCGGAATACCGTGTACGGGCGGTCCGCCATGGCGGCCTCGATGCGGGCGAATTCCGTCTCTTTCTCCTGGCGCCAGACCGGCTTGTGCATGAACAGGAAGGTCCAGCGCACATCCGGGTTCGCCCTCAGGACGTCGATGAAGTAGTCGGCCTGCGTCGCCGTGATGTTGCCGAAGGTACGCTCGTGAGCCTTGAAGTACTCCGATTCGCGATAGGCTTCCCAGTCCTCGTTGGCCACGAGCCCGACGGCCTCGTCGCGGATACGCTTCAGGTAGGCCATGCGCTCCGGCGTGTTGTCCTCGGTATCGAGCACCAGGAACAGGACATCCTTGTAGACGAAGTGATACCACGTGCTGCCGTAGCGCTCCCGCCAGACCTCGCGCAGCATCTCGCCGGTGAGATCATGGTTGCCGCCGGTGAGGAACACCGGTGCCCGCGCTCGGCCGGCCCGCAGATCGAAGCGATCCCATTCGGCCCGCAGCCCGGGGGTATCGGCCGAGTTGCCCTCGATCAGGTCGCCGACCGACAGGATCAGCTCGGGGCGCAGCAGGTTGATCTGCGCGATCGCAACGTCGAAGATGCGCTCGCGTTCGCCGCCGGTGAGATCCGAGAAGACGGCGAAGGTGAACTTGTCCGCGGCCGCGTCGAAGGCCGCGTGATTCCATGCAATTGCAGGACTGGTCGCGTCGTGTTCGAACGCGGCTTCCGGCCCCGCCTGGCCCGCGCAGCCACTGGCGCCGAGCACGGCAACGAGCAGCAGGCCGCGCAGGCTCCCTGCCGTGCCGATGCCGCGCGGCACCGGCTTACTGCTCGTTGCCGGCCGTTGCGCCGCTGCCGGCCCGGAACGGGTACCGCTCGAAAAACCTGGCGACGCCCTCGTTGACGCGTGTCTCGAGATCCTCGAGCGCTTGCTCCGTCACCCGGCCGATGCCGACGGCCTCCCAGACGAGGCGCTTTTCGCGCGCGTCGACGATGTCGATGTTGAACGTCCCTTCCGTGTACTGCGATACGTGCGTCTCGCTGCCGTAACCGTAGCCCCCCCAGGGATCGTAGAAGCCGCCGCGGTAGCCGTAGTAGCCCCCGTACATCATTGGCGATGCGGGCGTCGTGCGGACGTCGGTCTTGTCCTTAAGCATGGCGTTGAAGTTGATGAGCAGGTCCGGGTTGTCCGACTTCACGTAGCCGCGTGCCTCCATCTCCCGGGAGATGGCCGCAACCATGTAGCGCGAGAAAAAGCTCTGGTAGTTCGTGGCCTCGGGACCCGCGTCCTCGAAGAAGTTATAGGTCCGGTACTGGCTGAAGTCGGCCGTCGGGTCGTAGTCCGAGCGGATCTTGTTGCTCGAACAGCCCGCGGCGAGCGCGAACAGGGACAGCGCGAGGAAGAGGCGTGCGATTCTCATGAGTGGCTCCGTTTGATCCGGCATGACGGAGGGATCCCGCCAGCGATGGACCAAGTATAGGAGTGTGCGCCGGGCATGGCTACACGACGCGGTTGCGTTCCTCGCCGTTCAGGAAGGCGGCCGTGTTGGCGGCGAGCTCGTCGATCGCGTTCTGCCGGGCCTCGGTGCTTGCCCAGGCGATGTGCGGCGTGATGATCAGGTTGTCGCCCTCGTAGTCGAGGAGCGGGTCGCCGTCGACCGGGGGTTCTGCGGGCAGCACGTCGACGGCGGCGCCGGCGATGGCTCCGCTCCGGAGGGCATCGGCGAGCGCCGCCGAGTCCACCAGGCCGCCCCGCGCCGTGTTGACCAGGAACGCGGTGTTCTTCATGCGCCGGAACTCGGCTGCTCCCATCAGGTTTCGGGTCTCGCGCGTCAGCGGGCAATGCAGCGTTACGGCATCGGCGCGCTCGAGCATCTCGCTGAAACCGACCCGGCCTTCCGGGATCGGATCGGCACCGCGACGCGCGGCAACCAGCACGTCCATGCCGAACGCCCGGGCAATATCCCCGGCTCGCTGGCCGAGTTCACCGTAGCCGACGATACCGAGCGTCATCGCTGCCAGTTCGCGGACCGGGTAGGTCAACAGGAACGGGTCGGCAGCCTTCTGCCACTCGCCCCTGGCGACCGCGTCGTCGTAACGCTTCAGGCTGTGTGTGAGCATCAGCAGGACGCCGAAGAGGTGCTCGACGAGCGACTCGGTGCAGTAGGCGCGGATGTTCGCGACGGCGATGCCGCTCGCCCGCGCGAAGTCGAGGTCGACGTTGTCGGTGCCGGTTGCCGTCAGGCCGATGAAGCGTACCGAGCCGTTGTCGCCGAGCAGATCGGCATTCAGCACGTTCTTGTTGCAGAAAATGATGTCCCTGCCGGTGATGCGCTCGGCGACCTGGTCGTCGCGCGTGGCATCGTAGACGTCGAGTTCGTCGACGACGGCCTCGAGCGGCCCGAGGTCGAGGCCGCCACCCATCGTCGCGAAATCGAGAAACACAGCCTTCATCGGTCTTTGCCCTCGGATTCCATGCCGGTCAGAATGTCGGCACGATGACGAAAGCCTTCTGGAAACACAAGTCGCTCGCGGAAATGACCCGCGAGGAATGGGAGTCGCTTTGCGACGGCTGTGCCCTGTGCTGCATGCACAAGGTCGAGGACGAGGACACCGGTGAGCTCTACTACACGAATCTCGCCTGCCGCCTGCTCGATACCGGTAGCTGCCGCTGCGGCGACTACGCGAATCGCGTCCGCGAAGTGCCCGACTGTATCGACCTCCGGCGCGACCCCGGCGAAGCGTTCGGCTGGCTGCCGCTGAGCTGTGCCTACCGGCGCCTCGCGAACGGCCGGGATCTGCCCGAGTGGCATCCGCTGATCACCGGCGATCCCGAGTCCGTGCACCGCGCGGGAATCTCGATGCGTGCGGTCATGGTCTCCGAGCGTGACACCGACGAATGGACCGTGCTACAGAAGCTGACCGAAGACTAAGGAGGGCAACGAGCCGTGAGTGACCACGTAAGCCGGCCGTTCGACGAGTACCGGGAGTACCCGCCCGACGAGATGCTCGACCGCGTGCAGCGCTTCTACGAGAACGTCGAGCGCCGCCGCAGCGTGCGCATGTTTTCGGACCGCCCGGTACCGAGAGCCATCATCGAGACGGCAATCCGGGCGGCGAGCACGGCGCCGAGCGGCGCCAACATGCAGCCCTGGCACTTCGTCGCCGTCAGTGATCCCGCGACGAAACAACGCATCCGAGAGGCGGCCGAGGCCGAGGAGCGCGAGTTCTACGGGCACCGTGCGTCCGACGAATGGCTGGAGGCGCTGAAGCCGTTCGGCACCGATGCCGAGAAGCCGTTTCTCGAGACTGCGCCGTGGTTGCTCGCCGTCTTCCTGCAGAAGTTCGGCGAGGACGAGCACGGTGACAAGGTCAAGCATTACTACCCGACCGAGTCGACCGGTCTCGCCACCGGCATCCTGATCACGGCGCTGCACGAGGCCGGCCTCGCGACGCTGACGCACACGCCGAGCCCGATGAAATTCCTGAACGAGATTCTCGGCCGGCCGAAGACCGAGCGGCCGTTCCTGCTGCTGGTCGTCGGTTACCCGGCGGCCGACTGCGAAGTGCCCGACATCACGAGGAAGTCACTCGATGCCATTGCGACCTTCATCGAAGGCTGAAAGCGGTTTCACGATGGGGCCCGGCAACATTGCCGGGTTCCCTGCCGGCGCACTCCTGTTACTGGTGGCCGGCGCCTTCGCCGACGAGCACTTGCCCGATCCGCTCGCGGCAGGCTGGGAAGGCGAGCCGGTATGCGAGCGAATTCACGACGGCGTCGCGCAGCGGGTGCTGCGCTGCACGTTCCCGCCCGGCGTCGGCCACGAGCGCCATTACCATGCGCCGCACTTCGGCTACGTACTCGAGGGTGGCCGCATGCGGGTCACCGACGCCGACGGTAGCGAGGTGGTCGACATCCAGTCGCATACGACCTGGCAGAGCGACGGCATCGAGTGGCACGAGGTCGTCAACGTCGGCGAGACGACCGCAAGCTTCCTGATCATCGAGCCGAAACGCTAGTGTCCTTGTACGGCACGCTGAAATCATGCGAATTAACCGGACAGAACGCTAGCCCGTATTCTGCAGGCCCTGCGCGATGCCGTTGACGCTGGCGAGCAGCGCGCTGAACAGCGGGCCGTCCTCGTCGCGACCCGATTCGCGCCAGCGCGACAGCAAATCGACCTGCAGGAAGCTCATCGGGTCGACATACGGGTTCCTGAGCATGATCGCGCGCTGCAGCGTCGCATCGCCCTCGAGCAGCGTCTCCGCACCCGAGTAGTCGAGGATCAGCGAGCGCAGCAGGTCGTACTCGGCCTGGATGATCGGGAAGAACTGCTCGTGCAGGTCGCCCGCCAGCTTCGAATACAGTTCGGCAATGCTGAGGTCGGCTTTCGACAGGACCATCTCGGCGTCGGCGCTCAGCGCGCGCATGAAGTGCCACTCCATGAACATGTTGCGAAATTCATCGCCGTCGAACTGCTCGGCGGCCTTCGCGAGGCCGGTGCCGAAGCCGAACCAGCCGGGCAGCACGAAGCGCGCCTGTGTCCAGGAGAACACCCAGGGGATCGCGCGCAGCGATTCGATGCCGCCGTTCTTGCGCCGCGACGGCGGCCGTGACCCGATGCGCATGCGTTCGATGACGTCGATCGGCGTGGCGGCGCGGAAGTAGTCGTAGAAGCCGGGCGTGTCGTAGACGAGACCTCGATACGCCTTGCGGCTTTCCTCGGCGACGACTTCCATCATCGCGTGCCATTCCGGCTGGTCGTTGCCGCGGTGATGCGGCATCGCCGTGGCCAGCGCGACAGAACCCGTGACCTGCTCGAGCGTCCTGAGCGCGATGCTCCTGAGGCCGTATTTCTCGTTGATGATCTCGCCCTGCTCGGTCACGCGCAGCCGGCCATTGACCGTGCCGGGCGGTGCACCGAGAACCGCGACGTGGGTCTTGCTGCCGCCGCGGCTGATCGTGCCGCCGCGGCCGTGGAACAGCATGAGCTCGACGTCGCGCGACGCGACCGCTTCGACGAGCGCAATCTGGGCGTTCTGCAGCGCCCAGCGGGCCGACGCGAGGCCGCCGTCCTTGTTGCTGTCCGAGTAGCCGACCATGATCATCTGCCGATTGAGACGCCGCTCCAGGTGAGACCGGTAGCGCTCGGTATTCAGCAGGTCGTCGAGTATCTCGGTGCCGCGCTGCAGGTCGTCGACAGTCTCGAGGAGCGGTGCGATGTCGAGCGGGACGTGCCCACGCTTGTTGTGCAACTCGCCCCATTCGGCCAGCAGCAGCACGGACAGGATGTCGTCGGCGCCCTGCGTCATGCTGACGATGAACGGCCCGATCGAGCGTTTGCCGTACTTGCGCTGGCAAAAATGGATCGCGTTGAACACGCCGATCGTCTTGCGGGCCTGCGGACTCAGTGAGGCCGGTGCACCTTCCTTGTTGTCGATGGCCTCGATGATGCGCCGGGCACGGTCCTCGGCCGACCATTCCTCCCAGTCGTCGATGCCGAGACATTCGCCGACGACGGCCCGGTGCACCTCGGCATCCTGGCGCACGTCGAGCGTGACCATGTGGAAACCGAAGGTCTGGATGCGTCGCAAGAGCCGCCGGACTGCGAAGAGTCCGGCGTTGACGCCCTTGTTGGCGCGCAGGCTGGCGGCGATCAGCTGGATGTCGTCCTCGAGCTGGTCGACGTTTTCGTAGGGGTAGATATCGTCGTCGTAGGTCGACTGCAGCCGCTCCTGGACGAGGCGCAGGAAGACGCGGTACGGCATGTCGCGGTGGCGGACCGGCACGCCGTGATAGGCATTCTGGAAGACACCGCGGTAATCCTCGATGCGCGTCAGCAGCGCTTCGCTGACGCCGATGCGGCCGGTCGACTGGCTGAGTTTCCGCGACAGCGACGCGCACTCCTTGTAATACAGATCGAGGATCAGCGAGCGTTGCCGCGCCAGCGTTTCGCGGATCGTCTTGGCGTTGACGTTCGGGTTGCCGTCCATGTCGCCGCCGACCCATGACGAGAAGCGGACGATGCGCGGCACCTCGATGTCGTGGGCCTCGTCGCCGAAGATGCGATCCAGCGCCGTCTCGAAGTCTTCGTAGAACACCGGGATGGCCCGGTAGAGCACGTCGGTGACGAAGAACAGCACGTGCTCGAGTTCGTCCGCGACGGTCATGCTTTCCGACGGGTGTTCGTCCGTCTGCCAGCCGGTGGTAATCAGCAGCCGGATGTTCTGCAAGGCCGCGTTGGTCTCCTGCGGCGTCATCGTCGGGTTCAGCAGTTCCACCAGGTGCCTGACGATACGCTGCTCCTTGCGGAGGATCGTCCGGCGCGTCGGTTCCGTCGGGTGCGCCGTGAAGACGGGCTCGATCCGCAGCGTGTCGATCAGCGCCTGCAGGTCGGGCGCGTCGAGGCCCGCGGCCTTGAGACGCAGCATGATGTCCTCGAGGCCGCCCGGCTGGTACTGGCCGACGTCGAGCAGGTATTCGCGCCGCCGCCGGATGCGGTGCACCTTCTCGGCCGTGTTCACCATCTGGAAATACGTGGAGAAACTGCGGATGACCGACTGGGCGAAGACCGGGTCGAGGTCGTGGACCAGCGCGTCGAGTTCGTCGCCGGGTTTCGCGTTGCCTTCGCGGCGGCGAATGGCCTGCAGTCTCGCTGCCTCGACGAAGTCGAACAGTGCCTCGCCGCCCTGTTCGCGGATGAGATCACCTACCATCGTGCCGAGCGTGCGCACGTCGTCACGGAGCGACTGTTCCTTGTTCGCGAAGCGTACATCCTGCCGCCGCAGGGTCTTGAACGCGCCGCTGGACGCGGGATCAGTCACGGAAATTCTCGTACTGCAGCGGCAGCTCGACGTCGGCGTCCTTGAGCAGCCGGATCGCGGCCTGGAGATCGTCGCGTTTCTTGCCGCTGATCCTGAGCTTGTCGCCCTGGATGGCGGCCTGGACCTTGAGCTTGCTGCCTTTCACCAGCTTGACGAGCTTGCGCGCGAGGTCGGCGTCGATACCGCTCCTGAGCGTCAGCTGCTGGCGGGCCTCACTGCCCGTGACCTCGGGTTCGCCCGCATCGATGCAGGCGATGTCGATGCCGCGCTTCGCGAGCTTCTGGTGCAGGATGTCGAGCATTTGCTGGAGCTGGAAATCGCTTTGCGAGCGCAGCGTGACGACCGGGTTCTCGAACTCGTAGACCGAGCCCGTGCCTTTGAAGTCGAAGCGCTGGTTGACCTCGCGGTTCGCCTGGTCGACCGCGTTGCGTGCTTCCTGGGCGTCGAAATCGCTGACGACGTCGAAAGAAGGCATGTCAGGATTCCAGCGCGGATTTGTGCGACTGGACGAGCTCGAGAAAACGTGGGGTCATCCCGGCGTCGGCATACACGGGGTCGCCGAACTCGTCTTCGCGGATTACCTCGTCGCCCGCCTCGTACGGGATGGCTGCCTCGATCTCGTCGAGGGCCGCCGAGACGAGGTCGGTGATGACGCGTTCGGTGTCCACGCCGGGAAACAGGTCGGCGAGCGCGTGGATACGCGCGGCATCGTCGATCGTCAGCCTCACTGCGTAGTGCTCGGCGGTTTTTTTCGGCGGGTTTTTCTTCGACCAGTCGTCGAGCAGATCCTTGAACGTCATTGTGTCCTCGGGGGCTCTGAGGGCCCGAAACGGGCATGGAGCGGCCGACCATAACAAAAACGACCATGACCGCCTAGATTCGCTGCATGCAGTTACAGCCGTGACTTTCGAGGCACCGTTGGCACCTAAAAAAAGTCATAAAAAACAGTATCTTGCTGTTTCGCTAACAAACCGTTGAGCGTCCTGGCAGGCAATGTTTGCAGATTGCAGAGCGGGAACCGTTTCTGTAGCTTTGGCCTCCCGGCTGTCGCCGGACCCGTATCGGAGCCAGCACTTAAGGGGGAGCAGCTTGCAGCCGATTTCGTTAGATGCGCACGGCATCGCCGTCCTGTTGCTCACGGTCGTGGCGCTGTTCCTGTTCACACGGGACCGCATACCGCTGGAATCGTCCTCGCTCGCCGTGCTCGTCATCCTCATCACGGGCTTCACGGTATTCCCCTACGAACGTAACGGCGAGGTCGTCCTCTCCGGAACCCAGTTTTTTGCCGGTTTCGGCAACGAGGCGCTGATCGCGATCAGCGCGCTGATGATGGTCGGCAAGGCGCTGGAGACCACGGGTGCGCTGCAGCCGCTGGCGAACGTCGTCGGCAGGGCCTGGTCGACGAGGCCGGTCGTGGCGCTGCTGACGACGCTGGTTGCCGGCGCGATCCTGAGCGCGTTCATGAACAACACACCGATCGTCGTGCTGCTGATGCCGATCCTGGTCGGCGCCTCGATCCGCAGCAAATTCTCGGTATCGGGCGTGATGATGCCGATGGGTCTCGCCACGATCATTGGCGGCATGTCCACGACGATCGGCACCTCGACGAACCTGCTCGTCGTCGGCATCTCGCAGGATCTCGGCATGCACCAGTTCACGATGTTCGAGTTCATGCTGCCGGTCACCATCGTTGGCGGCGTGGCGGTGCTCTTCCTCTGGCTTGTTGCACCGCGCCTGTTGCCGGATCGTACGCCGCCGATGGCCGACATTTCGCCGCGCATTTTCACGGCGCAGCTACACATCAAGGAAGGCGGTTTCGCCGACGGCAGGAAACTGTCCGAGGTGCTCGCCAAGACCGACGGCAACATGCGTGTCGATCGTATCCAGCGGAGCGATTCGCTGTTCCTCGCCAAGCTGCCGTCGGTCAAGATCCTGCCGGGAGACCGACTGTTCGTGAAGGACACGCCCGAGAACCTCAAGCACTACGAGGGCCTGCTCGGCGCCACGCTGTTCGGCGCGACCGACAGCGAACACCCGGTCGACGAGGAGCGGCCGCTCACTGCCGAAGGTCAGCAGCTCGCGGAGGTCGTGATCACCCGCGGGTCTCCGCTGCACCTCCGCACGCTGACCGCGGCGCGCTTCAGCGCGTCCTACGGCCTGATGCCGCTCGCCCTGCATCGGGCCCGCGCGCCGAGTTCGCAGGTAACCGGCGATATCACGATGATCCGCATGCGCGCCGGTGACGTCCTGCTCGTGCAGGGCTCGCGCGAGAACATCGAGAAGCTCAAGGAGTCTGGTTCCATGCTCGTGCTCGACGGCACGACGGATCTGCCGCACACCGAGAAGGCCAAGCGCGCGCTGACGATCATGGGCACGGTCATCCTGGCGGCCGCCACCGGCCTCCTGCCGATCTCGGTCGCCGCCGTCGCCGGCCTGGGCGCGATGCTCGCAACCGGCTGCCTCAACTGGCGCGATGCCGCCGGCGCGCTGTCGGTGCCGGTCATCATGATCATCGTGACCAGCCTGGCGCTCGGCAGGGCGCTGATGGACACCGGCATGGCGGCCTACCTGGCCGGCAGCTTCGTGATGCTGACCGAGGCCCTGCCGCCGCCGATGATCCTGTCGTGCTTCCTGCTGCTGATGGCGGTGATGACCAACATCGTCTCCAACAACGCCGCCGCGGTGATCGGCACGCCGATCGCGATCAGCATTGCCCAGTCGCTGGGGGTCAGCGCCGAGCCCTTCATACTCGCGGTGCTGTTCGGCGCGAACATGAGTTTTGCGACGCCGTACGGCTACCAGACGAACCTCCTGATCCTGTCCGCCGGCGGCTATACGTTCTCGGACTTCCTGAGGGTCGGTATCCCCCTCACGATCATCATGTGGGTCGGGTTCTCGTTCGTCCTGCCGGCGCTCTACCCGCTGTAGGAGCGTGCCGGGGCCTTGACGCACCGTGAAGCGGCCGGTAAAACTCAGCCCATGAATACGCGTTTCGCTGCAAGCTGGTGGTGGCTGCCCTCCGCGAGGAGTGGGCAGGCGGTCGCCGTTTAGCGGAAACGCAAGGACACCAAGGCCCATCTCCTGAGCACCAGGGGGTGGGTTTTTTTTTGCCCGGTGCCGGCGGCAGGCCGGCCGGGCGCTACGGAGACATACGGCAGCAATCATGCAGGCGCCTTTCGACATTGCCGCGGACCTCGACACACCGGTGTCGGCGTTCTTAAAGCTCGCGAGCTTACGGCCGCGCTTCCTGCTCGAGAGCGTCGAGGGCGGCGAGCGCCTCGCGCGGTACTCGTTCCTGGGCTTCGGCGACGCGCTCGAGGTGCGCATGGACTCGGGTTCGCTGGTCGTCGACGGCGAGACGCGGCCCCGTCCCGAGACGCAGTCGGCCTATCTCGACGCCCTGCGGAGTGCGCTGGCGCTCGCGCCGCGCCCGAAGCCCGAGGTCCCCGGACTGCCGTTCACCGGCGGGCTGGTCGGCGTGTCGGGCTACGACGTCGTGCGCCTGTTCGAGCGGCTGCCGCAAAAGACCACGCCGCAGTCCAGCGTGCCGGACGCCGCCTTCGTCGCGCCGGCCTCACTGCTGGTCTTCGATCACCTGACGCGGCGCATGGCGCTGCTCCACGATGGCCCCGAGTACGAGCGGCAGCGACTCAGGAAGGAAGTGCGCGACTGCCTCCATGCCGCCGTGCCGGAGCAGCGGGCCGACATTGCGATCAGCGACCCGGCCGGCTCGCTCTCCGAGGCCGAGTTCTGCGAACGCGTCGCGGCCTGCAAGGAGCACATCGCAGCCGGCGACATCTACCAGATCGTCCTCTCGGTGCTGTTCCGCGGCCGCAGCAACGTGCCGCCGTTCGAGGTCTACCGGGCAATGCGGCTGATCAACCCGTCGCCCTACATGTTCTACTTCGACTTCGACGACGTTCAGGTCGTGGGCTCGTCGCCCGAGGCGCTGGTCAAGCTCAATGGCAAGACCGCCTCGCTCCGGCCGATCGCCGGCACGCTGCCGCGGGGCGAGACGATTGAGGCCGACCTCGCCAACGAGAAGGCGCTGCTCGCGGACCCGAAAGAGGCGGCGGAGCACGTCATGCTCGTCGATCTCGCCCGCAACGATCTCGGCCGGGTGGCGCGCGCCGGCAGCGTGCACGTGAACCCGTATCGTTCGATCGAGCGCTATTCGCACGTAATGCACATCGTCAGCGGTGTCGAGGGCGAGCTCGACGACGGTTTCGACCAGTTCGATTTGCTGGCGGCCACGTTCCCCGCCGGGACGCTCGTCGGTGCCCCGAAGGTGCGCGCGATGGAGATCATCGAGGACATGGAATCGATAGGCCGCGGCCTCTACGCCGGCACGGCCGGCTATTTCGGCAACACCGGCGACATGGACCAGGCGATCACGATCCGCACGCTCGTGTTCGCGGGCGAGGAATACAGCTTCCAGGCCGGTGCCGGTATCGTGGCCGACTCGGTGCCGGCAAAGGAATACCGGGAAGTGCTCGCGAAGAGTGCGATCCTGCGGCGAGCGCTGGAGATGGCGAGTGAGGGTTTCTAGATGAGCGGCGCTACTGACTTCGGCAGCGTCCGCATGCTGCTGATCGACAATTACGATTCGTTTACCTACAACCTCGTCCAGGCCTTCGCGGCGCAGGGGGCGAACGTCATCGTGCATCGCAACGACGCGATCACCGTCGCCGAGGCGAAGGCCATCGCGCCCACCCATCTCGTGATCTCGCCGGGCCCCGGGCGGCCCGAGGACGCCGGCGTATCGCTCGAGATGATCGCCGCGTTCGCCGAGGACATTCCCGTGCTCGGCGTGTGCCTCGGCCACCAGTGTCTGGTGCAGCATTTCGGTGGCCGCATCGTGTCGGCCGAGCGGCTGATGCACGGCAAGACGTCGATGGCGAAGCACGACGGCGAGACGATCTACCAGGGCCTGTCCCAGCCTTTCGAGGTCGGACGCTATCATTCGCTGTGCGCGGAGCACGAGTCGCTGCCGGCGGAACTCGAGCTGACGGCCGAGACCGACCGGGGCGAGATCATGGGCGTGCGCCACCGGCAGCTGCCGCTCGAGGGCGTGCAGTTCCACCCGGAAAGCGTGCTGACCCCGGAAGGAGATCGGTTGATGGCGAACTTCATGCGGATCCGAACGTCATGAGCGCGGCCTACTCGAAGACGCTCGATCGGCTGCTCGACGGCCACTCGCTCGCCGAGGACGAGGCCTATGCACTGATGAACGCGCTGGCCGAGGGTGTCCTCGAACCGGCGCTGGCCGGCGCCTTGCTGGCCGGGCTGCGCGCGAAGGGCGAGACCGCCGACGAGATTCGCGGTTTCGCGCGCGCGATGCGCGAACTGGCCGTGCGCCCGGCGATTCCCGCGGGCGCGCCGACGGTCGACACGGTCGGCACCGGCGGCGACGCGTCCGGCAGCCTGAACCTGTCGACGGGTACCGGGCTCCTCGCCGCCGCGGCCGGGGCGCGCGTCGTCAAGCACGGCAACCGCTCGGTCTCGAGCCGCTCCGGCAGCGCCGACATGCTCGAGTGCCTCGGCATGCCGCTGCCGCTCGACGAGAAGGCAGCCGTGGACTGCCTCGAGGCGACCGGCTTCACGTTCCTGTTCGCGCCCGCCTACCACCCGGCGATGAAAGCCGTCGTCCCGGTCCGCGCTGCGCTGTCGGTCCGCACGGTCTTCAACATGCTGGGGCCGCTGACCAACCCGGCCGAGACCCCCTACCAGCTGATCGGGGCCTGGAGCCCGGACGCGGCGCGGCTGATGGCCGAGACCCTCGCCGGCCTGCCGATCGAGCGAGCGTTCGTCGTCCATGGTGAGCCGGGCTGGGACGAGGCGACCCCGGTGGGCGAGTTCCTCATGTTCGACGTCCGCCCGGGCCGGGTCGACGAGACCCGGCGCACGCCGGAGGACTACGGCGTCGCGCGCTGCGCGCCCCGGGATCTCGCGGGCGGCGACGCCGAACACAACGCCAGGGAGCTCGAGAGAGTGTTTGCCGGCGAGGATACCGGCCCGCATCGAGATGCGCTGCTGATGGGCACGTCGCTGGTGCTGGAGGTCCAGGGCCGCGTCGATGATCCCCGCCAGGGCGTCGACGTCGCTGCCGAGACGATCGACTCCGGGCGCGCGGCGGCGCTCATCCGGAATCTCCGCGAGCATTTCCTGCCCTGATGAGCGACTTCCTCGACACGATGGCGGCATCGAGCGCGGCACGCGCGCGCGACGCCGTGCCGCCCGAGCCGAAACTGCGGCCGCGGCCGCCACTCGCGACCGGGCGCTTCGGCATCATTGCCGAGATCAAGAATCGCTCGCCGGCCGAAGGCGAACTCGCGGCCAAGGGCGCCGACCGGGTCGGGCGGGCAAGGACCTACGCGGCCGCCGGCGCCGCGGCGATCTCGGTGCTGACCGAGCCCGATCGTTTCGACGGTCATCTGGATCATCTCGCCGAGGTCGTTGACGCGGTCCCGGGGACGCCGGTGATGCGCAAGGATTTCCTCGTCGACCCGGTGCAGGTGCGCGAAGCGCATGCGGTGGGGGCGAGCGGCGTGCTGCTGATCACGGCGATGCTCGACGACCGCACGCTCTCGACGATGCTCGATGCGGCCTGGAACCTCGACCTGTTCGTGCTGCTCGAAGCCTTCAGCGAGGAAGATATCGAGCGGGCGCGGCGCCTGTTCGACAGTGTCGTTCATGCAGCCAAGGCCGAGCATGGCGAACTCCTGTTCGGCGTCAACTCGCGCAACTTGAGGACACTGGCAGTGGACCCGACGCGCCTCGAGCGTTATGCGCCGCTGCTGCCGCCCGGCATCACGGTCGCGGAGAGCGGGCTCAAGACGCCCGCCGATGCCCGCCGCGTCGCCGACAAGGGTTACGGGCTGGCGCTCGTGGGTACTGCGCTGATGCGTGCCGACGACCCGGCCCTGCTGATTCGCGAGATGACTGCCGTGGCGGAGGCTGCGTGAGCCTCGTCGTCAAGATCTGCGGGTTGAAGACGGCCGCCGACGTCGAGGCGGCGGCGGCAGCCGGTGCCGATGCGATCGGCTTCGTGTTCGCCGAGTCGGTGCGCCGCGTGACGCCGGCCGAGGCGGCCGCCGCCAGCGCCGCAGCCGGCGAGCTGCTGCGCGTCGCCGTCATGAAGCATCCCTCGAACGATGAATGGCGTGCCGTGCTCGAGGGCTTCGAGCCCGACGTGCTGCAGACCGACGCCGGGGACTACGCGGCGCTCGATGTGCCCGAGTCGGTCCGGCGCTGGCCGGTGTATCGTGAAGGCGGGACTGTAGAGACGGGCGCGATGCCGCCGGAGTTCCTCTACGAAGGACCGAAAAGCGGCAGCGGCGAGACGGTCGACTGGCAGCGCGCCGCCGCGGTCGCGAAGACGGGACGCATGATTCTCGCAGGCGGTCTCTCGCCCGCGAACGTGGCGGCGGCGATTGCCGCGGTGCGGCCCTGGGGAGTCGACGTGTCGAGCGGCGTCGAGCATGCGCCGGGCGAGAAGGACCCGGACCGAATCCGAACTTTTATCAAGGCGGCGCGAGCCGCGGAGCAAAACCGATGAGTGCAATCCTCAAGGAAGGCGAAGCCGAAAATCTCCTCGCAAAGGAACTGGCCGGTGAATTGCCGGACGAGCGCGGCCGTTTCGGGCCGTTCGGCGGCCGCTACGTGCCCGAAACGCTGGTGCCGGCGTTCGAGCGCCTCGAAGCCGGCGTCAGGGAGCACCTGCACGAGCCGTCCTTCCAGGCCGAGTTCCAGCGTGAGCTGCGGGAGTGGGTCGGCCGGCCGACGGCGCTGACGCACGCGCCGCGGCTCTCTGCCCGCTGGGGTGTCGACGTGTGGCTCAAGCGCGAGGACCTCGCGCATACGGGCGCGCACAAGATCAACAATGCGATCGGCCAGGCGATCCTCGCGAAGCGTCTCGGCGCAAAGCGCGTCATCGCCGAGACCGGCGCCGGCCAGCACGGCGTGGCCTCGGCCGCGGCCTGCGCGCGGGTCGGGCTGCCGTGCACCGTTTACATGGGCGCGGTCGATACCGAGCGGCAGGCACCGAACGTCGATCGTATGCGGAGGCTCGGCGCCGAGGTCGTGGCCGTCACGTCCGGTGACGCCACGCTGCGCGCCGCGATCGACGAGGCGCTGCGGGTCTGGGTATCGGATCCCGACGGCATCTACTACATCCTCGGCTCCGCGGTCGGCGCACACCCCTATCCCTATCTCGTGCGCGAACTGCACTCGGTGATCGGCAAGGAGTCGCGCGAGCAGATGATCGCCCAGGCGGGCGGCCTGCCCGACGCCGCGTTCGCCTGCGTCGGCGGCGGCTCGAACGCGATCGGCCTGTTCCACCCGATGCTCGGCGACGACACCGAACTCATCGGCGTCGAAGCCGGCGGCACCGGCTCGGGGCTGGGGCAGAACGCCGCCTCGCTGGCGACCGGCACGCCGGGCGTGCTGCAGGGCAGCTACACGATCATTCTGCAGGACGCGGATGGCCAGGTGCAGGAAACGCACTCGGTCTCGGCGGGACTCGACTACTCCGGTGTCGGCCCGGAACACGCGCTGCTGCAGTCGATCGGCCGGGTGAAGTACATATCGGCAACCGACGACGAAGCCCTCGACGCGCTCGAGGAGCTCTGCGAGTTCGAAGGCATACTGACGGCACTCGAGACCGCGCACGCGTTCGCCGGCGCCCGCGAGTGGGCGAAGGAGAACCAGGGCAAGCGCATCCTGATCGGCAACTCCGGACGCGGCGACAAGGACATGCCCACGTTGACCAAATTCCCGGCAAAGGTACGCACGAATGCAGGCGCATGAGAGAGTAAGCGCAGCGATAAGGGCTGCGAACGACGCCGGTCGCACGGCGCTGGTGCCGTTCATCACGGCGGGTTATCCGGAACGTGAGCGCTTTACCGAGACACTGATCAGCGTCGCGAAGGTCGGCGACGTCGTCGAGGTCGGCATCCCGTTCTCGGACCCGATGGCCGACGGCATGACGATCCAGCGCTCGAGCTTCGAGGCCCTGAAGCAGGGCGTCAATCTCGCCTGGATCTTCGATGCGATCGAGTCGGTCAAGGACGAGATCGAGGCGCCGCTGGTGATGATGGGCTACCTGAACCCGCTGCTGCAGTTCGGCTACGACAAGCTCGCCAGGCGGGCGCGCGATACCGGGGTCTGCGGTTTCATCGTGCCGGACCTGCCGTTCGAGGAATCCGCCGAGATTCGCGAGGCGCTGGAGGCGGAGGGTCTCGGGGTGATCCAGCTGGTGACACCGGCGTCGCCCGATGCGCGTCTCGAGAAGCTCGGCCAGGCGTCACGCGGTTTCGTCTACGCCGTGACGATCACCGGCATCACCGGCGGCGACGGCGGCCTGCCGGAGGATCTCGCCGGTTACCTCGACAAGGTTGCCCGCCTGTCACCGCTGCCGGTCTGCGCCGGCTTCGGCATCCGGGCGGCGGCCGACGTGGCCAACGTCGGCAAGCACGCCGCCGGCGCCGTCGTGGGCTCGGCACTCGTCGAGGTGCTGGAGAAAGGCGAGGATCCCGCCGCATTCCTGGAGTCGCTCCGAGGCGCATGAAGAAGCTCACGACACATGCCTCGCTGATCACGATCAACCACTACAGGAACATCCTCGCCAGCGAGGGCATACCGGCCGAAATCCGCAACCAGCACCTCGGCTCGATCGTGGGCGACATGCCGTTCGTCGAGGTGTGGCCGGAACTCTGGGTCATGAACGACCTCGACTACGATCGTGCGAAGCAGCTGATCGACGGCACGGCCTACGACGAAAGCCCGAGCCAGCCGTGGGTATGTAGCGAGTGCCGCGAGGAGAACGAAGGCCAGTTCGGTGCCTGCTGGAACTGCGGCGCGCACGTGGACGTCGTCGAAAACCCCTGACGCATCCGGTGAGCCGTAAAGCACGCGGCTTCGCCCGGCGCGGTCGCGATTCATCGCTGGTGTGTGTTTGCGCTGTGGAACCTGCGTTTCGGCATCGGCGACAACGTGCCATGAGCCTGCTGCGGCGCGGTCGCGGCTTGAAGAGCCGCTCCTACAGTCCGCGATTCATCGCTGGTGGGTGTCGGCGCTGTGGAGCTTGCGTTTCGGCATCGGTGACAACGTGCCATGAGGCTGGTGCGGCGCGGTCGCGGCTTGAAGAGCCGCTCCTACAGTCCGCGATTCGTCGCTGGTGTGTGTTTGCGCTTTGGCACCGGCGTTTCGGCATCGGTGACAACGTGCCATGAGGCTGGTGCGGCGCGGTCGCGGCTTGAAGAGCCGCTCCTACAGTCCG
>JAZBNZ010000126.1:0-11896 GCA_036350895.1 Woeseiaceae bacterium
CCTCGTCGTCGCGTTCATCGTGATGACGATCCTCCTGATCTTCGTGATCCCGGCCTTCGAGGACCTGTTCCAGGGCTTCGGCGCCGACCTGCCGGCCTTCACGCGCCTCGTGATCGATCTATCCATATTCGTCCGCGAGCAAGGTTTCTTCCTCGCCGTGGCTATCGGCGGCGGCATAGGCGCGTTCCTGTACTTCAAGAAGCGTTCTCGGCCGATGCGACACTTCCTCGATAAGCTGACCCTCAAGATACCGGTCATCGGCCCGATCATGCAGAAGGCCGCGATCGCGCGCTACGCGCGCACGCTGGCGACGATGTTCTCGGCCGGCGTGCCGCTGGTCGAAGCGCTCGAGTCGGTCGCCGGCGCCACCGGCAACATCGTCTACGAGGAGGGCGTGATGCAGATGCGCGACGAAGTCGCGACCGGGCAGCGCCTGCAGCAGTCGATGGAGAACTCGGAGCTGTTCCCGAACATGGTCATCCAGATGATCGCGGTCGGTGAGGAGTCGGGTTCGCTCGACGAGATGTCGGCCAAGGTGGCGGATTTCTACGAGGAGGACGTCGACAACGCCGTCGACAACCTGTCATCGCTGCTCGAGCCGATGATCATGGCGATCCTCGGCGTGATGGTCGGCGGCCTGGTCGTCGCGATGTACCTGCCGATCTTCAAGATGGGTCAGGTCGTCTAGAAACGGGCGCGCATTTGAAAAATCACGGCGTTCGGAGGACACTCCGGACGCCGTTTTTCGTTGCGAACATCAACGGGAGTGTTTATGCAGGAACTGTTTGCCGCATCGCCGATGGTCTTCGCCGGGGCCGTGTTCGCCTTTGCGCTCCTCATCGGCAGCTTCCTGAACGTCGTGATCCATCGCCTGCCGATCATGATGGAGCGGGAATGGCGCGAACAGTGCGAGGCGCTGGCCCGGCAGCCGGCCGCCGAACCGCTTGCTGAACTTCAGGATGAAGCCTTCAACCTCGTCGTGCCGCGCTCGCGCTGCCCGGCATGCGGACACCCGATCACGGCATTGCAGAACATCCCGGTTATCAGCTACCTGGCGCTCGGCGGCCGCTGCGCCGGTTGCAGGACGGCGATCTCGCCGCGCTACCCCCTTGTCGAATTCGTCTCCGCGCTCCTGTCCGCCTGGGTTGCCATGCACTTCGGTTTCGGGATCGAGGCACTGATGGCCGTCGCCTTTACCCTGGCACTGGTGCCGATCACGATGATCGATTTCGACCACCAGCTGATTCCGGACTCGATCGTCCTGCCGCTGATGTGGGTCGGCCTCATCATGAGCCTGTTCCATCCGCTCGATGGCGCCACGACGCTGTTCATCTCGCCGCGCAATGCGATCATCGGCGCCGTCGCCGGCTATATGACCTTCTGGACCGTGTACCAGGTATTCCGCCTGCTCACCGGCAAGGAGGGAATGGGCTATGGTGACTTCAAGCTGCTGGCCGCCCTCGGCGCCTGGCTCGGCTGGCAGGCGCTGCCGACGATCATCATGATGTCCGCGCTCGTCGGTGCCGTCACCGGCATCCTCCTGATGGTCTTCAAGGGCCGCGACCACAAGATCCCGATGCCCTTCGGACCGTTTCTCGCGGCGGCCGGCTGGATCACGATGCTCTACGGCGACGCAATCCGGCAGGCCTACGTCAACCTGATGTTCTGATGACCCGGCGCCCGCAACTCGATCCGGACGTGCTCAGAATCGGCCTGACCGGCGGCATCGCCAGCGGCAAGTCGACGGTCGCGGACATACTCGCCAACCTCGGCGCCCAGATCATCGACACCGATGTCGTGGCACGCGAGGTCGTCGAACCGGGTCAGCCCGCGCTCGACGAGATCCGCGACGCGTTCGGTGACGACGTCTTCGAAGACGACGGCACCCTGGACCGGCGCCGGCTCAGGGAACGCATCTTCGCCAGTCCGCGGGACCGTGAGCGGCTCGAGCATATCCTGCACCCGCGAATCCGGGACGCGACGATCAGCCAGGCGGCCTCGCTCGAAGGTCCCTACCAGGTCATCGTCGTGCCGCTGTTGACGGGCTCCTCGCTCGTAGCCCTCGTCGACCGCGTGCTCGTCGTCGACTGCGACGAAGCCACCCAGGTCGAGCGGCTGCTGGACCGCGACGCGGAGTCCGAGGAGCAGGCGCGGCGCATCCTCGCCGCACAGGCGAGCCGGGAGGAGCGCCTCGCGATCGCCGACGACGTCATCGTCAACGACGGTTCACTCGAGGAACTCGAGTCCAGGGCCTCGCAACTGCACGAAAACTACGTGCGCCTGTCGCAGAACCGCGACTAGACAGGGGAATTTGCCCTGCCTGTCGACAGGGCGCAGAATAGTCGCATGGCAAATCCCGCTGGCAAACTATTCGCGGAACCCGGCAAAGGAACGACCTATTACGAGCAGCCGCTGATCGAACGCATGCGCACGTTCATGCGACTCGAATTCCTGTACCAGCAGCTCCTCTACAACGCCGACAGCGAATCGGACTGGGCCAGCCGCGCGACGATCGCCACGCTACTCGATATCCTCGCCATACTCTCGCGGGGCGACGTCCGCAGCGACGTGCAGAAGGAACTCGATCACCAGCTCGCGGTGCTGGAGCGATTCATTCGCCTGCCCGACGTCGACCGCGGCCGCCTCGAGGCGCTGCTCGCGAACCTGGCCGACATCCGCAAGGGCCTGGTCGAGGCAGGAACGAACTACCTGCAGCCCCTGAAGGACAGCGAGTTCCTGAGCGCGGTGAAGCACCGCAGCGCCATTCCGGGCGGCACCTGCGAGTTCGACCTGCCCGTCTACAGCCACTGGCTGCGCCAGTCCTACGAGCGTCGCAGGCAGGATCTCGACGCGTGGACGAGCGCCATTCGTCCGCTGTGCGACGCGGTGCTGGAATTGCTGTGGCTGATTCGTGAATCGGCGAAGCCGAGCAAGCAGGTCGCGACGCGCGGGATGTACCAGCACAGCGTGCAGAAAGGCGAGCAGTGCCGACTGCTGCGCATCGGCATCAACGCCGGCAGCACGCTGTTTCCGGAGATCAGCGGCAGCCAGCACCGGTTCACCGTGCGTTTCCTCGAGTGGCAGACCGTCGAAGCGCGGGCCGTACAGACGACGGACGACGTCAGGTTTCAGCTCAGCATTTGCTGATCGTTAGGACTCGGGGTCAGAGCGCGCGCAGTGCATCGACGACGGGGGCGTCGGCCGGCAGGAGTTCCTCCGCGGACAACTCGGCGATCGCCACCCACCGGAGCTGCTGACCCTCCAGTCCCTGCGGCTCCTTTTCCCAGCGTTCCACCAGGAAGAAATCGATACCGACCCGGCGGTCGTCGTAATCGTGCCTGAGCGACAGGAAGTGCCGGCTTTCGACGACGGTAATGCCGATTTCCTCTTCGAGTTCGCGGCTGAGCGCCGCCGGCGGGGCTTCGCGCTCGCTGATCTTGCCCCCCGGAAACTCCCACAGACCGTGGAAGGGCCCGTCGCCCACGCGCTCGGCGATCAGGACTTCGTCGTGTTCGTTGCGCAGGATGCCCGCGACGACGGCGATGCGTCTCAACCGAGCCTGCCGTGGCACTGCTTGAATTTCTTGCCTGATCCGCAGGGACACGGTTCGTTACGGCCGACCTTGCGACCGTCGCGGACGAAAGGCTGCACCGGCGTCTCCGGCGGCGCTGCCGACGGCGCCTGGCCGCCCCCTGCTCCGGCGGCGGCGACCCGCTGACCGCCACCCTGGGCGGCAGCCTGCTGCCCCCCCAGTGCCGACGCTTCGGCATGCCGGAACTTCAGCGCCTCGGCTTCTTGCCGCTGCCGCTGCATCTCCGCCAGATCCTGCTCGCTCTGGATGCGGATGCGGGAGAGGATGCTGATCGTGTCGTGCTTGACCTGCTCCAGCAGCCCGCCGAACATCTCGAAGGCTTCGCGCTTGTATTCCTGCTTGGGATTCTTCTGCTCGTAGGACCGGAGCCCGATGCCCTGCCGCAGGTGATCCATCGCCGCCAGGTGCTCCTTCCAGTGGAAGTCGAGCTGCCGCAGCATCACCTGTTTCTCGACGTTGCGCAGCAAGTCGCTGCCGACCTCGGCCTCTTTCGCAGCGTAGGCCTCGTTGGCCGCCTCGATACAGCGCTCGGTGATGCCGCCGGCGGTGATCGTCTTGTCCTTGGCAATCAGCTTCGCGACGTCGACGTGCACGCCGAAGTCCGAGTCGAGCGCCTTCGTGAGGCCCTCCGGATCCCACTGCTCCTCGAGACTGTCCGGCGGGATATGCAGGGCCACTTCGTTGGCAATGACCTCTTCGCGGATCGCCTCGATGGAATCGCCGACCTCATCGGCCTCCATGAGTTCGCTGCGCTGGTGATAAACGACCTTGCGCTGGTCGTTCGCCACGTCGTCGTATTCCAGCAGGTTCTTGCGGATATCGAAGTTGTGCGCTTCGACCTTGCGCTGGGCCCGTTCGATCTGCCGCGACAACAGCTTGGACTCGATCGCCTCGCCCTCGCGCATCCCGGCGCGGGCGAGCAGCGACTTGGTCCGCTCGGGGTCGCCGAAGATACGCATCAGCGAATCCTCCATCGACAGGTAGAAACGGGACGAACCGGGATCTCCCTGGCGGCCGCTGCGTCCCCGCAGCTGGTTGTCGATGCGGCGTGACTCGTGGCGCTCGGTGCCGATGATGTGCAGCCCGCCAGCGTCGAGCACCGCCTGGTGCCGCTCCTGCCACTTCTCGCGGAGCTGCTCTTCGTCGGCACCCTCGCCGGCTGCGTCGAGATCGGCGTCCAGGCTGCCGCCCAGGACGATATCGGTGCCTCGACCCGCCATGTTCGTGGCGATCGTCACCGTGCCCGGACTGCCGGCGTGCTGGACGATATGTGCCTCACGCTCGTGCTGCTTGGCGTTCAGCACCTCGTGCGGGATTTTGCGTTTCCGCAGGAGGTTGGAAAGCTGTTCCGAGGTCTCGATCGAGGTTGTGCCGACCAGTACGGGCTGGCCACGTTCCTTGCAGTCGAGGATGTCTTCGATGATCGCCTCGAACTTGTCCTTCTCGGTCAGGTAGACGAGGTCCGGCATGTCGTCCCGGATCATCGGCTTGTGGGTCGGGATCACGACCACCTCGAGACCGTAGATCTGCTGGAATTCGAAGGCCTCGGTATCGGCTGTACCGGTCATCCCGGAGAGCTTGTCGTACAGCCGGAAGTAGTTCTGGAAGGTGATCGAGGCAACCGTCTGGTTTTCCTGCTTGATCGCGACGCCCTCCTTCGCCTCGATCGCCTGGTGCAGGCCGTCGGACCAGCGACGGCCCGGCATCGTCCGTCCCGTGAACTCGTCGACGATGACGATCTCGCCGTCCTTGACGACGTATTCGACGTCCCGCTTGTAAATCGCGTGCGCGCGCAGCGCGGCATTGAGGTGGTGCAAAAGCCGGATGTTACCTGCGTCGTAGAGACTCTCACCCGCGTCGAGCACGCCGGCCTGGATCATCAGCTGCTCGACCTTCTCCTGCCCTTCCTCGGTCAGGTGCGCCTGCTTCGCTTTCTCATCGATCGTGTAGTCGCCGCGGGGCACGATGCGGCAGGTTGGCACGGCATTCTCGTTGTCGACCATGACCAGGTCACCCTGGTGACGCTCGGCGAGTTCGACCGCAGCCTCGAGCGGCATCTCGTTGCCGTCGTCGCCCTCGGCCGCCACGGGCTCACCCGCCTCGTCGACCACGGCGACACGCTTCGCGCTGATGTCCCAGTTGGCTGGCTCCGCCGGTTCGTCGTGCGCCGTCAGCGAGGGGATCAGCTTGTTGATCTTCGCGTACAGTTCCGTGCTCGTCTCCGCAGGACCAGAGATGATCAGCGGCGTCCGGGCCTCATCGATCAGTATCGAATCGACCTCGTCCACGATCGCGAAACCGAGATCCCGCAAGACCTTGTCTTCGAGCGAGAATGCCAGGTTGTCCCGGAGGTAATCGAATCCGAGTTCGTTGTTGGTGGCGTAAGTTATATCCGCCGCGTAAGCCGCCCGCTTCTCTTCCGGTGTCTGCCCCGACTTCGAGACGCCGACCGAAAGGCCCAGGAATTCGTAGACCGGCCCCATCCAGTCTGCGTCACGCTGCGCGAGATACTCGTTGACGGTCACGACGTGCACTGCGCTGCCGCTCAGCGCGTTGAGGTACGCGGGCAGGGTCGCAACGAGCGTCTTGCCCTCACCGGTCCGCATTTCGGCAATATTGCCATCGTTGAGCACCATCCCGCCGATCAGCTGGACGTCGAACGGCCGCAGGCCGAGGGCCCGGAAAGCAGCCTCGCGGGCGACCGCGAAGGCCTCCGGCAGGAGGTCGTCCAGCGTTTCGCCGTTGGCGTAGCGGCCGCGGAACTCGTCGGTCTTTGCGCGAATTTCTTCGTCGGACAGCGCCTGGATGCTCTCCTCGAAGGCATTGATCTTCTTGACCGTCTTGCCGTACTGGCCCAACAGGCGCTGGTTTCGACTGCCGAACAGACGGGTTAGGAATTTTGCCACGTATGACTCCTGTGGGTCGGGCCTGGGCCGCGCAAAGCCGTGTATTCTAGGAAAAATCCGCCGACATTAGTATGCGGAATCGGGGATTTGAGGCCGATTTCGGTAAAGCCAAGCTTTTGCTTGGACCGATACGGGCGCGCGAGTTCAGGCGGCACCCGGTGCAGGCGCCGGTCCGGGTCTATTTGCCGGATTCGCGAATGAAATTGACGGGATTCACCCGGCGGCCATTGCGGACGACTTCGAAGTGCAGATTGGGGCCGGTCGCGCGGCCGGTCTCGCCCATTCGCGCGACGACCTGGCCCTTGCGAATCTCTTCACCGACCTCGACCAGGTTCTCGCTGTTGTGCGCGTAGCGGGTCGTGTAGCCGTTGCCATGATTGATTTCGACCATGATCCCGTAGCCGTAGCGATCGCCCGACCACGTGACGACGCCGTCGGCGACCGCGACGATCTCGTCGCCGAGCTTGCCGGCAAAGTCGATACCGGTGTGATTCGCGGGCTTACCGGTGAACGGGTCGGTCCGCTTCCCGAAGTAGGACGAGATCCAGCCGGAGCCGACGGGCCGTCCCTGCGGGTAGACACGATCCTCGAGGTTCTGATGCATCAGTACGCCTTCGAGGACGCTGAGCTGGGCCTCGCGATTGTCGAGATCACGGTCGAGAGCGGCCATCGCCTCGACGAGTTCGGGCACTTCCACCGAACCGGACTGCATCGGCTCTTCGGGGCCACCCATCGCCGGGCTGGAATCGAAATCGAATTCGCCGTCGTTGATGTCGGCCATGTCGGTCAGCCGTCGGCCGAGTGCGTCCAGCCGGATGATCCTCGCGTTCAGTTGGGCCAGTCTCAAGGACATCGCGTCGAGCGTATCCTCTTCCTGCTGGCGGATGGTCTCGATATCGGCGCGCTGCGCGTCGATCTCTGCCATGAAGCGCGCGAGTTCGCTGTTGCTGACGCCCGAGCCGGTGACCGTCGAATACCAGTAGCCGCCCGCGAAACCCGCCACCGTGACGACCGTGACGGCCAGCACGGCGAAGAGACCGACGATTCCGCCGGACAAATCGAGTTGTCTGGGCCGCGCACGACCCTTGGAAAAAATCAGGATGTTCATCGAACGAGCCCCGCGTGCGCTGGTTTCGATTTATTGTTGTCGGATTGGTCGAACCCGTCCCTGGTGACCACCCGCCCCTCGCGGCAACGGCGTATACTACGGTATTTGCTGGCGATCTTCACTTCGGTAGCCCCGCTGCCCTAGGTCCGTCTGATACCCGGATCCCTTAGACCGGTGGATTTGCGCCCCTCGCTTTTCAGCGTGGGTTGCCCTTGTCGAGGTCGTCAATATGCATAATGCCGGCTTTTTTTACAAGAAAGCGTCTCGGGAACAGTGATCCCGGTCACTCAAGCCGGTCCGGAAACGCCAACTCGATCACAGTTTGCAATGGCCTCCAAACACATCGGAAACCTGTTAAACCCGAGCAATAATGCGGAGTTAGCGAAGTCGCTGAAGCGCTCCGCCGAGATCGGGCGGCTGACGGCGGATCTCAGTGAAGCGCTGCCCGCCGAGATGGCGTCGGCGATCCTGTCTGCGAGTGTCGGCGACGACCGGGTCCTTTGCCTGCGGGTATCGTCCAGCGCCTGGGCGTCCCGGCTCCGTTTCGAAACGGAGCGACTCGAGGCCGCGGCCCGCCAGGCCGGCGTCGAGATCAGCGGCGTAAACGTCAGGGTCGGGCGAACGGATCAGGCGTAGGCAGGCGTCGCGTAGCTGATCGGGGCCTTGCGATCGTCTTCGAAGGTCACCTCTTCCCAGGCCGATTCCTCGGCCAGCAGAGCCCGCAGCAGACGGTTGTTGAGATCATGCCCCGACTTGTAGGCGCGGTATTCACCGATCAGCGAATGCCCCAGGAGGTAGACGTCACCAATGGCATCGAGGATCTTGTGGATCAGGAATTCGTTGGAATAACGGAGGCCGTCCTCGTTGAGGATGCGGTAGTCATCGAGGACGATCGCGTTGTCCATCGAACCGCCCAGCGTAAGATTCCGCTCGCGCAGTGCCTCGACATCCCGCAGGAAACAGAAGGTCCGGGCGCGGCTCACTTCCTTCAGGAAAGACGTCGACGAAAAGTCGATCGTGGCGCTGCGATCCAGCTTGTTGAACACGGGATGGTTGAACGAAATTTCGAAATTGACCTTGAAACCGTTGAACGGCACGAGCTCCGCCCACTTGTCGCCGTCCTCGACGCGGATCTTTTCCTTGATTCGGATAAAGCGCTTCGGCGCGTTCTGCTCCTCGATCCCCGCGGATTGCAGCAGGAACACGAAGGGACCGGCGCTGCCGTCCATGATCGGCACTTCGGGCGCCGAGAGGTCGACGTGCAGGTTGTCGATACCGAGGCCGGCGAGCGCCGACATCAGGTGCTCGACCGTGGCGATCTTGACGTCGTCCTTGATCAGCGTCGTGCCGAGCATCGTCTCGCCGACGAGAAGCGGGTCCGCCGGCACGTCCACAGGCTCGTCCAGGTCGACGCGTCGGAAGTTGATGCCGGCATTCTCGGCCGCCGGGCGAAGTGTCATATAGACCTTCTCGCCGGTGTGCAGGCCGACACCGGTCGCCCGGATAGCCGTCTTGAGCGTACGTTGTCTCAACATAGCCACAGTGAAATATTCCTTAAAGCAGGCGCCGGCCTGGCGCCGGCAACTTCGTGATACGCCGCAATGCGGTGGCATGTGCGGCTAATCGCTCGAATTTCAACTGCCAGGGACCCAAGCGTCGGCAGTGCGTGTCGTGTTTTGACCACACTCGCGGCAAAACGATCACGCCTGTGGCGTCGAATTCGCGCGGAAGAGTAGCACACGACAAAAAATCTCTTCAAGTTTTTCAGTAGCTTACAAGCACAATTCCGGAAGCCTCGGAAACCGCTGCTGCGGGGGTCGGCGAGGCCACCGACCCGGGGAAATCCCCGGGTCGGCGCTGCGGAGGTAGCGCGGGAGCCTTGGTGAGTCCGAACCGTGCGGTTCGCTCCCGGGCCTGCCGGATTCGCTCAGTCGGCCTGTCGGCGCAGGAACGCAGGAATGTCGAGCAGCTCTTCCTGCAGTCCGACGTCCTCGAGACCATCTCCAACCGCACGTTGTCTTTGTACCGTCGGCTTGTCGAGCCCGGTGTAGTTCGGTTCGGCATTGACCGCCGGACGCCGGACGATGCGCATCGGCGCCTCGGCCTGGACGGCACTTTGACCGAGACCGGTCGCAACGACCGTGACACGAATGCGATCCGTCATCTCGGGATCGATAACCGTGCCGACGACCACGGTGGCGTCGTCGGACGCGAACTCCTTCACCGTGTTGCCGACTTCCTGGAACTCACCGATCGACAGATCCATTCCGGCAGTAACGTTGACGAGAATGCCGTTGGCGCCGGCGAGGTTGATGTCCTCGAGCAGCGGGCTCGACACGGCCGCCTCAGCCGCCTCGCGCGCGCGGTCTTCGCCGGACGACGAGCCGGATCCCATCATCGCCATGCCCATCTCGGCCATGACCGTGCGGACGTCGGCGAAGTCGACGTTGATCAGCCCCGGCCGGGTGATCAGCTCCGCGATGCCCTGCACCGCGCCCTGCAGCACCTGGTTGGCCGACTTGAAGGCGTCGAGCAGGGTGGTTTCACCACCGAGCACCGTCAGCAGCTTTTCGTTCGGAATCGTGATCAGCGAGTCGACGTACTTGCCGAGTTCGGCGATGCCGTGTTCCGCGATCATCATCCGCTTGCCACCCTCCATCGTGAACGGCTTGGTGACGACGGCCACGGTCAGTATGCCGAGTTCCTTGGCGACCTGCGCGACGACGGGGGTCGCGCCGGTTCCGGTACCGCCGCCCATGCCGGCGGTGATAAAGAGCATGTCCGCCCCCTCGATGGCCTCGAGGATCCGATCGCGGTCCTCCATGGCCGCCTGGCGACCGACGTCGGGATTGGCACCGGCGCCCAGACCCTTCGTGATGTTGCAGCCGATCTGCAGCGACTTGCGCACGCTGGAACCCTTGAGTGCCTGCGAATCGGTATTGGCGCAGATGAATTCCACGCCCTCGATTCCCGAGTCGACCATGTGCGCGACGGCGTTGCCGCCCCCGCCGCCAACACCGATCACCTTGATCACGGCGCTTTGGCTATGCGCGTCCATTAATTCAAACATGTGTTACCTCCGCTGTGTTTCATTGTGGGCCCTCACCAGCCCGTCTTTTCCAGCGCCCGCAATTGCCGGCGCAAACCTTTGCCGGTTCCCTAGAACTGTCCCGAGAACCAGGCCTTCATTCGTTGCCAGACGTCGCCGAGGCCACCCCCGATCGGGGTGGACTTGCCGTCACGGCGCGCCATGTTTTCGTAGCCGTACAGCAGCAGCCCGACCCCGGTCGCGTGGATCGGGTTGCGCACGACCTCCTTCAGCCCTTCGACATACTGCGGCGAGCCGAGCCGCACCGGCGTGTGGAATACTTCCTCGGCCAGTTCGACGGCGCCTTCCATCTTGGCGCTGCCGCCGGTGATCACGATGCCGGCGGCAATGAGCTCCTCGAAGCCGCTGCGCCGCAGTTCGTCGCGGACGAGCCCGAACAGCTCCTCGTAGCGCGGCTCGACAATCTCGGCCAGCGTCTGCCGTGCCAGTCGGCGCGGCGGCCGCTCGCCGACACTCGGCACCTCGATCGTCTCGTCCGGGTTCGCGAGCTGCGACAGCGCGCAGGCGTACTTGATCTTGATCTCCTCGGCGTACTGGGTCGGCGTACGCATCGAGACCGCGATGTCGTTCGTGACCTGGTCGCCGGCAATCGGGATGACCGCCGTGTGCTGGATCGCGCCGCCGAGGAAGACCGCGATGTCGGTGGTGCCGCCGCCGATGTCGACGATGCAGGAACCGAGTTCCTTCTCGTCGTCGGTCAGTACCGAGTAGCTCGACGCGAGCTGCTCGAGCACGATGTCGTCGACCTCGAGACCGCAGCGCTGGACACACTTCACGATGTTTTGCGCCGCACTCTCGGCACCGGTCACCATGTGGACCTTCGCCTCGAGGCGGACGCCCGACATGCCCACCGGCTCGCGGATGCCTTCCTGGTTATCGATCAGGAACTCCTGCGGCAGGATATGCAGTATCTTCTGATCGGCAGGTATCGCGACGGCGCGCGCCGCGTCGATCACACGGTCGACGTCTCCCGGCGATACCTCCTTGTCGCGGATGGCGACGATGCCGTGGGAATTCAGGCTGCGCACGTGGCTGCCCGCGATCCCCGTGTACACCGAGTGGATGTCACAGCCAGCCATCAGCTCGGCCTCTTCCACCGCACGCTGTATCGAATGCACCGTCGACTCGATGTTGACGACGACGCCCTTCTTGAGGCCACGCGACGGATGCGAGCCGATCCC